>DASXJP010000363.1:0-13506 GCA_036497345.1 Thermoanaerobaculia bacterium
AACCGCCGTCGTGACGATCCTCGGCCCCTTCTCCAGGGGCAACGGCTTCCGCGGCTCGCCGCAGATCGCGTCGGGCACCAGGTCCGGCGCCGCCGGATCGACCCGGCAGGCGGTGTAGGCCCTCACTCCAGTCAGACGGGGCTCGATCGACCGGGACGCCGGCTCTTTTTCTGCCCCTGGATATTTATAGATAAAAGCGAACGCCAGAGCGCCCAGCCCCAGCGACACCGCGCCAAAGGTCCACGCGCTTCTCATTGCTTCCTCGAAGGCATGACCTTCTCCGAAATTCGAGCGTTTCGGAGGATTGTACCAGAGTACCTCACGAGTCGGATGCGGCACCCGGCAGGGCCATGGGGCGTGGAATGGGATCGCAGGCATGGGGCTCGGCTCGCTCAGCTCGGTTCAACCTCTGGAGACGGACGGAGCGCGTGTTTTCCCCGCGCGAAAATCCCGCGTTCCGTCCGTCCTTATCAGCAACCTGACAGGAGGCGGACGATGGCCGGAACCGACCAGACCCAAGGATTGCACCTCGAGATCGTGCCCATAAAGAACCAACACGATCCTCATGCCCAGGAAGAGAAATTGCGAAAGCAAGCACGTCAGGATTGCTCTCCTGCGATTACCTACAAAAAAAACGGTAGTATCCTCCTGGATGTCATTGGCAGGCTGAACGGCAAGGACGTCCCCAACGACGAGAGATTCCACTTCTCCCGGCGTCCGGGAGATGGAGACATCGTCA
The DNA here is from genome assembly GCA_036497345.1 of Thermoanaerobaculia bacterium. Classification (GTDB taxonomy): domain Bacteria; phylum Acidobacteriota; class Thermoanaerobaculia; order Multivoradales; family UBA5704; genus DATARR01. The sequence goes on from DASXJP010000363.1 coordinate 740, forward strand.
CCGGCACCGTCGAGGTCGACGATTTCGAGGACGTCCGCCCGGAATTCGAAAGTCTCAAGGCGGCCCAGGAGATCTACGCGCACCTGTACGAATCCGTCCCCGCGATCTCCTGCGATCCCGCGAAGCTGCGCCAGACTTTCCCGACGCCTCCGGGCCTCGACGGCTCCGGCGCCATCATCGGGATCGTGGACGTGGGCTGCGATTTCAGGCACCGGAGCTTCCGCTCGCCGTCGGGCGCCACCCGCCTGCTCGCCCTCTGGGACCAGTCGGACGTGCCGAAAAACCAGGAGTCCCCTCCAAAAGACTTCGCAGGGGGCCGGGAATTCACTCGCGAGCGGATTGACAAGGCGCTCTTGCAACCAGACCCCTACGCGGCCCTCAAGTACACGCCCGCGATCGGGGCCCATGGCACGCACGTGATGGACATCGCGGCCGGGAACGGGCTCGAGCCCAATATCCTGGACGGCAAGCCGCCCGCCGGCCCCGTGGAGAGATCCGCAGCGGGAGTGGCGCCGGGAGCCGACCTGATCTTCGTGCATCTCAGGACCGTGGGAAACCAGTGCCTCGGAAACTCCCGCCACCTCCTGGAAGCCGTCGAATACATCTTCCTCAAGGCGGGAGAGCTGGGGCGCCCGGCCGTCGTCAACCTCAGCCTCTCGACCACCGGGGGCCCCCACGACGGCAGGACCCTCGTCGAGCAGGGCTTCGAAGCTCTGCTGAAAAAGCCCGACGGCACGTTCCGCGAAGGCCGGGCCCTCGTGATCTCGGCGGGAAACTCCTTCGCCATGGGCGGCCACGTCCGGCAGACGGTCACACCGGACAAGCCCATCGAGATTCCGTGGTTCCTCGATCCGCGGAAGCTCGTCAATGCAGATCCGTTGTTCGAGACCACGAATCCTCCCGCGGGCGCACCACAGCCGCCCAAGAACGAAATGGAGATCTGGTATCCAGGAGATCCCCCAAAAAACAAGGATCGGCAGCCGGATGAAGCTCCGAAACCGTATCTCAAGCTGAAGGTGTGGCTGACGAGCCCTGCCACTCCGGACCGTCCCAGCGTCACCCTGGGCCCTGTCCCGCTCGGAGAAACCTACGATATCCATGACGGCGGCAACAGAATCGGCCGGATCAGCCACCGGGAAGACGACCCCAACAACCACGACAACCAGATCGACATCCGGGTCTCTCCCCTGGGCACCGCGGGCCCGCCGGAAACCTGGACGGTGAGGCTCGCCATCGATACAGACCAGTCAGAGTCACCCCAGCCCGCACAGTCGTCCACAGAGAGGGTTCTTTTCGATGCCTGGATCGAGCAGGACGATCAAGGGCTGGCCCACTTCGGTGACAAGGCGGATCCGACCCGCACCCTGGGCTCCATCGCCTGCGGCGAGATCCCCCTCACGGTGGGAGCCTTCGACACCTTTGCGGACGCCCTGACCGCCGGCCCCTATCAGAGCTCGTCCGCGGGCCCCACGCGCAAAGGAAACGACGACAAACCGGACGTCAGCGCTCCGGGGGTCAGCATCCTGGCGGCGCGCGCGCAAGGGGGGACTACGGTGATCTCGGGCACCAGCATGGCCGCGCCACACGTGACGGGCCTGATCGCCCTCATCTTCCAACTCGCCGCGCAGACCGGACGGCAGATCCCGACCATGAAAGAAATCCGCGATCTGATCGTCAACGGCGCGAAAGAAAACGAGAAGAATCGACTGAAGAGGGAACCACCTCTGCGCGCCCTGACCGGCTGGGACCAGCAACTCGGCCACGGCAGGATCAGAGGCATCGCCAGCCTGGATTTGGTCAAGGGGTTGGAGGCCGTGCCGGAGCGGAAATCGGTCGCCATCGAGCTCCGTCCAGCCCCTCAGCCCTTGGCCGCGTCGACAGATCCAGGGCCCCAGAATCCGAACGAATACAATGAAACGATCGATCTGCTGAAAAGTCTTCAGATTTATTTGAACGACGGCGGCGGCAATCTCAAGGACCTGCCTCAACTTATCAATGACCATATCCGCCAGGGAAAAGGGCTCCGGCTCTCGATCGAGCTCCTGAGCGACCCCGCCCCCCGCCCAAAGCGGCAACGCAAGGCCGCCCCTACGAAGAAACCCGCTCCAGGCCGTAGACGAGGTGCTCCCGTCCCAGGATCTCCGCCCGGCCCTGAAGGCTCTCTCCCAGACGCTCCGCCAGCCGGATAGAGGCCTGGTTTTCCGGGTGGATGAGGCTGATGACGCGGTCCTTTTTGAGGACGGTGAAGGCATGGGACAGGGCGGCGCGGGCTCCTTCGGTGGCATAGCCGCGCCCCCAGAAAGGCCGCGCCAGGGTCCAGGCGAGCTCGCAGCCGGGCCAGCCCTCCGGCTCGGCGAAACCGATCCGGCCCACGAAGGCGCCGGTCGCCTTCTCCTCCACCGCCCACATGCCGAAGCCCCGCAGCACCCAGTGTCCGACGAGGAACGCCAGATGCCGCCAGGCCTGCTCACGGTCGAATCGCGTCATGAGATAGCGCGTCACCTCGGGGTCCCCGCACATGGCGGCGTACCCCTCGAAATCGCTCAGCCGAAACGCCCGCAGCCGCAGGCGCTCCGTCTCCAGGACCGGGATGTCTCTCACCTCCATACTGGATTCCTCCTCCCTCCGAGATCTTGCCCGCGAGCCGGGCGAAGCAGACACTTCAGCCTTGGAGCCCCCATCGCGGGCAATGCTGCCCGTGTGCTCAGGCCCCTGAAAGGAGAAGCTGTGCTCCAGGCTCTCTTACTTTTCGCTCTCCTCCTCACCGGCGCTCTTGCGGGTCATCACACCAAACTGCAGCCCGGGACGGACCCGGACGGTCTCCAATCCGCGGCCCCAACCAGCGACTTGTGGGGCGGCCTGGACCCGGACGGGACGAAGTAGCCGGAGCGCCATGCTCAACCGGGGAAGAGCATCCGAGGTCTTCCCCTCCTCCTCTTCTGGCAGTACTGTATAGACGATCTTATTTCGGAGTTGACTGAAGCTTAATCAGAGGTTTTTCTTCCAGGAAAACGTAAAATGGCGCATGTCGCGAACGAGGAGATCCGGAGGCTGGCCGCCGGGGAGACCGGAGAGATCGAGGCCGAAGGGCTGGCGCAGCATGCGCTCTCCTGCCAGCCCTGCCGGGCACGGATCGCCGATCTCGTCGAAGACATCGCCCCACGTGCGAAGCGGGAAGGGGCGCTCAAGGCTTTGGTCGAGGTCATCCGGGTAGAGCGGGAGAAGGCTCTGGACGATCTGGCCGCGAGAGCGGAGTGGTCCTCGTTCCGAGGCTTGACCCGGAAGGCTCAGAGAGACCGGGTGATCCAGTCCCGGGCTTGCCATTCCCGGGCTTTCCTGGAAATCCTTCTCGCGGAGCTCCGCTCGGCGGGCTCGTGGAAGGACTCCGAGTTTTTCGCCAACCTCGCCCTTCTGGCTGTGCGGGGCATGGACGCGAAGGAGTGCCCTACCCCATTCAAGAACGACCTCCTTGCCGGAATCTGGACCGAGCTCGCCAACACCCGCCGGATCGGCTCCGAATGGCACCACGCCACGGTCGCTCTTCAAAAGGCCGAGCAATTCTTGGCGAAGGGGACCGGGAATCCCCTGCCCCTGGCAAGAAGGCTCTCCATTGCAGCATCGCTCCGAGCTGAGCAAGGGCACCTTTCAGAAGCCATATCTCTACTGGAGCGGTGCCGGCAGATCTATGAAACCAGCAAAGATTGGCCTTGGGTAGCCCGTACGCTGGTGAAGATGGCCTATACGTTGATGGAGACCGAGCCGGAGCGCGGGTTGGTTCTTCTCGATCAAGCTGCTCCTTTGATTCCTACGGAAGACGCCACCCTACGATGGCTCGCCGCAAATCTTCGCTCGGGTGGTCTGATCGAGCTCGGGCAGATCGAGCAGGCACTTCTGGTCTTCCAGGAAGCGGAGTCACTGCTCGCCCTGCAAACCCGGCCCAACGCGAAGCTGAGGTATACGTTCACCGCCGCGCGCCTTCTGGAAGGTCTGGGTCGTACAAAGGAAGCGGAGAAGCTGCTCGAGGAGATGATCGCCGAGGGCCTCGAACGGGAGTGGTACAAGGACGCCTTTCTCGATTTCCTCTACCTCTTCGGCTTCCACATCCGCGCGGGCGCGACGGAAAAGGCGGTCGCGGTCTGCCAGCGGGCGCTCGCGCAGCTCGACCTGCTCGAGCTCGGGCACGATCAGTTCCGCACCGTGTGGACGCAACTGCGGGACGCCGCCGGGCGAAAGGCGCTCACCAGCCAGTCTCTCGCGATGGCCCGGAGCTACCTGCGGGTCCACTGGAAGCACCCGGCGGCGAAGGCGCCGATCTTCACCTCCGGGGGCAGGTAACAACAATCAGCAGACAGCTCTTGACAGCGGCTATTCTTCGGTAACCAATGCGTCAGGAACTGCACGATGGCGGCCCTGAAACTCCCTAAGCCGTGCTAGGGCACCAGCCTCGAATTCGGAATCTGTATAACGCACACGCACCGCGTCTTGGCTCCAATGAAAATCAACCCTACCCTGGAGCAGGAATTCGGAGAAGGCATCGAGCAGCGGCATGCCACAACACCGCTCAATGAAGAGGAACTGCCCCATCTCGTTGACCTCCAGAAACACATACTCGCCTTCTGGGGTCACGATAAAGTCAAAGCATCCAAAAACGAGCCCCAACTCGTCGAGGAGCGCAGCACACTGGAGCTCCACCTCTGGAGGAAGGAATGTCGGCTCGAATTGCAACTCGTCGTTTGATCGGCGCCAGTCAACCTTCCCATTCTCTGTCTGTTGCGAGAGGACTTTGGCTGCCAGGGCATGGCGGCCCATGACGGTGACTCTCAGCTCGTATGCCTTGGGGATACGCTCTTGAAAGATACCGGGAGTCTGCCGCAACACTTCATCTCCTACCAGATCTTCCTCGGCCAAAACTGCCGTATAGGGAAGAAACTGGGCGTCACCGCTTTGCCAGCCGCCGCCATCGAGCGGCTTGTATATGACCTCGTTCTCGCGCGAGAGAAACTGGCGGATCTCCTCTGGGCTGTTCGTAAAGAGGGTCTCCGGCATTCTGAGGCCGACTTTTACCGCGGCTTCGTGCTGCAGCAATTTACTCCCGGCGAGGGCAGCACCTGCAATTGGATTCACCCAGAATGCACCTGGGGCGATGAGGTGGAACAACGATCTCCTGAACATTCCGCACTCACCGTTGGCGAAAGCCCAGTCCGCGGGGTGCAGGGAATCACGGTCGACTACATAGGCAGGACGGCGGCGCCAGACAGTGTCGAAAACGGGATTTTCGAGATGAAGGTCGGCACCGTGAAGGCGGATATCCCTCCGGCCTTGGGCGTCATAATGAATACTCTCGTCTGAACGGGTAGGAAAGTCAGATGTCGCCCAGAGCGCCACCTCCGCCCCTTTCTGTTCTAAGGCTTGAGCGACAGCTATCGCATGGATGTCATTTGCTTCGGTAAGGATCAGTACTTTCCGAGCCATGGCACCTCCAGTCTCTTGAGCTAAGGCGGGAGGCTGGTGATACTGAACCTCCCGCCAGAGCTCGCGTTGAATCACACTGGCGGCTTGTCGCCGTTGTTGGCGTCCGTTATATCTAAGCGAGGTGTGTCGGTAGGGTAAACCGGGTCACTGCCGCCCTGGATTTTTTTCAGCTCTTCCGCGAGCATCCTTGCAAGCACCCGCTGCTTTCCGTTCTCTTTGTGCATCGGCCACCTCTGCGTAGAGCGAGTTGAGCATGATTGCTCAACCGCGATTACTCATCCGGACCGGGTATCCGTATCGGTGCACCATGTAAGAGCGCCTGGCTTAGCTTTTTCAGGTAGTCCGACCAGGGCGGGATCCCAAGCTCCTTGCGGTATTCATCCACCTTGGCGGGGTCCTCCACCGGAATGACGTAGGCCTGACCGTGCTCATCCTTATCGACCTGGGTCCCATATTTTTGCTTGTGTCCCAGTGTTATTAAGAGATCGTCGACAAGAACGGCAACGATCTCCTTCCCCCCGCCGTTCTCTCGCGCGTCTTTTTCCGCAATGGGAAGCGCGACCTGCTCGAGCCGAATGTCGTTGGCATGCTTGGCGGCGAATACGGCGGCGGCGGCGGCGGCTTTTCCGAACCGCGGGATGTCGATCCAGCCGTAGCGTTCCACAACCTCTCGGAGATAATGGATATTATCAGCGATGACGGCTGCTCGTTGATCCTTGTTCGAATGTGCCGCCTGGTCTCGGTCGTCTCGCGCCCTGAGCTCCGCTGCGATCTCCTTCACCTTGTCGGGAGGGACGGGGCCCGGAGGAGGGAGCGGAAGAGGGCTGATGTCGAGGGTGGGCGGGACCTGCGGCAGACGGTCAAAGGCGACGGTATCCTTGCCGCGGTCGAGCCGCAGGGAGTGCGTGTCACCCTTCAAGGCCCAGGTCGCCAGCAGTCCCTGGTCGCGCACGACGAGCTTGCAGGGCTCGCGGCGCAGGATCGAAGCCGCCCGCAGCAGATCCTTCTCCCGGAGGACCACCCGGTCAGACTCGAAGCTGGCCTGGATCTCTCCGCCCTGTGCGGTCCAAGCACCTAGAAGGGCGGCGGAAGAGGGGCACGATTCTTCGGCACGGACGGAGAGGCTGGCGAAGAAGAGCAGGGCGGCCACCGCGAACGCGGCGTGGCGAAAAGGCTTCGGCAACCGGAGCTTACGCATGTACGAGCACCTCGTTTAGGAGCAGCGAAAAAAATAGCGTCGACGATTGTAAGCGAGGATCGGCGGTCGTGTCCAGAGCTCACGAGTCCCTGCACCGAGGAAGGAAGAGTTGCCATCGCCTCTTTCGGACCAAAAGCCTTGAGGCGCCTGGGACCAAACATGCGTTCAGGACTTCTCCTTTGAAGGGACGTGAGACCGCCATCAGGCTTGCAGTTGCGTGAAGTAATCTTTGAAGTAGAATACCACTACCTTGGCTATCCTCCTTGCTCCGATCCTGCGACTCAGGCTCACCCCAGCGGCGGATGATACGCCAGACACCCGCCGATCCAGGTCTTCTCTTTGTTGAAGTCGACCCCCATCATCTTCCCCTTGCTCATGCGCACGAGGTTGTTGATCAGCCGGGGGCGGTCCTTCCAGAGGAACATCATGCGGACCTCGGCCTTGGCGGGCTCGTCCAGGGTCTCGACGAACGGAGCGTAGTCGACCCGGCGCTGGAGGATGAAATTCTCGGGGTCCGGCAGCGCGCGCAGGCGCTCCGGGCTGGGGCCCAGCTCCACTCCCAGGCCGGCGAAGGAGAAGAGCGGCTTCAGAACGTAATTCTCCAGGTCGGCGGGAAATTCTTGCAGATCGCTCACGAGCCAGGCCGGCGGGCAGTAGCGGCTGTGGATGAACGGCAGCGAGAACTTGCTGATCTTGAGATACCAATTGGGATGCCCCACCCAGGTGACGTCCTGGAGATCGCGGTGGAAGATGCGCGAGAGGTCGAGCCCCTTGCGCTCCACCTCATCGAAGATCACCCGGTTGTAGATCCGGTGGATGGGTACCTCCCGGCCGTCCCGCGGATAGAACAGGCGCCCGTTCCTCTCGATCACCTCCCGCGCGTCGACGATCGGAATCCCCAGGAGCCGGCGGGTGACGTGGAAGTCGATCCGCGTCTTCTGATGCTCGGGGTCGATCTCCAGCAGGACCACCGTCTCGGGATCGGCGTCCGCGACGATCACCTCCCGCAGCACGTCCGGATAGGTTTCGGAGGTGAGCCCTCCGAAGTAGGGGAGCCAACCGTCCGGGACCGCCGGGAAATGGGAGCGGTATTCTTTTTCGAGCTGCCATTGGAAACCATACAGGGAAGGGAATCCCTGCAGCTCGATGAGCCGGGGGGCGAGCTCGCCGTCCTCCCCGCGCACGATGGCGAAGTCGACCTGGAGGAAGACCGTATGCCCTTCGTCCCCCGGCACCTTGAGATGGGGCGGCACGGCGCGGTCCGCCTGCCGCAGGTACTCCTCGGAGGTGACGGCGCCCAGCACCTCGTGGGCGGCTGCGATCAGCTCGCGGGTCAATCTCTCAGAGAGGAAGAGCGGTGTCTCGGAGACCCGGAAGTCCACGGGACAGCCGGCGTCCCGCTCCAGGTCGCGGATCATCTCCTGATAGCGCTGCTCGGTAAACTGGGCGTTGTAGGCGCGGCGGATCTCGGGAACCATCGGGGGGCCGTCACTCCAGTCCGTGATGGGTTTCCTGCACGATGAAATCGACCACGCTGCGGACGTCGTTGGTGGCCTGGAAGACGGCGATCTGGCGGTCGGCCCCGGTGCCTGTGCGCAGGATCTGGTGGATGTATTCGATCTCCTCGCGGCTGCCGAGCTCGTCCACCACGTCGTCGATGAAGGCGAGGAGCTCGTGGATCAGCGCCACGCAGTCCACCTCTTCCTGCTTGCCGAAATCGATCAGCTTTCCCGAGATGCCGTGCCGGGCCGCGCGCCATTTGTTTTCGTTGAGCAGCAGGCGGCGGTAGAGGCGGAAGCCGAGGTTCTGCCGGATCAATTTGTAGAGCTTGACGGTGACCGCCTGGATCAGCGCCGCCAGCGCGATGGTCTCGTCCACCCGCATGGGCACGTCGCAGATCCGGTATTCGAGCGTGTTGAAGAACGGGTGCATCCGGATGTCCCACCAGATCTTCTTGGCGTTGTCGATGCACCGCGTCTTGATCAGCAGCTTGATGTAATTCTCGTACTCGGAGAGGCTCTGGAAGTGATCTGGAATACCAGTGCGCGGGAAGCGGTCGAACACCTTGCTGCGGAACGATTTCAGTCCCGTGTTCTGCCCCTGCCAGAAGGGTGAATTGGTGGACAGGGCGAAGATGTGCGGCAGGAAGTAGCGGGCGGCGTTCATGATGTGGATCGCCAGCTCGCGGTCCTCGATGCCGACGTGGACGTGGAGGCCGAAGATCAGGTTCGCCCGCGCGATCTGCTGGAGGTCCTCGACGATCTCCGCGTAGCGCGGGTTGGGCGTGATGAGCTGGTCCCGCCAGTGGGCGAACGGATGGGTGCCCGCCGCGGCGATGGTCAGGCCGTTGCGCGCCGCCAGCTTCGACAGGTCGCGGCGCAGGGCCACCATCTCACGGCGGGCCGCCTGGATGTCCGGGCAGATGTTCGTCCCCACCTCGATGACCGACTGATGGAGCTCGGGCTTGAGCTGGTCCGCCAGCGTGTGGTCGTCGTCGAGGAGATACTGGACGTGCGAGCGAAGGTCGCGCGTCTCCGGATCGATGAGCTGGAACTCCTCCTCGATCCCCAGCGTGAACGGCTTCGCGTCGCTCATCGCGGTCTACTCCTTGGGTGCGAGAGCCTCGGCCACCGCCTTGGCCGTGCCCATCGCGGTGGCCACGACGTTGCCCAGGACGGCTCCCACGGCGGGGACCGGCGGCGCCACCGCCTTCTGGACGTACCGCCCCCAGCGCAGGTTGTCGCCGCCCTCGACGTGCGCCTGGGCCTTGCGGATGACCATGTCGGCCGCCTTCTCCACGATCCACGCGAAGTTGTCGTCGCCGACCGACTTGCGGTCGGCGTCCGGCGCCGGGTTGTAGAAGTCGATGGCGTACGGGATGCCGTCGCGCACCGCCATCTCGACCGTGTTGAAGTCGTAGCCGAGCCAGACGTTCAGAGCCATCACGTCGTCGTGCACCTTCTGGAGCAGAGCGGGATCGACCGGCGGGCTGCTGCGCACGTAGCGCTCGAAGTGCGAGCGCCGGGGGTCGTACTGCATGATGTGGATGTCCCGGCAGTCGAGCGCGTAGCAGCGGAAGTATTCGGTGAAGGTGATCTCCTCCTGGAGCATCATCACGAGCTGGCCGGTCTCGTCATAGGCGCGGAAGAAGTCGTCCGGGCCGGTCACCCGGTAGACGTTCTTCCAGCCGCCGCCGGCGAACGGCTTGAAGTAGGCCGGGAAGCCGACGTAGTCGAAGATCGCCTCCCAGGCGAGGGGATAGGCCAGGTTGCGGAACGACTTCGCGCTGGTGTCCGGCGGATGCTCCTTGGAGGGGAGCAGCACGGTCTTGGGGACGGCGACGCCGATCCTGGTGGACAGGCAGTTGTTGAAGAACTTCTCGTCGGCGCTCCACCAGAAGGGGTTGTTCACCACCGCGGTGCCGTTCAAGGCCGCGTTCTTCAGGTAGGCGCGGTAGAAGGGGACGTCCTGGGAGATGCGGTCGACGATGACCGCGTAGCCCGAGGGCTCGCCCTGAATCAGCTTGTCGATGCGGACCGCCTCGGCGGTGATGCCGTCCACGTTCCGCGCATTCACGCGCTCGATCAACGCCCAGGGGAACGTGTCCTCCTGGCCGAACAGGATTCCGACTTTTTTCATGTTGTTTCCCTCCGGATTCGGGTCCCTGACTGCGGACTTGGGCGCGAAGATACCACAGGGCCTCCCGCCTTCGGGCCCCTTCTTTAAGAAGCCTCTCCTAACTCAGCTTGACCGTTGACTTTTGGGAATTCCTACCCCAACATATTGTTGTGTCTAGGGTCCACGCCTCCTCCCTGGAGTGACGTGGCGGTTCCAAGCGGCTTGGGCGGCCCACGGGACCGGGCGGGTTGGGGCCCGCCGATGAGGGATACGCCCAGGAAGGAGGTGGTCCAGTGATAGAAGGTAAACACGGTTCCATGGAGGTGGCGTCCTCGTAAGGGGATCCTCCACGTGTCCGTGGCACAGGGGGGTGACCCGGAAGGGGAACCCAACGCCACCAAAAGGACCCTTGAGACCCCGGCTGCCGAAAGGTGCCGGGGTCTTTCGTTTTTACCCCCTGGGACCGCCGGCGGTCCCAGGGGGGGTCTTGACGGAATAGAACGATCGTTCGTATAGTTCTCCCTGCCATGAGGAAGGGAGCCGAAACCCGCGAGCGCATCCTCGACCAGGCCGTCCGGCTGGCCAGCCGCGACGGCCTGGAGGGGTTGACGATCGGTACCCTCTCGACCGAGCTGGGGCTCTCGAAGAGCGGCCTGTTCGCCCACTTCGGGTCCAAGGACGAGCTCCAGCTCCAGGTGCTCCAGGCGACCGTGGAGAGGTTCGAGGAGACGGTGATCCACCCCGCGCTCTCCGCCCCCCGGGGGGAGCCGCGCATTCGGGCCGTGTTCGAGCGGTGGCTCGACTGGGAGAACAATCCGTCGATGCCCGGCGGCTGCCTGCTGATCGCCGCGGCCGTGGAATTCGACGACCGTCCCGGGCCGCAGCGCGACTACCTCCAGGAGGCCCACCGGCGACGCTTCGAATTCATCGCCAAGGGGGCCCGCATGGCCGTCGAGGCCGGCCACTTCCGGCAGGACCTCGACGTGGAGCAATTCTCTTTCGACGTCCTCGCCATCGCCCTGGGCTACCACCACATGCATCGCATGCTGCGCGACCCCAAAGCGGACGCGCGCGCCCGGGCCGCTTTCGAGCGGCTCATGGCGGAAGCCAAGGCCTGAATTTTTTGGATATGAAATCGAACGACCGTTCGTATACAAGGAGATCCGTCATGACCGACGCCTATATTCTCGACGCCGTCCGTACGCCGCGGGGCCGCGGCAAGGCGGGCAAGGGCGCTCTCTCCAACGTCCACCCCCAGGAGCTGCTGGCCCAGACGCTCAACCAGCTGGTGGAGCGGGCCGGCGTGGATCCGGCCGACGTCGAGGACGTCATCGCCGGCTGCGTCTCCCAGGCCGGCGAGCAGGGGGCCAACATCTCCCGCAACGCCGTGCTGGCCGCCGGCTGGCCCCAGGAGGTCACCGGGACGACCGTCAACCGCTTCTGCGGCTCGGGGCTCCAGGCGATCAATTTCGCGGCCATGGGGGTGATGTCGGGCGCCCAGCAGCTGGTGGTGGGCGGCGGCGTGGAGAGCATGTCGCGGGTGCCCATGGGAGCCGACCGCGCGGGCCAGGACGGCGAGAACATGACCCTGCGCGGCAAGATCTTCCAGGTGCCGCAGGGGATCAGCGCCGACGTGATCGCCTCGCTCGAAGGCATCTCCCGCGAGGAGCTGGACGCCTTCGCCCTGGAATCCCAGCGCAAGGCGGCGATCGCGCAGTCCAACTGCTATTTCGGCCGCGGCCTCTTCCCGGTGAAAGACCCGGCGACCGGCCAGGTGGTGCTGGAGAAGGACGAGTATCCGCGGCACGACACGACCCTGGAGGGGCTCGCCGCGCTCAACCCCGCGTTCACGGCCCTGGGAGCGACCCCGGTGGGCCCGAATGGCGAAACGCTGGATCAGATCGCCCTCGCCCGCTATCCCCAGCTCTCCGAGGTCCGTCACCTCCACACCGCCGGCAATGCCAGCGGCATCGTGGACGGCGCCGCGGCCGTGCTGATCGGCTCCGGGGACTATGCGAAAGCCCACGGCCTGAAGCCTCGGGCGCGCGTCCGGGCCATGGCCACCATCGGCTCCGAGCCGCTGATCATGCTGACCGCGCCCGCGCCGGCCTCGCGCCGGGCCCTGGAGAAGGCCGGCATGAGCGTGCAGGACGTCGACCTCTGGGAGATCAACGAGGCTTTCGCCGTGGTCCCGCTGCAGACGATGCGCAGCTTGGGGGTCGAGCCCGCGAAGGTGAACGTCAACGGCGGCGCGATCGCCCTCGGCCATCCCCTGGGCGCGACCGGCGCGATGCTGCTCGGCACGGCGCTCGACGAGCTCGAGCGGCGGGACCTCAACACCGCCCTGATCACCCTCTGCATCGGCGGCGGTCAGGGGATCGCGACGATCATCGAAAGGGTTTGAAGAGCTGAGCGTGTTGAAACGATCGAGTTGAGGGCGTCGATGATCGCCGGCACGTCCTTGCTCTCGGTGGCGCAT
>DASXJP010000364.1:0-15281 GCA_036497345.1 Thermoanaerobaculia bacterium
TCCCCCAGGGCCTCCTGGAGGCGGTGGGTGAAGATGGCGGTGGTGATCGAGGTGCCGCCGAGGTCGAAGAAGCTCTCGTCGACGCCCAGCTCGCGCTCGGCCGGCAGGGCCAGGACGTCGTGGAACTGGCCGGCGAGGAAGCGCTCCAGGGGGTCGCGGGGCGCCGGGCCGGCCGCGGCGGCCGGAGCGGCGGCGTCCGGCGCCGGCAGCGCCCGGCGGTCGACCTTGCCGTGGCCGGTGAGCGGCAGGGCGTCGAGGAAGACGAAGGCGGCGGGGACCATGTAGTCCGGCAGCCTCCGCGCCAGCTCCTGGCGCAGGGCGGCGGCGTCCAGCTCCTCCCCCACCAGGTAGGCTACCAGCCGGCGGTCCTCTGAAGATCCGACGGATCGGTCGGATCCGTCGGATCGGTCGGATCTCACCACCACCACCGCCTCGCGCACCCCGGGCTGCTCGGTCAGCGCGGCCTCGATCTCCCCCAGCTCGATGCGGAAGCCGCGGATCTTGACCTGCTGGTCGGCCCGGCCGAGGTATTCGAGGTCGCCGTCCGGCAGGCGGCGGGCGAGGTCGCCCGAGCGGTAGAGGCGCGCGCCGGGCGATGCCGCGAAGGGATCGGGGACGAAGCGTTCCGCGGTCAGGTCCGGCCGGTGGAGATAGCCCTGGGCCAGACCGGCGCCGCCGACGTGGATCTCCCCCGGAACGCCCACCGGCACCGGCCGCAGGCCGGCGTCCAGCAGGTGGACGGCGAGGTCGGGGATGGGCCGGCCGATCCGGCTGCCCCCCGCCAGGTCCGCCTCCCCCACCGGCCTGTAGGTGACGTGCACGGTGGTCTCGGTGATGCCGTACATATTGATGAGCCGGGGGCTCTCACCGTAACGGGCGAGCCAGGGGGCGAGGCTGGCCGGCTCCAGGACCTCGCCGCCGAAGACGACGTAGCGCAGGGCGAGGTCGGCCGGCTTCCCCTCCGCGGCCCAGATCAGTTGCCGGAAGGCGGAGGGGGTCTGGTTGAGCACGGTGACCCGCTCCTCCCGCAGCAGCTCGTGGAAGGCCTCGGGCGAGCGGCTCACCCAATACGGCACCACCACCAGCCGGCCGCCGTAGAGCAGGGCCCCCCAGATCTCCCACACCGAGAAGTCGAAGGCGTAGGAGTGGAACAGCGTCCAGACGTCCTCAGACCCAAAATCGAACCAGGGGTCGGTCGCCGTGAGCAGGCGGTCGACGTTGGCGTGGGTGACCACCACCCCCTTGGGCGTCCCGGTCGAGCCCGAGGTGTAGATCACGTAGGCCGGGAGATCGGGACTGTCCGCATGGGGGGGGGCCTCCAGGCGCTCAGGTGCCTGGCGGGCGGTCGCCTCCAGGTCCTCGGCGGCGAGCAGGAGGGCGGCGCCGCTGTCCGCGCGGAGGAAGGCGACGCGCTCGGCCGGATAGTTGGGATCGATCGGCACGTAGGCGGCGCCGGCCTTGAGCACGCCGAGGATGGCCGCCACCATCTCCGCCGAGCGCTCCAGGAGGAGGGCGACGCGGTCCCCGGGCCGCACGCCGCGGGCCTGGAGATGGCGGGCGATCCGGTTGGCGCGGGCGTCGAGCTCGGCGTAGGTGAGCCGCTCGCCGTCCTCTCCCGGCAGGGAGAGCGCCACGGCGCCGGGCGCGCGGTCCGCCTGGGCCTCGAAGCGGCGGTGCAGGCAGAGGCGGCCGCCGTCTTCCACCGCGGGCGCCGGATTCCATTCGACGAGGAGCTGGTGGCGCTCGGCGGCGGCGAGCACGGCCAAGTCCGCGAGGCGCCGGCCCGGCGTGTCGATCCAGGCTTCGAGCAGGGCCCCGAAATGCCCCGTCAGCCGGGTGACCGTGGCTGCGTCGTAGAGGTCGGCGTCGTAGAGGAAACCGCCGCCGATCCCTCCCGCCGCCTCGAAGAGGTTGACGACGAGATCGAATTTGGCGGCGTCGGCGCCCGCCTCGACGGGGGTCAGGGTGACGCCCGCCAGCTCCAGGGAGCCCTGGGTGGGCGCGATCATCAGTTGGAAGATCACGCGCAGCAGCGGCGGCCGGTGCGGGTTGCGCGGCAGGGTCAGCTCGTCCACCAGCCGCTCGAAGGGGATGTCCTGGTGGGAGAGGGCGCCCAGCACGGTGGCGCGGGAGCGGGCGAGCAGCGTCGGGAAATCGGGATCTGCCGCCAGATCCCCCCGCAGGACCAGGGTGTCGATGAAGAAGCCGATCAGCCCCTCGATCTCGCCGCGCGAGCGGTTGGCGGTCGGCAGGCCCACGGGCAGCTCGACGGCTCCGGTCTCGCGGTGGAGCGCGGCGGCGAAGGCGGCGAAGAGCGCCATGAAGAGCGTCGCGTCCCCGCCGCGGGCCAGCCGGCCGAGGGCCGCGGCGCGCGCGGGGGGCAGCGTCCAGTCGACGGCGCCGCCGCGGCCGGAGGGGACGGGAGGGCGGGGGCGGTCGGCCGGCAGCTCCAGGGGGGCGAGGCCGGCCAGCTCCCGCCGCCAGTAGCCGAGCTGTTCCTCATAGACCTCGCCGCGCAGCCAGTCCCGCTGCCAGACGGCGTAGTCGGCGTACTGTACCGGCGGCTCCGGCAGCGGCGACGGCCGCCGCGCGACGGCCGCCGCGTAGAGCTGGGTCAGCTCGGGGACGAAGGCCTCGGTGAGCGACCAGGCGTCGGCGGTGACGTGGTGCGTGCTCCAGACCGCGATGTGCTCGTCCTCCCCCAGGCGCAGCAGGAGGGCGCGCAGGAGGGGGCCGCGCGCGAGGTCGAACGGCCGGCCCGCCTCCTCCCCGGCGACGCGCAGCGCCTCGCCGCGGCGGGCCTCCTCCGGCAGAGCGGAGAGGTCGATCACCGGCTGCGGCAGGGGCGCCCACGGCTGGATCTCCTGCACGGCTCCCGTGGCGGTGGCGCGGAAGGTGGTGCGCAGGGTCTCGTGGCGGCGCAGGATCTCGGACAGGGCGGCGGCGAGGGCGGCGGCGTCCAGCCGGCCGTGGAGCCGGATCGCCGCGCTCATGTTGTAGACCGGGCTCTCCGGCGCCAGGATGTGGAGGAACCAGAGGCGCTCCTGGGCGAAGGAGAGCGGCAGGGGGCGGTCGCGGGGGACCCGGCGGACGGGCGGCGCCAGGGTTCCCCCCGCGGTGCGCAGCTCCCGCTCGATGCGCGCGGCCTGGCCGGCGATCGTGGGGGCCTCGAAGACCGCGCGCAGCGGCAGCTCGACCTGGAAGGCCTCGCGCAGCCGGGAGACGAGCTGGGTGGCCAGCAGGGAGTGGCCGCCGAGCGTGAAGAAGTCGTCGTGGACGCCGATGCGGTCGAGGCGCAGCAGGTCGGCCCAGAGGCCGGCGAGCTGCTCTTCCACCAGGTTGCGCGGCGCGGCGCCGATCTCGGCGCCCTCCCGCCGCGGCGCCGGCAGGGCCCGCCAGTCGAGCTTGCCGTTGGGGGTGAGCGGCAGGGCCGGCAGCGCGACGAAGAGGGCCGGCATCATGAAATCGGGCAGCTGGGCGCGCAGCGCCTGGCGCAGCTCCGCAGCCGTGGCGCCGCCGGTGACGTAGGCGACCAGTTGGCCGGCCGAAGATCCGACGGATCGGTCGGATCGGTCGGATCTCAGCACCACCGCCGCCTCGCGGGCGCCGGCCCGCACCAGTGCCGCCTCGATCTCCGCCGGCTCGATGCGGAAGCCGCGGACCTTGACCTGGCGGTCGGCGCGGCGGGCCCAGGTGACCTCGCCGCCGGACAAGTAGCGGCCGAGGTCCCCCGTGCGGTAGAGGCGGCCGGCGGGAGCGGGGGCGAAGCGCTCCGCCGTGCCCGCGGGATCGTCGAGGTAGCCCAGGGCCAGGTAGGGGGTGCGGACGCAGATCTCCCCCAGCTCGCCGACGCCCGCGGGCTCCCCCGCGCGCCCCAGCACCAGGAGGTCCACGCCGTCGATCCCCCGGCCCAGGGGGACGCGGGCGGGCGCCGGCCCCGGCTCCACGGTCTTCCAGGCCATGGCCTGGGGGGTCTCGGTGGCGCCGTAGAAGTTGGCCAGCACGGCCCGCGGGGCGAGCCGCCGCAGCCGCTCCACGTCGCCGCCGGTGAGGGCCTCGCCGCCCGAGCAGACCAGCCGCAGGGCCCCCAGGGGCTCCGCCGTCTCCCCCAGGGCCAGCAGGCGGGCCATGGCCGGGGTCAGGTGGGCCACCGTGACCCCCTCCGCCGCCAGCCAGCCGGCGAGCCACCCCGGCTCGCCCATCCGCTCCGGAGCGGGCACGCGCAGCTCGCCGCCCGTCCAGAGGGGGGTGAAGAGGTCGCGCAGCAGCGGGTCGTGCGCCAGGCCGGAGAGCAGGCTGAAGCGATCCCCCTCCCCCAGGCCGAAGGTCCGCTCGTGCCAGCCCAGGAAGTGCGACAGCGGGCGGTGGGAGCCCACGATCCCCTTGGGCTCGCCGGTGGAGCCGGAGGTGAAGGCGATCCACGCCGGCGCGTCGGGGTGGACCGCGGCGCAGGGCGCGGCGGGGTCCACGGTCAGCCCGGGGCCCTCCACCTGGAAACGGGGGACGCCGGCGAGCGCCGCCGCGACCTCGTCCGGGACCGGCGGGGCCCCCGGGACCTCCACCCAGGCCCGCGGCCGCACCCGGGCCACCGCCGCCGCCAGGCGGGCCGGCGGATAGGCGGGATCGAGGATGGCGAACGCCGCGCCCGCCCGCAGCACGCCCAGCAGGGCCGCGGCCAGCGGCGCGGCCCGGTGGGCCCAGACGGCGACCGGCGCGGCGGCGGCGACGCCGGCCTCCATCGATCGTTCCAATACCCGCGCGGCCAGCCGGCCGCTCGCCGCGTCGAGGTCCCCCCAGGTCCAGACGCCGCGGGCGTCGACGGCGGCCGGGCGGCCGGGGTGTTGCCGGGCGCGGGCGAGGAAGCGCTGGTGGACCGCCATGGACGGCTCCTCCACCGGCAGGAGGCGGACAGGGTCGGGCAGCACGGCCGCGGCCTCCGGCGTCAGCAGCGAGACGGAGCCGGTCCGCCGGCCGGGATCCCCGGCGGCCGCCGCCAGCACCGCCCGGTACTGCCGCAGCAGCTCCTCCATGCGCGGCGCGTCGAAGAGATCGGCGTTGTAGACCAGATCGAAGCGGATCGCCCCCCCCGCCTCGGAGATGTAGAGAGTGAGGTCGAACTTCGACTCCGGCTGCGGCGGCGGGCCGGGCGCGATCTCCAGGCCGTCCGGCAGGCGACCCTGGGCCGGGGGGAAGCTCAGCATGTTGAGGAGGACCTGGAAGACCGGCGTGCGCGAGAGGTCGCGCGCCGGCTTCAGGTCGGCCAGCAGGGCCTCGAAGGGGATGTCCTGGTGGGCGTAGGCGCCCAGCGTGGTCTCGCGCACCCGGGCCAGCAGCTCGCGGAAGGTCGGGTCCCCGGTGAGGTCGGTGCGCAGGGCGAGCGTGTTGAGGAAGAGGCCGATCAGCTCCTCGGTCTCGGCGCGCTGGCGGCCGGCGATAGGCGATCCCACCACGACGTCGTCCTGGCCGGAGAGGCGCGCGAGAAGAAGGTCGAGGGCGGCGAGCAGGACCATGAACAGGCTGGTCCGTTCCTCGCGGGCGAGCCGCCGCAGGGCCTCGGCGAGGGCCTCCGGGGCCTCCAGCCACAGGTTGCCGCCGCGGAAGGTCTGGACGGCCGGCCGGGGGCGGTCGGTGGGCAGCTCGAGGTGCTCCAGGGTGCCCCCCAGCTTGCCGCGCCAGTAGGCGAGCTGCGCCTCCAGGACCGGGCCGCTCAGCGCCTCCCGCTGCTGGCGGGCGAAGTCGGCGTACTGCAGGGGGAGCGGCGGCAGCGGCGAGGGGCGGCCCGCCGCGAAGGCGGCGTAGAGGGCGATCAGCTCGCGGCTCATCACCGAGGAGGACCAGCCGTCCGAGACGATGTGGTGGACGTCCAGCAGGAACAGGTGGTCGTCCGGCGCCAGGCGCACGAGCGCGGCGCGGACCAGCGGGCCGGCCGTGAGGTCGAAGGGGGCGGCCAAGGAGGAGCGCGTGACCCGCGTGGCCTCGGGCTCGCGGGCCGCCGCCGGCAACGGCGCCAGGTCGATCACCCGCAGCGGGATCTCCAGACGGGGGGCGATCCGCTGCGCCGGCCGGCCGTCGATCTCGACGAAGGAGGTGCGCAGGGTGGCGTGCCGGCGCACGATCGCGTTGAGGGCCCGCTCCAGGGTGCGCGCCTCCAGGCGCCCCCGCAGGCTCAGGGTCATGGCCATGTTGAAGGCCGGGTTCCCCGGGTCCATGCGGTCGAGGAACCAGAGGCGCTCCTGGGCGAAGGAGGCGGGGACCAGCCCACGGTCCGCCAGCGCGGGGGTGGACGCGGCCCCGGTGGCCTCCGGGTGCCGCTCGATCCAGGCCGCCAGGTCACCGAGCGTGGGCGTCTCGAAGATCACCCGTAGCGGCAGCTCGATGCCGAAAGCCCGGCGCACGCGCGAGACCAGCCGGGTGGCGAGCAGGGAGTGGCCGCCGAGCGCGAAGAAGCTGTCGCCCATCCCCACCCGCTCGACGCCCAGCAGCTCGGCGCACGCCGCGGCCAGTGCCTCCTCGACGGCATTGGCCGGGGTCACGTACTCGCGCGCGCGGCCGGCGGCCGGGTCCGGGGAGGGAAGCGCCCGCCGGTCCACCTTGCCGTTGGGGGTCAGCGGCAGGGCGTCGAGGACGACGAAGGCGGCGGGGATCATCGGCTCGGGCAGCAGGGCCGCCAGGTGGCGCCGCAGCTCCGGCTCCTCCACGGAGCCCACGACGTAGGCGACCAAGCGCTGGTCCTCTGGAGATCCGACCGATCCGTCGGATCGGTCGGATCTCACCAGCACCACGGCCTCGCGGACGCCGGGGTGGCGGCCCAGCGCCGCCTCGATCTCCCCCAGCTCGATGCGGAAGCCACTGATCTTGACCTGCTGGTCGGCCCGGCCCAGGTATTCGAGATCGCCGTCCGGCAGACGCCGGGCCAGGTCCCCCGAGCGGTACAGGCGCGCGCCCGCGGCCCCCGGGAACGGATCGGGGACGAAGCGCTCCGCGGTCAGATCCGGCCGGTTGAGATACCCCTGGGCGAGACCCGCGCCGCCGACGTGAATCTCCCCTGGAGCGCCCACCGGCACCGGTTGCAGAGCGGCATCCAGCAGGTGGACGGCGAGATCGGGGATGGGCCGGCCGATCCGGCTGCCCCCCGCCAGGTCCGCCTCCTCCACCGGCCTGTACGTGACGTGCACGGTGGTCTCGGTGATGCCGTACATATTGATGAGCCGGGGGCTCTCACCGTAACGGGCGAGCCAGGGGGCGAGGCTGGCCGGCTCCAGGGCCTCGCCGCCGAAGACGACGTAGCGCAGGGCGAGGTCGGCCGGCTTCCCTTCCGTGGCCCAGATCAGTTGCCGGAAGGCGGAGGGGGTCTGGTTGAGCACGGTGACCCGCTCCTCCCGCAGCAGCTCGTGGAAGGCCTCGGGCGAACGGCTCACCCAGAACGGCACCACCACCAGCCGGCCGCCGTAGAGCAGGGCCCCCCAGATCTCCCACACCGAGAAGTCGAAGGCGTAGGAGTGGAACAGCGTCCAGACATCCTCAGAGTTGAAGCCGAGCCAGGGGTCGGTCGCCGTGAGCAGGCGGTCGACGTTGGCGTGGGTGATCACCACCCCCTTGGGCGTCCCAGTCGAGCCCGAGGTGTAGATCACGTAAGCCGGGAGATCGGGACTGTCCGCATGGGGGGGGATCTCCAGGCGCTCAGGTGCCTGGCGGGCGGCCGCCTCCAGATCCTCGGCGGTGAGCAGGAGGGCGGCGCCGCTGTCCTCCAGGGTGAAGGCGATCCGCTCTTCCGGGTGGGCGGGATCGATCGGCACGTAGGCGGCGCCGGCTTTGAGCACGCCCAGGATGGCGGCGACCATCCCCGCCGAGCGCTCCAGCCGCAGGGCGACCCGGTCCCCCGGCCGCACGCCGCGGGCCTGGAGGTAGCGGGCGATCCGGTTGGCGCGGGCGTCGAGCTCGCCGTAGGTGAGCCGCTCGCCGTCCTCTCCGGGCACGGAGAGCGCCACCGCCCCGGGCGCGCGGTCCGCCTGGGCCTCGAAGCGGCGGTGCAGGCAGAGCGCCGCGGCGGCCGGGACGGGAGCCGGATTCCACTCGACGACGATCTGGTGGCGCTCGCCGCCGGAGAGCAGCGGCACCGTCGAGATCCGGCGGCCGGGGTCCGCCAGCAGGCCGCGCAGCAGGGTCTCCAGATGGGCGCCGAGGCGGCGGACCGTCGCGGGGTCGAACCGCTCGGTGCTGTAGGTGAGCTCCGCCTCCAGCCGCTCGCCGAATTCCCAGAAGCTCAGCTCGAGGTCGAACAGCGCCCGCCACGGCTTGAGCGGCACCGGGGACAGCGACAGCCCGGGGAGGTCGACCGCGCCGACCGGCGCGTTCTGCACCGCGAACAGGACCTGGAAGAGCGGGCTCGTCGCCAGGTGCCGCTCGGGGTTCAGCGTTTCCACCAGCCGCTCGAAGGGGAGATCCTGGTGGGCGTAGGCCTCCAGGGTGGACTTGCGCACGCGGGCCAGGAGATCGCCGAAGGACGGATCGCCCGCGAGGTCGCTGCGCAGCACCAGGGTGTTGACGAAGAAGCCGATCAGCGGCTCGATCTCCGCCCGATTGCGGTTGGCGATCGGCGTGCCCACGGTGAGGTCGCCGGCCCCGGTCAGGCGGGAGAGCAGCGTCTGGAAGCCGGCGAAGAGGACCATGAACGGGGTGGCCTCGTGCCGGCGGGCGAGCAGCGCCAGGGCGCGCTGGAAGTCGGCGCCGAAGGGGACGCGGAGCCACGCCCCCGCGTGGGTGCGCACGGCGGGCAGCGGCCGGTCCGCCGGCAGGTCGAGGGCGGCCGGCGCGCCGGCCAGCCGCTCCCGCCAGTAGGCGAGCTGGCGCTCCAGCCTCTCCCCCTGGAGCCACCCCCGCTGCCAGACGGCGAAGTCCGCGTACTGGATCGCCAGCTCGGGCAGTGGGGACGGCGCGCCGGCCGCGGCGGCGGCGTAGAGTTGCGTGACCTCGCGGACCAGCACCCCCATGGACCAGCCGTCGGAGACGATGTGGTGCATGGTGAGCAGGAGGGCGTGCTCGGCGGGCGCCAGCCGCAGGAGGACGGCGCGCAGGAGCGGCCCGCGCTCGAGGTCGAACGGGCGCGTCGCTTCCTCCTGGGCCAGCCGCCGGGCGAGGCCGTCGCGGACGCCGGCCGGCAGGCCCGAGAGGTCGACCAGGGGGAGCTCCCAGCGGCCGGGCGGCGCGATCACCTGCGCCGGCTGGCCGTCGGCCTCGCGGAAGGTGGTGCGCAGGACCTCGTGGCGGCGCACGATCTCGCCGAGCACGGCCCGCAGCACGGCCAGCCGGGCCTCCCCCGCGATGCGCAGCGCCAGCGGCATGTTGTAGATGGCACGCCCCGGCTGGAGGCGGTCGATCAGCCAGAGCCGCTCCTGGGCGAAGGAGGCGGGGGGCGGCGCGACGGCGGGCGGCCGGCGGGGGATCCGCTCCGGGGCCCCGGCGGCGGCCTCCTTGCGCTTGCGGAGCTGCTCGAAGAGGAGGGCCCGCTGCTCGCGCGAGAGCCCGGCCAGGCGGTTGGCGACGGCGGGATCGCTCATCCGGCCTCCCCTCCGAGCAGCTCCTGGATCTCCCGCGGGGAGAGCCCCTCCATCTCCCGCATCGCCTCGTCCAGGAGCCCGTCGTCGGCCCCGGCGAGCTCCGCCGCCACGATGCGGTCGGCCAGGTCGCCCAGGTCGGCGGCGTCGAACACCATCTGCAGCGTCACCTGGATGCCGTGCCGCTGGGTCAGCCGCGAGACGAGCTGAGTGGCGAGCAGCGAGTGGCCGCCGAGGGCGAAGAAGTTGTCCCGCAGGCCCACCCGGCCGGCGCCGAGCACCTCGGCGGCGACGCGGGTGAGCAGCTCCTCCAGGGGGGTCGCCGGCGCCACCCACTCGCCGGCGGGGGCGCCCAGGCGCTCCGGCGCGGGGAGCGCCGCGCGGTCCACCTTGCCGTTGACGTTGAGCGGCAGGGCGTCGAGCAGGACGAAGGCGGAGGGGACCATGGGCTCCGGCAGCTCGGCTTCCAGGAAGCGCCGCAGCGCGGGCACCAGGCGCCGCGCCCGGCCGGCGCGCAGCGGGTCGTTGGCCCAGGCGCTCCAGGGGAGCTCCGGTCCCTCCCCCGGCGCGATCCCAGGCGGCACGCCCGCGCCGCGCCGCCGGAAGCGGGCCGCGCAAAGGCCGTCCGCCGCGGACGGGGCGAGGTCGGCCTCATAGCCCAGGCGGTCCGCCAGGGCCCAGAGATCCTCGGGGTCCACCCCCGGCCGCTCGCCCACGCGCCGCGCGATCTCCTCCCGCAGCTCCTCCACCGTGGCGAGCTCGCCGCCCGCCATCAGCTCCAGGGCCGCGGCCTCCCCGGCCAGCCGGGCGTTGGGAATCCCCGCAACGACCAGCGCCGCCGGGCCCTCCGCCAAAATCCGCTCCATCTCCCCCAGCGAGCTCCAAACCTGGTGTACGTCCATGTCCATCCGTGCTCCGTC
Organism: Thermoanaerobaculia bacterium; assembly: GCA_036497345.1. Lineage (GTDB taxonomy): Bacteria > Acidobacteriota > Thermoanaerobaculia > Multivoradales > UBA5704 > DATARR01. The sequence goes on from DASXJP010000364.1 coordinate 10,475, forward strand.
CGTGTCCGTCTTGCCCACATACAACACCACGTCATACCGGAACCGCGTCAGCTCATTGGCGTGGCGCCCGCGCTGGATCCGCGCCTGGACGCGGCGCACGGCCGGCAGCCGGCGGGCCAGGGCGAGGAAGAGCTCGGGATCGAGGACCAGCTCCTCCTCGTCCTGCACGCGGCGGCGGATTTGGCCGCCCAGCTCCTGGGCCGGCAGCGCGCCGGGCGCCTGGTGGAGCTGCACCGAGGCGTGGAAGGCCTCCAGGAGGGGCAGGCTGCGCACGTCGCCCACGAAGACGGCGCCGCCGGGGGCCACCGCCGCCACCGCCCCCTCCAGCACCCGCACCAGATAGTCGACGTCCGGGAAATACTGGACGACCGAATTGAGGACCACGAGGTCGAAATCGCCGGGCCGGACATCGCTCCAGTCGTCGGCCGTGCCCCGCGCCAGCTCGACGTGCGGCAGGGAGAGCCGGTCGAGCCCGGCGCGCACCTGCGCCAGGGCCACGGGCGAGAAGTCGATCCCGCGATAGCGCTCGGCGTGGGGGGCGACGCGGAAGAGCAGCAGGCCGGTGCCGCAGCCCACCTCCAGCACCCGGCGGTGCTCCAGGGCGAGCAGCCGCTCGACCGTCCCCTCGACCCACTCGCGCATCTCCCCGGCGGGGATCGGCTGGCCGGTGTAGCTGCTGTCCCACCCCTGGATGTTGAAGGTCGGGTCCTCGCCGCTCTCCGTGGAGAGGCCGCGGGCGTAGGTCTCGTCGTAGAGGGCCTGCCACTGGGCCACCTGCGCGCCCTCGTCGGCGGCGTCTTTCTCGGCGTTGGCCTCCTCCGCCGTCTCCCGCGGCACCACGTAGGCGACCAACGATCGATCCGATCCGTCGGACCCGTCGGATCGGTCCGATCGCATCATCACCACGGCCTCGCGCACCTGGGGATGGCGGGCCAGGGCGCTCTCGATCTCGCCCAGCTCGATGCGGTAGCCGCGGATCTTGACCTGGTGGTCGATGCGGCCGAGGTATTCGAGATCGCCGGCCGGCCGGCGGCGGGCGAGGTCGCCCGAGCGGTAGAGGCGGGCGCCCGGAATGCCCGAGAAGGGGTCGGGGACGAAACGCTCGGCGGTGAGGGCCGGCCGGTCGAGATACCCCTGGGCGAGGCCGGCGCCACCGACGTGGATCTCGCCCGGCACCCCCCAGGGCACCGGCCGCAGGAAGGCGTCGAGCAGGTGGACGGCGAGGTCGGGGATCGGCCGGCCGATGCGGCTGCCGCCGGCGAGATCCGCCTCCTCCAGCGGCCGGTAGGTGACGTGCACGGTGGTCTCGGTGATGCCGTACATGTTGATCAGCCGGGGCTGCCGGTCGCCGTGGCGGGCGAGCCAGGGGGCGAGGCTCGCCGGCTCCAGGGCCTCGCCGCCGAAAATCACCAGCCGCAGGGCGAGGGCCGGCGGGGCGCCGCCCAGCACGGCCTCCTCGGCCCAGAGGAGTTGGCGGAAGGCGGACGGGGTCTGGTTGAGCACGGTGACCCGCTCGTCGCGCAGGAGGCGGTAGAAGCCCTCGGGGTCGCGGCTCTCCACGAAGGAGAGCACCAGCAGCCGGCCGCCGTAGCGCAGGGCCCCCCACAGCTCCCAGACCGAGAAGTCGAAGGCGTAGGAGTGGAACAGGACCCAGACGTCCTCAGAGTCGAAGCCGAGCCAGGGGTCGGTCGCCGTGAAGAGACGGTCGATGTTGGCGTGGGTGACCACCACCCCCTTGGGGGTGCCGGTGGAGCCGGAGGTGTAGATCACGTAGGCCGGGAGGTCCGCGTCGAGCGGGATCGCCAGCCGCTCGGCGCTGTAGGAATCGAGCGCCTCCAGGTCCGCCGCGGTGATCAGGAGGGCGGCGCCGCTGTCCGCGCGCACGAAGGCGACGCGCTCCGCCGGGTAGGCGGGATCGATCGGCACGTAGGCGGCGCCGGCCTTGAGCACGCCCAGGATAGCCACCACCAGCTCCGCCGAGCGTTCCAGCAAGAGGGCCACGCGGTCCCCCGGCAGCACGCCGCGGGTCTGGAGGTAGCGGGCCAGCCGGTTGGCTTGGGCGTCGAGCTCGCCGTAGGTGAGCGGCGAGCCCGCCGCGCCCGCCACCGACACCGCCGGCGCGTGCGGATCGCGGTCCACCTGGGCCTCGAAGCGGTGGTGCAGGCAGCGGGGGGCGGGGGCCTCGGGGGCGGGCGGATTGTGTTCCGCCAGGAGCTGATGGAGCTCCTCCGGCCGCAGCAGCGGCAGCTCCGAGATCCGCCGGGAGGGGTCCGCGGCCAGGGCGTGGAGCAGGACCTCCAGGGCGCCGGAGAGGCGCGCGGCCGTGGCGGCGTCGAAGAGGTCGGTGCTGTGGATGAAGGCGGCCAGCAGCCCGCCGTCCGGCAGCTCCACGGCCTGCAGCTCGAGGTCGAACCGGGTGGCGCTCACCCCCGGCGCCAGCGAGGAGAAGGCGAGGCCGGGCAGCTCCACGGCGCCCATGGGCGCGTTCTGCAGCACGCAGATGACCTGGAAGAGCGGGTGGAGGGCCAGGCTCCGCTCGGGGCGCAGCTCCTCGACCAGGCGGTCGAAGGGGAGATCCTGGTGGGCGTAGGCCTCCAGGGTCTCCTCGCGCACCCGCGCCAGGAGGGCGGTAAATACCGGGTCCCCCACCGCCTCGCCGCGCAGGACCAGCATGTTGACGAAGAAGCCGATCAGCGGCTCGATCTCCGCCCGGTTGCGGTTGGCGATCGGCGATCCCAGGGGGAGGTCCTGCTGGCCGGTGAGCCGCCGCAGGTGGACCTGGAAGGCGGCGAGCAGGACCATGAACAGGGTCGCCTCCCCGCCGCGCGCCAGCCGCCGCAGCCCCTCGGCCGCCGCCGGGCCGAGGCGGGCCTCCACGCGGGCGCCGCCGTAGGTGGGCCGCGCCGGGCGCGGGCGGTCGAACGGCAGGTCGATGCCGGCCGGCGCGCCGGCCAGCCGCCGGCGCCAGTAGGAGAGCTGGCGCTCCAGCTCGTCGCCCGAGAGCCACCGCCGCTGCCAGACCGCGAAGTCGGCGTACTGGATGGGCAGCTCGGGGAGCGGCGAGGGGCGGCCGGCGAGGGCGGCGGCGTAGAGCGCCGTGGCCTCGCGCACCAGCACCCCCATGGACCAGCCGTCGGAGACCACATGGTGCATGGCGAGCAGGAGAGCGTGGTCGGCCGGCGCCAGGCGCACCAGCAGCGAGCGCAGGAGCGGTCCTCGCGCGAGGTCGAACGGCCGCGCCGCCTCCGCCGCCGTCAGGCGCTCGGCTTCGGCCAGCCGCGCCCCCGCCGGCAGGGCCGAGAGGTCGACGATGGGGAGGGGCCAGCGGGCCGGCGGCGCGATCACCTGCGCCGGCTTGCCCCCCCGCTCCGCGAAGGTGGTGCGCAGGGCCTCGTGCCGGCGCACCACCTCGCCGAAGGCGCCGGCGAGGAGGGCCGGCGACAGGTCCCCCGTGGCGCGCAGGGCGTCGAACATGTTGTAGGCCGGGTTGCCCGGCTGCACGCGGTCGAGGAACCAGAGGCGCTCCTGGGCGAAGGAGGCGGGGATGGGATCGAGGTCCGCGGGCCGGCGGGGGATCGGCGACGACGAGGGCGCGGCGCCCGCCCCCGCCGCCACCAGGGCGGCGAGATCGCCCAGCCGGGGAGTCTCGAACAGCCGGCGCAGGGGGAGGTCGACCCCGAAGCCGTCGCGCACGCGCGAGGCGAGTTGGGTGGCGAGCAGCGAGTGCCCGCCGAGGGCGAAGAAGTCGTCCTCCAGCCACACCTCCTCGACGCCCAGGATCTCCCGCCAGAGGTCCGCCATGGCCCTCTCGGCGGGGGTGGCGGGCGACGTCCCCCGGGGGCCGGTCTCCCGTAGAGCTTCCAGCCGCGCCAGGGCCGGGCGGTCCACCTTGCCGTGGGCGGTGAGGGGGAGGGCGTCGAGGACGCCGATGGCGGCGGGGATCATGTAGTCGGGCAGCTCTCCCTCCAGGAAGCGCCGCAGCTCCCGCGGCAGGCGCCGGGCGCGGGTGGCGCGCAGCGGGTCGTTGGCCCACTCGCTCCAGCGCGGCTCGTTTCCTTCCAGGGTCCCTGCCACGCCGGCCGGGACGCCGGCGCCGCGCCGGCGGAGGACGGCGTCGAAGCGCCCCGGGGCGCTGGGGGCGAGGTCGGCCTCATAGCCCAGCCGGCCGGCCAGGTCCCGCAGGTCCTCGGGGTCGATCCCGGAGGCCCGCGCCGCCGCCGCCCGCAGCTCCGCCACCGCCGCCGAGCCCTCCAGCCTCTCCAGGGCCGCCACCGCGCCGGCCGTGCGGGCGTCGGGGATGCCGGAGACGCTGAGCACGGCCGGCCCCTCCCCCAGCAGCCGCTCCATCTCCCCCGGAGAGCTCCAGGCCCGGTGTCCGTCCGTGCCCGTCCACTCCCCGTCCGTGCCCGTCCCCCCCACATGCAGCACCACGTCGTACCGGAAGAGGCTCAGCTCGTTGCGATATCGCCCCGGCTTCAGCCGCACCTCGACCCGGCGCACCGCGGGCAGTTGGCGGGCGAGGGCGAGGAAGAGCCGCGGATCGACGGCCAGCTCCTCCTCGTCCGCCAGGCGCCGGCCGATCCGGCGGCACAGCTCGGCTGCCGGCGTGCCGTCCGGCGCCTGGAACAGCTCGACCGCGGCGTAGAGCGCCGGCAGCAGCGGCAGGCTCCGCACGTCCCCCACGAAGACGGCGCCGCCGGGGGCCACGGAGCGCACCGCCCCGGCCAGCACCCGCAGCAGGTAGTCGACGCCGGGGAAGTACTGGACGACCGAATTGAGGACCACCAGGTCGAGCCCCTCCGGCGCG
>DASXJP010000365.1:0-3041 GCA_036497345.1 Thermoanaerobaculia bacterium
GAACGCCCCATCCCACAGGGGGATGAGGCGTCGCGAGAGGGGGCGCGGAGCGGCTATCCGCCGACGTTGTTGACCACGAAGCGCCGCTTGCCGATGTAGGTGGTGGCGCTCAGGCCGTCGGTCACGATCACGTCGAGGAAGTGCTCGCCGTTGTTGAGCTTCGTGGTGTCGAGCTGGAATTGCCAGCCGGGGGTGCCGACGCTCGGGAAGCCCGGGTAGAAGTAGGCCAGATCGAGGTCCGGCCGCGGCAAGTCTTTGGTGGCGTTGCCCACCGGGTGGCCGTCGACCAGGATCTGGATGCTCTGCACCCCGTTGAAGTCGAGCGCCCAGCCGCTCGTGGTGACCACCCCGTGGTAGAGCAGGCCGTTCACCGGCAGGTCGATGTCCCCCACCGAATTATCGTTCGAGTGGGGCAGGGTCTGATCGCAGGAGAAGGTGACCGGGACCTCGGCGATGTCGCGGATCTGGCTGGCGTGGTCGCCGGCGCGGATGGTCAGGACGTGTTGCCCCTGCAAATAAAGACCCGAGCTGACCAGGTTCCCGATGTCGAGCACGAAGCGGAAGCCGCTGTGCGGGCTGTCCTTGAGGCTCGGGTACAACCGCTCGACGTCCACCCGGCGGATACCGTAGCAGTTGGTCAGGCCCCCCTCGCCGGTGGAGAAGACGCAAGAGAGGTCCGTGTTGAACTCGATGGCCTGATCGGACGGATAGGGCGGGACCGGGAAGGGGTCGAACGCCCGGGCGCGGTCGATCAGCAGCTCGACGTAGGCGACGCCGGTATCGAAGTCGGTGAGGCCCGCATCGAGCGCATAGCCGGAGACCACGGCGTAGCGGCGGTTCTTCGAGAGCAGGTCGCAATTGCCGCGCATCTCGGCCTGCGGCTTGGGGAACTCGATGACGCCGAACGGCGCCAGGTCGTGCGTGACGTTGGTGAAGTTGATCACCTGGGGCTCCAGGAACGCCACCTCGCCGGCGCGGCTCTTCACCCGCACGGTCACGGTGTGCAGGCCGTTCAGGTAGTGGGTGGTGTCGAGCTGGACGCCGAAGCCGGGGGCCGCCGAGTCCGGATAGCCGGGGAACCGCGCGGTCACGCCGGCGCGGGCGCGGCCGTAGTTGGCCCGGGTGGCGACGAGGCCGTCCACCAGGATGTCCACCGCCAGGACGCCGTTGTCGTCCAGGGCCCAGCCCGTGAGCGACAGCAGGCCGGCGCCGGAATTGCCGCCGCCCGCGATGCCGCCGAACGAGCCGAATGGGGGAGCGGCCCAGCCCGGAACCGCCGCCAACAGGGCCACCGCGATCAGGGACACGATGACGTAGCGCTTCATGCTCCTACCTCCTCCACGACCAGCTTCGTCAAACACCCGCTGTGTGAAACGTCGGGAACAGCCGAAAAACGCCGACCTTTAGGGGGTCACCCTTCAAGTAATACGTGAGCTTTCGCGGATTTTATTGGCTTTGGCCTTGGAAAGTCAATATTGGCTTTTCTCTATAGGGTGAGCCCTCGACCTCGACCTCGACCTCGGCCTACGGCCGGCCGCCGGCCAGCCCTTCCAGATGCGCCTCGACGAGCCGGGGGAGGCTCCGGAGGTCGTAGCCCCCTTCGAGCACGGCGAGCACCCGGCCGCCGCAGACCTCGGCGGCGAGATCGCGCAGCCAGTCGCCCCAGGAGCGGAACCCCTCCTCGGTGACCCGCATGCCGCCCAGCGGATCGTGCTGCCAGGCGTCGAAGCCGGCCGAGAGGATCAGGACGTCCGGGGCGAAGCGGCGCAGGGCGGGGAGGACCTGATCGCGGATCACCTCACCGTAGCGCTCGTCCCCCGTGCCGGCCGGGAGGGGGAGGTTGAGGGTGGCCCCCTCCCCCGCGCCGATCCCCCGCTCGTCCGCCGCGCCGGTGCCGGGGTAGAACGGGTACTGGTGGGTGCTGGCATAGAAGACGTCGGCGCGCTCCGCGAACAGGTGCTGGGTGCCGTTGCCGTGGTGGACGTCGAAGTCGAAGACCGCCACCCGGGAGACGCCGTGGCGGCGGCGCAGGTGCTCGGCGGCCACGGCGGCGTTGTTGAAGAAGCAGAAGCCCATGGCGATTCCCCGCTCGGCGTGATGCCCCGGGGGGCGCACCGCCGCGAAGGCCGTGCGCCCCGACTCTTCCGCCACCCAGTCCGCCGCCGCCAGCGTGGCCCCGACCGCGGCCCAGGCCGCCGCCCAGGTGCCGCCGGAGAGCGGATTGTCCGCCGAATCGAGCAGCGAATCCCCCCGCCGGGCGGCGCGCTCGAAGCGGGCCACGTAGGCCTCGTCGTGCAGAGCCGTCACCGCCGCGCGCGCCGCCTCAGGGGAGATCCCGCCGTCCCCGGCCAGCGGCCAGGCGCGCTCCCGCAGGTGGGCCAGCACCCCCGAGAGCCGGTCCGGCCGCTCGGGGTAGCCGGGAGGAGCCTGATGCTCGAGACAGGCCGGGTCGGTGAAGATGCGGATCATGGGCCGGGATGATAGCGCTTCAGCTCGTCCCCCACGAAGGCGCCACCAGCCTCCTCCTCACCCTGTGCACCAGGGAGTGGATCGTGATCGCGGCGAGCCTTCCCCCTTCGGCCCGCATGATCTCCTCATAGCTCCAGCCGTCGAGCAGGGCGCGGCGGAGGATGCGCAGGAAGCGGTCGCGGTCCTCCGGCCGGAGCCTGGGGTCGAGCAGCGAGCGGCAGCGGGAGAGCACGGCGAGCCGCCCCTCGCGCAACAGCATCTCGCGCTCGGGCGTGCGCTCGTCGACCACCCGGTCGGCGATCTCGCACAGGCGCCCAACCAGCGTAAACCGGTATCCATGCCCGCGCTTGACGGCCGCCCGCGCCCGCATCTCGTCCGCCACCACTCCCTGGGCGACGCGAGAGAGATAGCTCACCCGCTGCCCTTCGCTCCAGCGCTGGAGCAGCCGCAGGCGCCGCGGCCCTCCGGACACCAACCGGAAATAGACCTCCTGCTCCCGGTCCTCGATCTGCTCGTGCCGGGGCCGCGAGACGCCGGCCAGGCGCAACGACCGGGTCACCTGCCGCCGCACG
>DASXJP010000366.1:0-24002 GCA_036497345.1 Thermoanaerobaculia bacterium
CTAGAGCTCAGGCCTGCGGGTCCGGATGCCCAGCAGGGCGTAGATCGGGCACCAACCGATCAGGCCGGTCGCGAGGGGGACCCAGCCGAAGATTTCCAGGCCCGCCTTCCAGATACCCGTGGCGATCCCCGTCCACGCGGCGCCCAGCATGAGCAGGCCGACGATGACGCGGATCGTCCGGTCGAGATTGGACATGTTGACGTAGCTCATGAAATGACCTGGTTCCCGTGACTCTCCGTCCCCATAGCTTGGGGCTTCCATTCCTGCCGCCGCGACGCCCCGGAGAGTAGGCTCTCCCCCGCCACGGGGTAGCGCCTCCCCATCCTTTCGGATAGGGTCGTAGACCGCCTCCGGCGTGTTACTATCGGGCCCTCTTCAATGGCGCCCCGATGATCGTCGAGAAAAAGCACCTGGACGGTTTCACCCTGCTCAACGTCGAGGGGGTCATCAAGCTCGGGGAGAGCGCGCAGTTCTTCGCGCAGACCCTGGAGCGGACCCTCTCGGACGACCGTGGGCACGTCATCATCGACTTCTCCAAGATCAACTTCATCGACTCGACGGGGATCGGCGAGCTGGTGGGCTATCTGGGGCGCTTCCGCAGCTCCAAGCGCGACCTGATCCTGGTCAACCCGTCGGACCGTATCCGCAAGCTTTTGCACGTGGCGCGCCTGGACGACCTGTTCCCCACCTACGACTCGGTGCAGGCGGCGATCGCCGCGGAGCGCTGACCCCCCTGTTCGCGCCGATCGCCACGGTCGTCCGCAACGGTCAGCCGGAGTCCTGGCATTTCGGCGCCGTGGCGGCCGTCACTCCTGAAGGGCGCCTGATCGCCTTCCAGGGGGATCCGCGGGCGGCGACCTTCCTCCGTTCGGCCGCCAAGCCCTTCCAGTGCGTGCCCCTGCTGCTGGCCGGCGTGGCCGAGCGCTACGGGCTGGAGGTCCCGGACGTCGCCCTGATCTGCGCCTCGCACGGCGGCACGCCCGCGCACGTGGAGCGGGCCGCCGGCCTGCTCGCCCGCGGCGGCTTCGGCGTCGAGGACCTGCTCTGCGGCGCCCATTGGCCTATGGATGTCCGGGCCGCCGAGGAGCTGCGGCGGGAGGGGCGGGAGCCGTCCCCCCTGCACAACAACTGCTCGGGCAAGCACGCCGGCATGCTCCTCGCCTGCCAGGCGCTGGGCCTGCCCACCGTCGGCTACATCGCGCCGGATCACCCCTGGCAGGAGCGGATTCTGGGCCACGTGGCCGCCTTCTGCGGTCTGCCGGAGGCGGCGATCGGCCTCGCCGTGGACGGCTGCGGCGTCCCCACCTTCCGCCTGTCGCTCGCCGCCGCCGCCCGCGGCTACGCGGCGCTCGCGCATCCGGAGGCGGCGGGGCTCGATGCCCGGACCACGGCCGCGGTGGGCGCGATCGTCCGCGGCATGACCGGCGCTCCGGAGATGGTGGCCGGACCGGGGAGATTCACCACCCGCCTGATGCAGGTGACCGGCGGCCGGGTGCTGGCCAAGGAGGGGGCGGAAGGGTTCTATGGCCTGGCCGTGCGCGGTCCGGTGGCGCTCGGCATCACCGTGAAGATCGCCGACGGCGGCGAGCGCTGCCGGGACGGCGTGGTGCTCGACGTCCTGCGCCAGCTCGGCAGCCTGGCCGGCGCCGAATTCGAGGAGCTGCGCGAATTCCATTCGCCGCCGGTGCGCAACGTACGGGGGGTGGAGGTGGGGGAGGTGCGGCCGGAGGTGGAGCTGGAGGAGGCTTGAAGCGGTGTAAGCTTGAGCCCGGAATGAGCACCCGCCGGACCGCCCTCCTGCTGCTTTTCGCCCTCGTCTGCGGGGGGTGCTCGCTGTTCCACCCCAAGCCGGGGCCCCGTCCGCTGTACAAGAAGCTCTCGCCGTCGATCTCCTACGAGATAATGCGGGACAACCCGCAGATGCTGGTGATCGATCTGCGGCCTCCCCAGGACTTCAACGGCCCGACCGGCCACGTCCACGATGCGAAGAACATCTCCGTCTCCCGCCTCCCCTACCAGCTGCTGAACATCCTGCCGTACCGGGATGAAACGATCTTCATCTATTGCGACAGCGACGAATGCGCCGAGCAGGGGGCCAAGATCCTCGCGGCGAGCGGCTTCGAGAGCATCGTCGGCATGGCGGGCGGCATCAATGGATGGATCCGGGGCGGGTTCAAGACCGTGCTCCCCGTCCGCATCGCCGAGCGGCGGGGGGAGGTCGAGAAGCCGCCGATCGTGATGCCCGAGAAGCCGGGCGAGAAGAAGAACGACCCCAACCGCGAGGTGCCCGTGAAGCCGCCGGTCCCCCCGCCCGCGCCGCCGGACGCCCCGTCACCCCCGCCCCCGGGGATGGTTGCCGCGCCGCGACAAATCCGCTAAAAGAGGGGTGGCTTCGCGCACAGCCCGCCGCGCGCCCAATCCTCCAGGGAGAAGATCCGATGACTGTCCATACCACGCTTTCGACCACCGACGCCCTGCGGGAGCTCAAGGGGATCCTGGGCGACCGCATCCTGCTCGACGACGAGGTGCGCGAGCTCTACCGCTCCGACTTCGGCCGCACGGTGGACCGGCTCCCCGGGGCCGTGGCCCGCTGCACGTCGGCCGAGGAGGTCGCCGCGGTGATCCGTTTCTGCCGCGAGCGGAAGATCCCCGTCACCCCGCGCGGCCAGGCGCACACCCAGAGCGGCCAGGCCACCACCGAGGGGGGCGTGCTGCTCGATACCTCGGTGATGACCACCATCCATGAGATCGACGCGGCGGGGGAGACCGCCACCGTCGATTGCGGCGTCGTCTGGCGCGACCTGGTCACCGCGACGCTGGAGAAGGGGTTGATCCCCCGCGTGCTCACCAACAACCTGGGGGTGCAGATCTCGGGCACCCTCTCGATGGCCGGCCTGGGAGTGGCGAGCTTCCGCTACGGCACCCAGGCGGACAACGCCGTCGAGCTCCAGGTGGTCACCGGCACGGGGGAGATCGTCACCTGCTCGCGCGAGGCCCACCGCGACGTTTTCGACGTGGTGCGCTGCGGCCTCGGCCAGTTCGGCGTCATCACCCGCGCCAAGATCCGCCTGCGCAAGGTCAAGAGCACGGTGCGCAAATACTTCCTCCTCTACGACGACCTCGGCGCCGTGATGGGGGATGCGAAGCAGGTGATGGACCCCGCGAGCTCCACCTTCTCCTCGATCGAAGCCTGGTGCACCCCCTGCCTGCAGGGGATCAAGAAGATCGGCGAGGGCATGGAGCTCGGCGAGGGGATGCAGACCTTCGCCCAGTGGTTCTACCCCGTCCACGTCACCGTCGAATTCGACGCCGGCGAGGAGCCGGACGACGCGGCGGTGCTCTCCGCGCTCAAGCCCTACCGGCACACGCACACCGAGGACTTCACCCAGTACGAATTCGCCAACCGCATGGACCCGGTCTTCGAGCTCTGGCGCCGCAGCGGCTACTGGGAGATGGCCCACCCGTGGATGGAGACCACCCTTCCCTGGGACACCGCCCGCGACTTCATCGAGGGGGTGCTCGCCCAGACGCCGCCGCAAGCCCTGGGACCGGGCGGCCACGTCCTCCTCTGGCCGGCCTACACCGGCACGTCGGACGTGCCGCTGTTCGTGCATCCGGACGGGGAGTACGTGATGGGCTGGGGCATCCTGCCGGGCGTCCCCTTCCGGTTCCTCGATCGCGCCCTGGCCCAGCTCGACATGGCGAGCGAGCTGTCGATCTTCTACGGCGGCAAGCGCTACCTCTCGGGCTTCATCACCTTCAACACGGCGGAGAAGTGGGCCCAGCACTTCGGCGATCGCTGGCCGATGATCCTGGAGGCCAAGCGCAAATTCGACCCCGACGGCATCATGGCGCCGGGGTTCATCCAGTACGAGTAGTCACCCGCCTGGGGTTGAAACCTCCTCGACGCGGAGCGCTCTGCCGCCGCAGGAGGAGGTCCCCGCGGGATAGCCGAGGATCCTCACCCGGTCGCCGTCGCGGTAGTCCCCCAGATCGCCGGTCAGGTCCCAGGAGTCTCCATTCGGAGTGTGGATCGTGGGGCAGGAGCCGCGCAGGTCGAGCCGGCCGGTGACGCTGAGCTCCTCCTGCTCCTCGTCGTCGTCGCGGTCCTCACCAGGATTGTCCATGCCGGGCGGCGGGGGCGGCGGCGGGTTGCCGTACCCGCCGCGATCCTGATCTCGATCCCGATCCTGGTCGTACGGCCCGGGACGGCCCGGAGCCTGCCCCCCGCCGCCGTGGAGGTAGGCGTAGCGGTCGGAGTACCAGCCGCCGCGGTCCCGGCTCTGGGCGATGAAGCTCTCGAAGTCGCCGTCCCGGCGGGCGTCGAACCAGGCGTCCCGGTGATCGTCCCCCCTCCAGACGACGTCGACCGACAGCACCTCCAGCGTCGGCGCGTTGATGCCGCAGGCGCGGCCGCCCACCGCGCGCTCGCTGAGGGCGACGTGGTCCCCCGGCCGCAGGGCGCGCACGTTGCCCGTCAACCCGAAGACCTCGTTCGAATTATGGTCGCGGATCGTGGGGCAGCGCCCCTCGAAGGTGATGAAGCCGTCGACCTGCCCCTGCTGGCCTTGGGGGCCCTGGCGATAGTAGGCGGGCGATTCCACCGCGCAGGCGGAGAGGGCCAGCACGCCCGTCAGAAACAGGGCGAGCCTGAGGCCCCGCCCCGAGATCCGATTCCTTGTCCTCGTCATCCCACACCTCCTCGCCAGGAACCGGTTCAAGGCGTGTGCCACCCTCACCCCTGACCCCTCTCCCGTCCCCTCCCCCCTCCCTCACCGGGAGAGGGGAACCCCCACCCGAAGACAATCCCGAAGGGATTTCTCCCTCTTCTCCCGGTGAGGGAGGGGGGAGGGGACGGGAGAAGAGGGCCAGGGTGATGAGGGGCCTACCTCCGCTCCCGGATCTCCTGGACCTCCAGCGCCGTGCCGCCGCAGGAGGAGGAGCCGGAGAGCAGGCCGGTCACGCGCACCCGTTCGCCGTTGTGGAAGCCCCGCAGATCGCCGGCCAGATCGTACGACGTGCCGCTGCGGTCGCGCACCGCCGGGCAGGCGCCGTTGAAGTCGAGCGTGCCGTCCACGCTGATCGACCGGGGAGGAGCGCCGCGGTCGTCGCCGTTCTGGCCGTTCTGGTCATACGGCTGGCTGTCGTACTGGCCGCCGTTCGGATCGTACTGAGGCGGCGGCGGCTGCCCCTGCCCGTTCGGATCGTATTGCGGTTGATCCTGGTCCGGCGGACCCTGCGGCGGGCCCTGGTACTGCGGCTGGCCCGGCGGCGGGTACGGCGGCTGCCCGTTGCGGTCGTAGGGGCCGCCCGGTGGAGGAGCGTACTGCCCGTAATGATCGCCCCGCTGCAGGTAGGAGTAGTGGTCGGAGTACCACCCGCCGCGGTCGCGGCTGCGCTCGAGGAAGCGCACGAAGTTGCCGTCCCGCCGCGCGTCGAAATAGGCCGAGCGGTGGCCGCCGCCGTTCCAGACCGTCCGCACGTCCAACACCTCCAGGGTCGGCCCGTCGTTGCCGCAGTTGCTCCGGCTCATCGTGCGCTCGCGCACCGTGACGTGGTCTCCCGGACGCAGGCCGTCCGTGCCGCCGCCCGAGAGGTAGAAGGTCCGGCGCTGGTGGTCGCGCAGGACCAGGCAGCGCCCCCGATCCGCGGCGACGAAGCCGTCCATGACGCCCTGCGAGCCGTAGCCGTACCCCCCGCGGTAGGAGTAGGGGGCCGGATAGCCGGGGCGGTACTGCGCGGACGCCGGCAACGCCAGTGCCGCGAGGAGGGGGACGGCCCCGAGGAGCTTCGCGAACCGCGGCCTCACGGCCTCACCTCCTGGCTGTAGTAGCCCCCCCTGTAGGGGTAGCGGTGGTGGTGGTGCGGATCGACGATGATGCACGACGAGAGGGTCATGCAGGTAGCGATGAGCAGGGCGAGCCCGATGCCCCGCTTGAGAGTCTTTTGGATCGTGGTCTTCATGACTGAATCTCCTGGTGATGGCGAGGCCCGCTCTGGCGCGGCCTTCCTCGCCATCTTTAACTACAAGAGCCGTGCCATGAGAGCAAATTACTGAAAAGAAAGGGGATTCTATACTTTAGGATACCGAGAGGTCGTCCTCTGCAGGGGACGGTCCGAGAACGCCTCTCCCGGAGGCGAGGCCGTCCTCGATTCTGATACCCTCCGGGGCCATGACCACGCAGACGACCACGACAACGATCCGCATCGCCCACAGCCCCGATTCGGACGATGCCTTCATGTTCTACGCCCTGACACAGGGGGTTCTCGACGTCGAGGGCTTGGAGATCCGGCACGTCCTGCAGGACATCGAGAGCCTGAACCAGGCGGCCTTCCAGGGGACCTACGAGATCACCGCGCTCTCCTTCCACGCCTACGCGCACCTCGCCGACCGCTACCAGCTCATGCCCTCGGGCGCCAGCTTCGGCGACGGCTACGGCCCGATCGTGGTCGCCCGCGAGCCCTATGGCCGGGCCGATCTGCCGGGGCTCAAGGTGGCGATCCCCGGCGAGCTGACCACCGCCCATCTCGCCCTGCGGCTCTGGCAGCCCCAGGTGACGACGCACATCGTGCCGTTCGACCAGATCCTCGACGTGGTGCTCGCCGGCAAGGCGGACGCCGGGGTGGTGATCCACGAGGGGCAGCTCACCTATGGCGACCTGGGGCTGCGCAAGGTGGTCGATCTCGGGGAATGGTGGAAAGGGGAGACCGGCCTGCCGCTGCCGCTGGGGGGCAACGGCATCCGGCGCGATCTGGACCAGGACCTCAAGCGCCGTCTCTGCCGGCTGCTGACGGAGAGCATCAACTATGGCCTCGATCACCGGCAGGAGGCGCTCGGCTACGCCACCCGCTACGCCCGCGGCCTGGAGGACGACCCGGTGCGCTCGGACCGTTTCGTCGGCATGTACGTCAACGACTGGACCCGCGATTACGGCGAGGCCGGCCGCCGCGCCGTGCAGCTCCTGATGGACCGCGGCTACGAGGCGGGCATCCTGCCGCGGCGGGTCGAGGCCGAATTCATCGAGATCTAATTATCGAGATCTGATGGATCGCCCCGCCGCCCTCGTCTTCGATCTCGACGGCACCCTGATCGACTCCCGCCGCGACATCACCACCGCTATCAACCGGATGCGGGCGGAGCTGGGGCTCCCCGCCATCCCGCTGGAGGCGGTGGTGACGATGGTGGGGGAGGGAGCGCGGCTGCTCGTCGAGCGGGCGCTCGGTCCCGGGTTCTCCCCCGAGCAGGTCGACCGCGCGCTCGACCGCTATCTCGGCTTCTACTGGGAGGTCTGCCTGGAGCAGACCCATCCCTATCCGGGGATCGGGGAGATGCTCGTCCGTCTCCGGGATCGCTATCCGCTGGCCCTGCTGAGCAACAAGGGGGAGGCGCTCTCGCGCCGGATCCTCGACGGCCTGGGGCTGACCTACTTCTTCCGCGAGATCCTGGGGGGAGACACCCTCCCCACCCGCAAGCCCGACCCCACGGGCCTGCGCGTCCTGGCCGAGCGCCTGGGCCTCCCCGTCGAGCGTCTGATGCTGGTGGGGGACACCTGGATCGACGCCGAGACCGCCCACAACGCCGGCGCCGCCTTCGCCCTCGTCGAATGGGGCTTCCCCCGTCCCCCGAAGCTGGACGCCGTGAAGGCGGATCTCAAGGTGGCGAGGGCGGAGGATTTGGTGGCGGCGTTAGCGGAAAAGGGGAAGGGGGGCGCTCGTTCAGCCCCGTAAGGGGCGCAGGCATAAAGCCTGGGGTTTCAACCCCAGGAACAAGGCCCCAAATTCATCCAAAGCCCCGAAGGGGCGAAGGCAGCTTGCGCCGATCCATGGCTGCCTTCGCCCCTTCGGGGCTTTGGGGAGGGAGCGCGCCTACCTGGGGTTGAAACCCCAGGCTTTATGCCCGCGCCCCTGCGGGGCTGAAAACATCAACCTCGCTCCGGAGCTCCTCCGGGCTGTAATTGAAGACCGGCACGCCATAGCGGCCCAGGATCTTCATGAAAGCCCGCTTCGAGAGCTCGGCGATCTTCGCGGCCTGGCCGAGAGTGACCTTTCCGACCTCGTAGAGCTTGACCGCGAACAGAAGACGGGCCTCGTCCTCGGATAGGCTCGGGGGAAGCTCAACTCTCAGGGTCGTGGCCATTCCGGCACCTCCTTCTTGCAAGGATGGTACACGATCCCCTACAGCCGGAAATCCCGCCGCACCTGGCCGTTCTCCAGGTCCAGCACCACGACGCGCCCGCGGTCGTCGGCCAGGGTGAGGTACTGGGTGGTGAGGCGGAGGGCCACCTTGGAGGAGCGCCCCAGGGCCACCTCGGCGCGGACGGCGCCGGAGGGGAGGTGGATCAGGCAGACGCAGGCCCCTTCCGAGGAGAAGACGGGCAGCGCGGCCCAGTCGCCGGTGATCGCCGGCTCGCCCGGCCGGCCCGAGGCGTCGAGCGGGATCTCGACCACGGGTCCGTCCTGGATGTGCAAGCCGTGGATCTGCAGGACGATCTGCTTTCCGGTGGCGCCGCCGGGCGGGGGCTCGGCGAGCGCCCCCTCGGGCGAGATGGCGATCCGGTGGGTGCGGCGGATCACCGGCGCGAGGGGGACCGGATCGCGGCGGCGCAGGGTGAGCGAGGGGAGCTCGTAGGTCCAGATCTCGGACGGGTCGCCCGCGAGCGCCAGCGAGCAGCGGGCGGCGGAGCGGGCGATGGCGAGCGCGCTGCCCGGCAGACGGGAGAGCCCCCAGGAGCCTTCCAGGCGCTTGGCCGTGGCATCGGCGGCGAGCAGGCCGTCCGGGCCCGCCACGAACCAGAGGGCGCCGTCGTAGTCCGGCGCGAAGGCGTCGAGCCGCGCCTCGCACCAGGGCTCGGCCCGGCGCAGGGAGAAGTCGAGGCGGGCGAGCCGCCAGGAGTCCCCTCGCCGCGCCAGGGCGATGGCCCGGTCGCCGTGGTCGGAGACGACCAGCCGGTGGGCCGGTTGATCGAGCTCGGCCACGGTCCGGCCGCCGCGCGTGAGCAGGCGGACTCCGGCCTCGCCGAGCGCCACCGCGGTCAGGCCGTTGGGCAGGAACGCCGCGTCGTAGGCCGGCCGGGTCCCGGCGTCGCGGGCGGCGATCTCGACCTCCAGCGGCTCGCCGCGTGTGATCCAGAGCGTGCGCGCGGGGATCGGCAGGGCCAGGGCGTCCGCGCGCAGGGCGCCGTCCCCGGCGAAGGCCGCGAGCTGCCGCAGGTCGGCCGGCTCCATGCGGGCGCCGAAGCGTCCCGAGTCGCGGGCGATGGCCCGTACGGCGGCGCGGGCGAGCGTCGCCGCCGCGGGGGAGCGGTCGCCGCGGCGCAGGGTGTCCGCGAAGGCCAGGCGGGCGGGGGCCCCCTCGGCGCGCCAGCTCTCCAGCAGCCTCTGGGCGGCGCCGCGCACCTCCGCGAACGGCTCGAGGGTGAGGGCGACCTTGCGGGCCAGCATGCGGCCGGCGGGAGCGCCCCCCTGATCAATGGCGAGGTCCATCCATTCGAGCGCCATATGGCGCTCCTCGGGGAGCTGCCAGACGGTGTCCACGGCCGCGGCGTAGTCCCCCGCCGCGGCCAGCTCGCGGGCCCACAGCCGCCGCAGCTCGGAGGCCTGCTCGCTCTCCCGGCTGCGCTCCAGGCGGGTCGCGGCGTCGGCGAAGGCGCCGGTGCGGTGGGCGATCCGCAGGCCCCGCTGGCGGTCGCCGGCCAGGAACCACTGGCGGACCACCAGCCCCGGCGGGAGGTCCCGCGCCTCGGCCATCTCGGCGGCCAGCCGGAGCCGCCCATGGCGCTCCAGGAAGGAGACGGCCTCCTCGTGGGCGTGCAGCACCTCGGCGAGCAGGAACGCGGCCTCCTCGATGCGATCCTGGGCCTCCAGGCGGTGGAACGCCTCGCGATAGAGCCGCCGCAGCTCGCCGTGGAGATCGGGGGAGATCTCGGCCACCGACCAGGGGCGCGAGCGCTCCGGGCGGATGTGCAGATCGGCGCGCGGCGCGAAGGAGCGCAGCGGCAGCCGGCGCGGGCCTCCTCCCGCCTCCGCGGCCAGGGGGATGGCGTGCCGCAAGGCGCTTTCGAAATCGCCGTTCTCGAACATCTCTTTCATCTTACGGATGTAGGCCGTGTGGCGGCGGCTCACGGCCCGCGACAGGCGCGAGGCGAGGGCGGTGCGGCCGGTCAACCGGTGCAGGGCGGTGGCGAAGCGGGAGCCCAGGCCGCCTCCCGCGCTCCCGGAGCGCGTCCGGTGGGGCTCCGGAGCCTCGGGCGGCCCGGCGGCCTCCGGGGGCGCGGGCTCCTCGCGGGAGAGGTCCCCGGACGGCGCGAGGGTGGCCGGATCGCGTTCCTCCCCCCGGCGCGGCCCGGTGCCTCCCGCGCGCAGCAGGCGCACGCAGGCGGCGTCCTCGGGGAGATCGAGGACGGCCTCATAGGTCCGCGGCAAGGAGACGCAGACCCTGCCGGCGCCGGGCTCCAGCGCGTCCCAGATCTGGAGGTGGAGGGCGGCGGGAAGGCTGGGCGGAGCGCCGAGCCGGGGCGCGCCCACCACCCAGGTCTCGTCCCACTCCGGTCGCTCCTCCAGCCGCGAGCGCCAGGCCGCGATCTGGGGGTGGGTCGCCTCGTGGGGCGTGCGGGCGCTCACCAGCCGGCGTATGCCTTCCGCCGTGACGCCGGGCGAGAGCGGCGCTTCCGGCTCCTGGAGCACCCCCCAGGCGAAGCGCACCCCCGCGGTCTCGGCCCGCCGGGCGAGCGCGAGGAGGGTGGCGACCTGCGTCACGCGAGGACCGCCGAGCTGGCCCGGCCCGGCGTCGAACACCGCCAGGCAGGCGCCGCCGCTGGCGGGAACGGACAGGGAGGCCAGCAGAGAGGAGATCCGGTCGAGCAGCGGCACGAGCGCGGGCGCCGCCTCGGGAGGCAGAGCCTCCAGGTACGGCGTCCAGACCGATGGACCTGCTGACTCCATGATGAAGCGCGCCCCCCCAGGCTATCCGGGAAGACAGCCGGCATCCCAGAACAGAGAAAGTTGCCCTATTTTAGAGTGTAGGGAGGACGGAGTCGAGGGACGCCTGGCGGTAATCCGACCGATCCGACCGATCCGTCGGATTTGGATAAGACCGATAACGCCGAGAGAGAGAGGGTTGGGAGAGTGAGGGCCTACCGCAGCTCCACCACCGCCGATCCCCCCGGCGTCACCGTGGCCGTGCCGGACCACGAGCGCCCGTCGGCGGCGCGGGCGGTCACCTGCCAGACGCCCGCCGGGAGACGGTCGAAGCTCCGGGCGCCGCCATCGAGGTCCCATTCGGACCTCACGCTGCCGTCCCAATCGAAGTCACGGTAGACCCCGCCGCCGCCGGAGAGGACGACCTTGGCGTCGCCCTTCAGGTCCGGCACCTGGACGCTGAGCCGGCCGGCCGGCGGCAGGACGACGTGGACCGCCGGCCCCGGGACCGGCGCCGGAACGGTCGCCGGCGCCGACTGGTCGGATTCGATCAGGAGCAGCCAGCTCCCCGGCGGCACGTTCGGGACGCGCGCCCGGCCGTTCTCCCCCGTGAGATAGGTGCCCGTCGAGACCGTCGCGCCGCCGCCGTCGAGCGCCGCCACCCGGATGCGCTCCGGCGGTTGCCCCGTGGGGAGCAGGGCCTCCACCGTCACCCCCTCCGTGGGATCGAGACGGATCTCGACGTCGCCGGGCGGGGAGTCCCCCACCTCGATGCTCCGCTGGCCGGTCGCGTAGCCTTCCTTGGCCGCCTGCACCGTCCAGGCGCCCGCTTCGATCTCGGCCAGGCGGAAGACGCCGCGGGCGTCGGTGGTCGCGTCCGAGGAGAAGGGGGATCTGCTGGAGCCCTCCGGGCCCTTCACGAAGATCCTGGCTCCGGAGACCGGCGAGGAGTCGGTGGCGTCGACCACCCGGCCGGAGAGGCTCGCCGTGCGCAGCTCCACCCGGACCGTCTGGTCCTCCGTGATCTCCACGGTCTCCTTGTGCCAGGCGCCACCCCCCGTGCCGGCGTTGAGCTCATAGGAGCCGTCCTCGAGCCCCTCGAAGCGGAAGGCCCCCTGGAGATCGGCCGAGGTCCGCAGGGCCTGTCCGGGCCGGGTGAGGATCAGCGCGGCCCCGGCGAGCGGCTCGCCGTTGCGCAGGACGACGCCGGTCAACGTGTGGCCGCCGCCGAAATTGAGGTCGAGCCGGGCCTCGGCGGCGTCGGGCTCCAGCGTCACCTCCCCCTCGGCGTGCAGCGGGGTGTCCGGCACGGTGGCCTGCACCCGCCAATGGCCCGGCGCGAGGTGGGAGATGCGATAGCTCCCCTCGACGTCGACGGTGCCGAGGTTGAACGCCGCGCTCACCCATACGCGCACCCGGGCGAGCTGGCTGAATTCGAGCCCGGTCAGCCGCCCCGTGATGGTGCCCTCCGAGGGGGTGAGCTTGAGCTCGATGCCGCTCACCGGCGCGCCGGCCACCGTCAACTTTCGCACCGGGCCGGAGGAGTACCCCCTCTTGAGGGCCTCCAGGACGTAGTCGCCGTCCTCCACGCCGGAGAGGCGGAAGGTGCCGTCCGCCTCGGTGGCCGCGTCCTGCGACCTCTTGCCCGTTCCGAAGAGGGAGACCCCGGCGTCCGGAACGGGATTGCCGCCGTCGTCCACCACCCGGCCGGAGATCTCCAGCCCGCGATCGAGCTGGAAATCCACCTTGCGAGGCTCCACCGCCGCCTCCACGTCGCGGACCGCGCGCCGGTACCCTTCGGCGGTGGCCGCCAGGGTGTGGGGGCCGGGGGAGATCCCCTCGATCCGGTACTGGCCGTCGTCGTCGGTCTCGCCGCGGAATGGAGAGAAGCCGGCGATGCCGTTCACCGCCGCGTCGGCCACGACCACCTGGGCATCCGCGAGGGGCTTCCCCTCCGTGGACGTCACCCGCCCCTCGACCGTGGCCCCGGCGGGGAGCTGGATGGCGATCCCGGAGAGGTCCTGGCCGGGCTTCACCTCCAGCCCCCGCAGCTCCGCCCGCTGGTGGCCCGGCGCCGAGGCGCTCATCTGGAAGGGGCCGGGGGCGACGTCCGCGAAGACGAAGGCCCCCTCGTCGTCCGTCACCCCTTCGTGGAGATGCCGGGAGGGGGCCTGGAAGAAGGCGCCGCCGAGCCGCCGCGGGCTCTCGTTGAGGGCCACCGAGGCTCCGGCGACCGGCTTGCCGTCCGGTCCCAGGACGTGCCCGGAGACACGGGAGACCGGCTGCAGGACGATGCGGATGGGGGCCTCGCTGGGCACGGCGACGCCCGGAGCCCCGCCCGGCCCGTAGCCCGGATGCGTGACGATCACGTCGAGCGCCACCCCCGGAGCGAGGTCCTCCAGGGTGAACGAGCCGTCGGCGGCGGTGACGGCGCCCGCCGCCCCCACGTCGCCCGGCCGGCCCCCCCGGAACAACAGCCCGTCGCGGTCCGCCCCCGCCGTCTGCACCTCGGCGTCCGCGATCGGCTCTCCCTGGGGATCGACCACCAGGCCGCGGATCGATCCTCCCGGCGCCAGCTGTACCGTCCCCAGATCGGTGGTCCCCTTGTCCGCGGGGATGGCGAGCGCGGGCACGGTGATCGGCGCGAACCCGCGCGCGCGGACGGTCAGGTCGAACGTCCCCGCCGGCAGGTTTTTCATCTCGAAGCGGCCGGACGCGCCGGTGGTCGCCGGGATCCGCTCGGGGTTGCGGAGCTCCCAGGCGCGGGCGAGGAGATCCGCGGGCAGGGTGGGCCGCAGGCTGACCTCGGCCCCGGCCACCGGACGGCGGCGGCCGTCGATGACCAGGCCGAACGCCGTGCGCCCCGGGTGGAGGACGACGCGGAGATCCGGCGCCGGCGCGCCGGCCTGCCGCGCCGGCAGCTCCACGCGCGAGGGAGCGAACCCCTCCCGTTCGGCGCGCAGCTCGTAGGCCACCCCCGCCGCGAGGCCCGCGAGCCGGAACCGGCCGGACGCCGCGCTGCGCGCGAAGCCGCCGCTGCTCCAGGCGGCCGGGCTCCGCTGGAATCGCGTGCCGGCCTTGGGCGAGGCCTTGAGCCGGGCGCCCGCCACCGGCTGGCCCGCCTCGTCGACCACGATCCCTCCGGCCGCCAGCCGCGGCAGGAGCTTGAAGGTGACCCTCCGTCCGCCCGCCCCCCCCTGGTCGATGAAGTAGCCGGGCGCGGTGGCGAGGACGCCCACCTCCGGCTCGACGTGCGCGAGCCGGAAGGTGCCGTCCCTGCCGGCGCGCGTCACGGCGCCGAGGTCCCGGTCCGGCCATACCAGGGCCCCGGGGACCGGGCGGCCGGTCTTCTCCTCCACCACCTTGCCGTTCGTCGGCACCGCCGGTTTCAGCGCGATCACCACCGGCCCCGTCTCCTCCGGCTTCGCGGCCCGCAGCCGCCAGGTGAGCCGCCGGCCGTCCTCCGCCGCGAGGCGCAGATCGAGGCCCGCCGCCGGCACCGGCAGATCGAGCCTCCCCCCCTCCGCCGTGCGGCCGGCCACCCAGGAGCTGTCCGCCAGGGCGACCAGCACGCCCGCCAACGGTTTTCCCCGCGCGTCGCGCACCTCGATCCGCCGCGCCGCGCCGGCGGCCAGACGGAGAGTGACGGAGCTCCCGCGTACCTTCTCTTGGCGGACCGGCAGGAGCCCGGGGGCGGCGGCCCACACCGTGACCGCCTCGTCCGGATTCCGCGGCAGCGTGGCGCCGCCGCTCGCGTCCGTGAAGGCTACGCGGTGGAGCGGGAGCCGCCACGGCTTCTCCGGGACCGCGGTGGACCTGGGGCTCTCCACCCGCACCCAGGCGTTGGCGAGGGGCTTGCCCCGCGGGTCCACGACCTTTACCCGCAGGGGGGCGTCGGGGACGAGCGCGGCATCGGGGAGCTCGGTCTCCTCGGTCAGCGGAGCGAGGGCCATCTCCAGCGGCGCGTAGCCGGTCCCCTCCAGCCGGACCGTCCACATCCCGGCCTCCGGGGCCGTGAGCCGGAAGCTCCCCGCCGCGTCGGTCGACGCGCTCACCGCCGGAGCCGGCTCCGCCTTGCCGCCGAGCTCCAGCCGGGCGAGCTCGAAATTGGCGATCTCGGGGATCAGCAGGGCCCGGACCCCCACAGCGGGTTTGCCGTCCGGGGTCAAAACGCGGCCGGTCACCGGGATGCCGGCGGCGTGGAGGGGGAGGGCAAGAAGCGGGAGCAGCGGGAAGACGAGCGCGAACAGTCTCTTCACGATGACTCTCCTCAGCTCAGAGCTTGCCGGAATAGGATACCAAGAGGCTGCTGCTTCCTCGTTGTATACGGAGGAGCGGGGGGCTTCGTTGGGGCCGGGTCAGGCCGAGCTCCTCGTCGGGGAATGTTCCGTCCATTTGGATGGAACGTTCCCAAAACTGGTGGAACATTCGTCCGACCGGACGAACGTTCCGTCTTTTTGGACGGGGCATTCCCCTTTTTGGGGGAACGGTTCTCCTCCGGCGACGGAACATTGCCCCGAAGCGACGAGAAGGGACTGCGAAGCGCCGGACGGCCCAGACGGCGGGGGAGGATTCCCTACGCCGGGACCGGCTTTCCGGACACGTCCGCCGGGATCAGCCGGCGAGGAGGAGGGCTTCTAGCATCTCCTGGGACAGCTCGATGGGCAGGAAAAAGCTCTCGGGGTAGAGGTAATCCTCACCCGACTCGTCCACGATCCTGACGTAATGACGCGACGCGGCGGCCGGATCGTTCAGCATCCGGTAGATCTTCCGAACCTCCAGGGAGGTGGCATATCCGTCGTTGCGGACACAAACCACGAACCCTTGCTCCAAGCCGCTTTCCGCCATGACCCTACTCTAGGAACCGCTTGATCTTGACCTCTCGCCTGCCGATGCCGCTGGCCTCGTACCAGTGAAGCTCGGCTCGGCAGACCGTCCCATCCTCAAGACGTACTATCGCAAAACCCTTCCGTTTTCTCCAGCGCCCCATTCCGCAGTGCATGCGAAGGTGATTCAATACGCGGATGCCACCCTCGATGGCGATGGTTTCGATCTCCTTGATCTCACCGAGGATCTCGAAAGACATGACAGAAGACGCCGGCTCGGGCTCTCGATCAGAGCCGTGGGGCTCGAAAGACCGCCTCTGAGTACTTTTTCTTCGATTTCAAGCATGTGGTAGTCTAGGGAGAATCCGTAAAGGCGTCAAGTCAGCTCAGAAACCCCTCCAACAACCGGTGAAAATGGTGCACCCCCTGCTCCCGCACCGGGGAATACCGCCCCCGGTGGTAGAGGCGGGAGCGCACGCCTTTTTGGACGCTCTCGACGATCGCCTCGTCCTCGCGCTCCACGCGGTCGAGGGCGGCGCCGGCGCCGCGGTCGAGGCGGGCGGGGTCCCAGACGTAGGAGAGGAAGGAGACGCGGGTGCGGTCCGGCGCCAGGGGGCGGACGATGTTGACCGAGATCCCCCAGGGATAGACGTTCAGCATGGTGTTCGGGAAGAGCCAGAAGTAGTAGCCGGCGATCTTCTTGCCCGCTTTTTGGAGGTCGTAGTCGGGAGAGGAGGGGGGGAGATCGAAGACGTCCTCGCCGCCGCTCGCCACCCCCACCTGGAGGTTGGACCAGCGGAAGAGCTCGGTGCGGTATTCGCCGTAGTCGAGCGCGCCCGCCAGCCCCGCGTGGATGTAGGGGATGTGGAACCCCTCCAGGAAGTTGTCGCAGTAGAGCGTCCAGTTGGCCTTCACCAGGTAGTCGCGCGAGCGGGAGGGGTCGAGCACGGCCTCGCGGAGGGGCAGCCAGGAGACCCGGGCGTCCATCTCCGCCGTCAGCTCCGCCAGCGGGAAGGCGGGGTCGAGCGAGACGAAGAGGAGCTTCCCCCAGGTGCCGAAGGGGATCTTCGGCAGGCTGTCCGACGGGGAGGGGAACCCCTCCGCCCCTTCGAATTCGGGCATGGAGAGGAAGCGGCCGTCGTGGGCGAAGCGCCGGCCGTGGTAGCGGCAGCGGAGCGCCGGCAGCACCGCCGCGTGCTCGCAGACGAGCGTGCCGCGGTGGGTGCAGACGTTCGAGAGGCAGTGGAGCCGGTCCTGGGTGTCCCGGGTGAGCACCAGCGGCTCGTCGAGCATCCCCTCGAGCAGGGTGAAGGGGTGGGTGGCCCCGGGGACGCGCACGGCGTCGATGTCCGCCACGAGCTGCCAGCTGTGGGCGAAGACGCGGTCGCGCAGCGCGGCGTACCAGCGCGGATCGCCGTACACCTCGGCCGGCAGGGTGGAAGCCCGGCGGATGTCCTCGTCGATGGTCCAGGGTAGAGAGGGCATGGGGCCGGTATCTTATCGCGCCTGTCCCGGTCCGCCCCTCTGGCCACACTATTCTAGCAAAGCGACTCCTGGCAACGCTGTTCTGGTCTGGCTGTTCTGCCTGTGTAAGGTTCTGCTTTGCTCTTTGGGGCGTCCCGGCGTGGGCGCCCCTTTTGTTTTCGCGAGGCCGCTCCGTACGTGATATTATCCTCTTCCTTCACCTTCTCTTAAAAGACGTCGCGGGCGGTTCCCCGCAGGGGGTCTCATGACCGACAGGTACGAAGCGATCGTCATCGGCAGTGGATTCGGGGGCGGCATCAACGCCGCCCGGTTGAGCAAGCGGTGGCCGGGTGGCCGGGTGATGGTGCTGGAACGGGGGAAGCGGTACCCCATGGGCTCGTTCCCGCGCGCGCCGCACGACTTCGCGCGGAACTTCTGGAACGTCCTCGACGTGCCGGGGGAGAAGCGGCCGCGGCCGCGGCAGATGAAGGACGCCGAGGCGCACGGCCTGTTCGACATCCGCAACTACCACAAGATGGACGTGGTGCTGTGCGCCGGCCTCGGCGGCGGCTCGCTGATCTACGCCAACGTCTTCCTGGAGCCGCCCGACCACGTCTTCGACGAGCGCTGGCCGGCCAACGTGAAGAAGGCGGCGCTCGCTCCCTACTACCGGGTGGCCAAGGAGGTGCTGGGCTCGCGGCCGATCCCGCGCAACGGCGACCCCCGCCGCGAGATCACCCGCACGCTCCTCTTCGAGCAGGTGGCGAAGGCGACCGGGCGCAATTCCAGCCTGGTGGACCTCAACGTCTTCTTCGGCAACGACTTCAACGATCCGCTGCCGATCGGCGAGCAGGCCCGCAACCGCTACGGCGCCCTCCAGACCTCCTGCGTCTACTGCGCGGAGTGCGACGTCGGCTGCAACACCCACTCGAAGAACACGATCGATCTCAACTACCTGTACGTGGCCGAGCACCGCTACGGCGCCCAAGTGCTGACCGAGCACCTGGCGCACCAGATCGTGCCGGTCAACGACCGCGAGGAGGACGACCCTTCGGCGGACGGCTCGCACGGCTACCGGGTCTACTACTACGACCTCCGCCAGGGGTCGAAGCTGAAGCACGCGGCGCTCACCAACCGGGTGGTGGTCTCCGCCGGCACGCTCGGCTCGACCGAGCTGCTGATGCGCTGCCGCGACCTCTACAAGACCCTGCCGCGGCTGAGCGCCCGGCTGGGCCAGCGCTTCTCGGGCAACGGCGACTTCCTGTCCTTCGTGATCGGCCAGGAGCAGGTCCCCGCCGGGCAGCCGCCGGCCAACCCGAACTACGGCCCGGTGATCACCCAGCGCATCGATTGCAACCTTTTCGAGCAGTTCGCCAAGGACCACGCCTTCATCCTGGAGGACGCCAGCTACCCGGTCTTCACCTCCTGGTTCGTCGAGGGGGTCAAGCCGGGCTTCATGCACCTGTCGGCGATCTGGCTCTGGCTGCGCAACGCCTTCGCCCGCTGGGTCAAGGGGACCTCGCCGGGGAGCGTCGGCTGGGCCCTGGGCGACCTGATGTCGGGGGACATCTCCTGGAACACCAGCGTGCTGCTCTGCATGGGGATCGACCAATCGAACGGCGTCATGTCGCTCGACAAGGAGGGCTCGGTCACCATCGACTGGCCGCAGCAGGACAGCATGCCGCTCTACAAGGCGATCGTCGAGGAGTGCAAGCGCTACAACAAGGTGGTGAATGGCAAGGATTTCTTCGTGCTCCCCACCTGGTATCCTCCGCTGCGCAAGAACGTCACCGTGCATTCGCTGGGCGGGTGCGTGCTGGCGGACGATCCGGCGGCCGGGGTGACCAGCGCCGCCATCCCCACCTTCGGCCAGGTCTTCGGCTATCCCGGCCTCTACGTGGCGGACGGCGCGCTCCTCCCCTCGGCGGTGGGGGCCAACCCCACGGCGACGATCTCGGCCGTCTCGGAGCGGGTGGCGGAGGGAATCACGGGGACCGCGCCCGACGGCGATCTCTGATGAAAGGAGAAAGGCATGGGTACCGTAGGGATCTCGTTTCGTGAGGTGATGTCGGGCGGTTTCGCTCTCGGAGCGACCGATCCGGAGCAGGGAGAGAAGCAGGGGCGGGCGGAGGGGAGCGAGATGACGATGCACGGCGCCATCGACATCCAGGACCTCGACCTCTTCCTCAAGGAGCCGAGCCATCCGGGCAGCCTCAACGGCACGCTCGACTTCACGCCGTTCGGCACCGGCCTGCAGGCCACCTCGGGGATCTTCAACCTGTTCAGCCCCACAGGCGACCCCAAGCTGAAGCTGATGGTGTACGAGATGGGCTTCCAGCACGGGGGCAAGAATTACTACTTCGCGGGGCAGAAGAACGTGCGGCAGGACCCGATCTTCGACCTCTGGAAGGCCACCACCACCCTCTACTCGCAGCTCCACGAGGGGACGGACAAGACCGGTCCGGTGGTCGGGGCGGGGGTCCTGACCCTCGGGGTCCGGCAGCTCATCGACCTGGTGGCCTCCATGCAGGCGCCGGGCGCCGCCAACTTCACCGAGAAGTCGGAAGCGATGGCGAAGTTCGGCACCTTCTTCCTGGGCGAGCTCTGGGACACTTACGTGAGGCACGTGGCATGAGCCTGAAGACGTTCCGCGATCCCGCTCTTTCCATCTGGCAATCGGCCGTCGACAACGTGCTGCACCGTAAGGAGGGGGCGGCCACCGGCGCGGCGGCGGTGCGGCCCACCCTGGACCATCCCGTGGTGGCCGCGGCCACCACCGCGGTGGCACACGTGCTGAGCGGCCTCGGCACCAAGTCGGACCTCCCGAAGGCCGGGACCGCCGAGGCGCCGACCCAGTGTACCGACGACCAGTGCGCCCATCTCGCCCTGCAGCTCGCGAAGGCCAAGGCCGAGCACCATCCCGCGGACGAGATCCAGCAGCTCGAGGACTCCCTGCGTTTCAGCACCTGCGATCCGCTGTGGGCCCAGGCGGTCACCGAATACGTCAAGTACTTCGACGTCGACAAGGGGAAGATCCCCTACCGGGCGTCGACCGGGTCGAACGATCCGCCGCCCCTGCCGCTCCCCGAGAACGCCACCGTGGCGCTGATCGCCGACTGGGGCACCGGCACGCCCGAGGCCAAGGCGCTGCTGGAGAAGGTGGCGGCCCACCGGCCGGACGTGCTGATCCACCTCGGGGACGTTTACTACTCCGGCACCGAGACCGAGAACATGAAGTACCTGCTGGCCATGGTCAACGAGGTGCTGGGCCGCGGCCCAAGCCATCCGGTGCCGGTGTTCAACCTCACGGGCAACCACGACATGTACTCCGGGGGCGGTCCCTACTACGCCATGCTGGGCCAGCTCAACCAGCCCCCCCTGGCGCCGCCGGGGCAGCTCCAGACGAACAGCTTCTTCAGCCTGCGCAGCTCCGGCTGGCAGCTCCTGGGGATGGACACCGGCCTTCACGACAGCGACGTCTTCGACGTGGCGACCGCCATGACCTTTCTCGAGGATACCGAGCTCGCCTGGCACAAGAATCAGATCGCCACCGCCGGCGGCCGGCGCACGATCCTGCTCTCCCACCACCAGCTCTTCTCGGCCTTCTCGCCGATCGGCCCCGAGAGCAACGGCGACCGCTCGCTGAACACCCTCCTGAAATCGCAATTCGGCGACGTGCTGGACCAGGTGGAGGCGTGGCTCTGGGGGCACGAGCACAACCTGGAGATCTACGCGCCGTACGAGGGCCTCCAGCGCGGCCGGTGCATCGGCTGCAGCGCGGTGCCGGTGTTCGTGGCTCAGCAGCCGTACAAGTCGTGTGTGGGCGGCAAGATTCCCCTGCTGCCGGCCAACCCGGCCGTCCCCGGCTTGCCGGTGATGCTGGGCACCACGGGGAGCGTCTACAACCACGGCTACGTGATCCTGAAGCTCGACGACGCCAGCCGCACGGCGACGCTCTCCTACTATCAGGACACGGATACGGGGGACTTGCTGTTCGTAGAGAAGTTGGGGGTGTAGGACCGTAGGGGCGGCCCTATGTGGCCGCCCTGTCTTGCCGCTATGCCCCACCCAGGGCGGCCGCGCAGGGCCGCCCCTACAAACGAAAAAGCCGCTCCCAAACGGAGCGGCTCTCGTCGATCGGGTAGTGAGGCGGATCAGGCGATCTTGACGACGTTGCTGGCGGCCGGGCCCTTCTTGCCCTGGACGATGTCGTACTCCACGCGGTCCCCCTCGGCGAGCGACTTGAAGCCGTTGCCCTGGATCGCCGAGTGGTGGACGAAGCAGTCCTTCTGACCGTCCTCCGGCGTGATGAATCCGAATCCCTTGCTGTCGTTGAACCACTTCACTTTTCCGGTGTTACGCATGCGAAAAACTCTCTTTCTTGGTTTTCCCCAGAAAACACGAAAGGGACCCACTCAAAAGCCAGGTCCCTTCACGTTCGCTGGTTACTGAGACAGGCTTGTCTGTTGCCTGCCGGAGTGGAGAGTAGGGAGAAAGCGGGGAGTTGTCAAGCGAGTATCTTTGAGGTAACGTCAGGACAATGAAAATTCTCGGTATAGAAGACGTGATCGCAAACAACCCCCAGGTCGACACGAAGCAGGTGCGGGAGGTGCTCGACACCCTCCGGGAGCTTCGTAAGCACGGCATCGCCCGGGCGAGCTACCGTTTGGTGAGCCCGTATGCCGGACCATCCCTTGCCGCACAGAGTGAAGTTTTGCCCCGTTAGGGGCGAAGGCATGTAGCCTGGGGCGTCAGCCCCAGGTAGCGTGCCCCATAAAGACCAGAGCCCCGTAGGGGCGAAGGCAGTCAACGGACCGGACCAAACTACCGTCGCCCCTACGGGGCTCTGGGATCTATTGAGGCCTCCCCTCCCTGGGGCTCACGCCCCAGGCTACATGCCGTTGCCCCTAGCGGGGCAAGATTCCAACTCAGGCTTCTGTGCCTGTCTTTGTAGGTTACTTCGTAGAGACATCCTTCCCCGTTCGCCGCCTCAACAGATGCCGCAGCCGCAGGTGCTCCTCCCGCTCGCGCTCGTCGAGGGGGCGGCGGGTGGTGGCGATCTGGTGCTCCAGGCCGGGGGAGACCCGGCGCTCCAGGGTATTCACTTGGCGGGAGGTCTGGGAGAGGGCCTCGCCCAGGGTGACGGCGAGCCCCCAGACCTGCGCGGGACGGACCTCCACCTTCAGCTCCCGGGCCGGCCAGCCGAGGGGGCGGAGGGCGGTGCCGCCGTCCACCGCCAGGGCCTCCAGCAGCGCCTCGTAGGCGTGCGCGGCTCCCTCCGCGATGGCGCTCCTGGCGTCCGCCGCCGGCCGGGCGAGATGGAAGAGCTCGCGCACCAGGGCCTCCCGCTTGCGGTGGAGGAGGTCCACCCCCTTGCGCACCCGGTCCAGACGGCGGCGGGCCCGCAACAGCCCCATGCGGGTTGGCGCGGCGCCGCTCACGGGGCAATCTCCTGCGATGTCCGCGGCCTCGCCTCCCAGACGGCGTCGGAGAGCCGCGTCAGGTCCTCGCGGGGGAGGGTGGCGAGGAGCTTCCAGCCGGCGGCCAGGGTCTCCTCCAGGGTCCGGCGGCGGCGCCCCTGGCCCACCAGATCGCGCTCGAAGCCGTCGGCGAAGGCGAGGGCGCGGCGGTCGGCCGGAGAGAGGCCGGCCTCTCCCACCACCGCCGCCATCAGCCGCGCCTCCCGCCCCTGGGTGTAGAGGGCGTAGAGCTGGTCCGACCACGGCCGGTGCTCAGGGAAAGTGCGGCCGGCGCCGATCCCCGAGCTCATCAGCCGCGATAAGGAAGGGAGCACGTCGATGGGCGGATAGATCCCCCGGCGGTGGAGGTCGCGCGAGAGGACGATCTGCCCCTCGGTGATGTAGCCCGTGAGGTCCGGGATGGGGTGGGTGAGGTCGTCGTCCGGCATGGTGAGCACGGGGATCTGGGTCACCGAGCCGGCGCGGCCGGCGAGCAGGCCGGCCCGCTCGTAGAGGCTGGCGAGGTCGGTGTAGAGGTAGCCCGGATAGCCGCGGCGGCCCGGCACCTCCTCGCGGGCGGTGGCGATCTCGCGCACGGCGTCGCAGTAGTGGGTCATGTCCGCCAGCACCACCAGCACGTGGACGCCGTGCTCGAAGGCCAGGTGCTCGGCCTGGGTGAGGGCGAAGCGGGGGGCGAGGAGGCGCTCGATGGGCGGGTCCCCGGCCTGGTTGAGGTAGAGCACGCCGTGCTCCAGGGCGCCGCTGGCCGCGAAGCGCGCCAGGAATTCGGCGGTCTCGCGCGCGGTGATGCCGATGGCGGCGAAGACCACGGCGAACGGCTCGCCGCGCGGGGCGCGGGCGTCCTCCACGATCTGCGCCGCGAGCTCCAGGGCGGGGAGGCCGGCGCCGGAGAAGATCGGCAGCTTCTGGCCGCGCACCAGGGTGCTCATGCCGTCGATGGCGGAGACGCCGGTCTCGATGAAGTCGGCCGGCCGCAACCGCCGGACGGGGTTCATGGGCGCGCCGTGGACCGGCCGCAGCGCCTCGCCCACGGGGGCGGGAAGGCCGTCCATGGGGCGGCCGACGCCGTCGAAGGCGCGGCCCAGGAGCTCGCGCCCCACCACGGCCGAGGCCACCTCGCCGGTGAGGGTGATGGCGGCGCGCGCGGGGGCCAGCCCCAACGTGTCCTCCAGAACCTGGACGACGGTCATCCGCTCACCAGCGTCGATCACCTGCCCCCGGCGTGGCGGCTCGCCAGGCATGGCGATCTCCACCCACTCGCCGAGGGCGGCGCGGCGGGTGCGCTCCAGGAAGAGCAGCGGGTATTTGGCCAGCG
>DASXJP010000367.1:0-5472 GCA_036497345.1 Thermoanaerobaculia bacterium
GAGACGATCTTGCTGGATCGGGAAGACTTCGCTCTCTGGGCCCTCCCTCTCCACGAAGTGGAGAGGGACCGAGGGTGAGGCTTCGAAGGGCAGGACACCCCGATGAGCACCCGCGCTTTGAAGCTCCTCCTCTTCGGAGCCTTCGCCGTCCTCTGCCTCCACGGCCTCGTCTGGGACTCCCCCACGGTCGACGAATTCACCCATCTGCCGGTCGGCTATGTCTATCTGAAGACCGGGGATTTCGACCTCGCCGCCCGCACGCCGCCGCTGATCAAGGAGCTCGCGGCGCTGCCGCTCCTGCCGCTCGACCCTCAGATCCGCACGCAGAAGCCCGCCCGCGAGAGCGCCTGGTACCCCTGGCTCCTGGGCACCGACTTCATGCAACGGAACCGGCCGGTCTACGACCGCCTCTTCCTCCTGGGCCGGCTGCCCATCGTCGCCCTCGCGCTGCTGATGGGGGTGGTCGTCTTCCTCTGGGCCCGCGACCTCTACGGCCCGGCGGCCGGGCTGGTGGCGCTCACCTTTTTCGCCTTCAATCCCACGCTCATCGGCCACTCCCACATCGTCACCGCGGACGTGGGGGTGGCCACCCTCGGCGCGCTCGCGCTCTACCTCTTCTATCAGTGGTCGCTCCAGCCCACCGTCCCCCGCATGCTCCGCGCCGGGATCGCCCTGGGGCTGGCGCAGCTCGCCAAGACCACGGCCGTGCTCCTCTACCCCATCCTCGGTCTGCTGGTGCTGATCGCCCTGGTCCGGGGGGAGCGGCCGGTGGGCCGCCGCCTGGGAGGGCTCGCGGCGATGATCCTCCTAAGCCTGCTGGTGCTGAACGCGGGCTATCTCTTCCAGGGCACGGGCAAGCCCCTGGGAGAGCTCGCCTTCCAGAGCCGCTTCATGAAGGGGATCGCCGGCCACCTGCCGGCGGCGCTCCCGATGCCCCTGCCCGCCCCCTATCTCGAAGGGTTCGACGGCGTGCGGCTCGACGCCGAGTCCGGCGAGTTCCCCAACTACCTCTTCGGCCGCTGGTCGCGCCAGGGGACGCCGCTCTACTACCTGGTCTGCCTCCTCTTCAAGACGCCGCTGCCGCTGCTGATCGCCCTCCTCCTCGCCCCGTTCGCCCGCCTCCGACTCCACCCGCGCGGCGAGATCTATCTTGGCCTGTCGCTGGCGATCCTGCTGCTCTCGTACTCGGTGCTCACGGGCAACGTGAACTATGGCATCCGGCACATCCTCTCGGTCTTCCCGCTCCTCTTCGTCTACGCGAGCCGCCTGACGCCGTTCGTCCTGGAGAGGGGCCCCGCCGTCCGCCGGGCCGCCCTGGCCGGGCTGCTCTTCTACCCCCTGTCGGCCCTGATCGCCACGCCCAACACGATCGACTACTTCAACCTCCTCGCCCGCGGCCGGGGGGACGAGATCCTCCTCGACTCGAACATCGACTGGGGGCAGGGATTGAAGCGGGTCCGCAGGTACATGGACCGCCAGAAGATCGACCGCATCGGGCTCGCCTACTTCGGGCACGTCGATCCCGCCCTCTACGGGATCGACTTCACCATCCCGCGGCCGGACCAGCCCGGGCTGGTCGCCGTGAGCGCCAACTTCCTCCACGGCTACGGCTACATGACCTTCGCGGGGGGACGGATGGTGCCGGTCCCGGCCGGCGCCTTCACCTGGATCGCCCGCTACCCAAGAGTGGCGGATCTGGGCGGCGGGATGTTTGTTTACAAAATCGGCCCCTGACGGCGAAGCCCGGTCGCGTTATGATTCCTCCTGCCCAGCCGCCCAATAAGGGTCCAGCTTCGCCTCGGGAGAGCGTATGAGCGAGACGACGACGTTCCGTTCCGTTTATGAGATGTTCCAGCACCGGGTGTCCTCCACGCCGGACCGCGAGGCCATGTCCGGCCGGCGCGACGGCCAGTGGTACTCGATGACCTGGCGCGAGGCCGAGCGCCGGGTCCGCGCCGTGGCCGGCGGCCTGCTCAGCCTCGGGTTCCAGAAGGGGGAACGGGCCGCGATCCTCGCCACCAGCCGGCCCGAGTGGGTGATCGCCGACCTCGGCATCCTCGGTGCCGGAGGAGCCACCTCGACCATCTACACCTCCAACACCGCCGACGAGAGCGCCTACATCCTGGAGGACTCGGGAGCGCGAGTCTGCTTCGTCGAGAACGCCCTCCAGGACGCCAAGATCCGCGACATGCGCGACCGGCTGCCCGGCGTCATCCAACTCGTCCAGCTGGACGGCGGCCCCCAAGTGGCGGACGGCTGGACGATCGCCCTCGCGGAGCTGGAGCGCCGGGGGGAAGAGTGGAACGCGGCCAACCCCGGCCGGCTGGACGAGGTCGCCGCCGCCGTCGGCCCCGAGGACCTCGCGACCCTCATCTACACCTCGGGCACCACCGGCAAGCCCAAGGGGGTGATGCTCACCCACGACAACTGGCTCGCCGAGGCCGAGTCGACCGCCGAGACGAACATCCTCGGACCCGCGGACAAGCAGCTCCTCTTCCTGCCGCTCGCCCACTCCTTCGCCAAGGTGCTGGAGGTGGTCTTTATCCGCTCCGGCGTGCCCACCGCCATCGACGGCGTCATCGACGACCTGGTGCCGAACCTCGCCGCGGTCCGGCCGAGCGTGATGGGCGGCGTCCCCCGCGTCTACGAGAAGGTCTACAACCGGGTGATCACCGGGGCGCGGGAGGGTGGCGGGCTCAAGTACAAGATCTTCCAGTGGGGGCTGGACGTGGGCGGTCGGGTCTCCCGTCTTCGCCAGCAGGGGGGCCAGCCCTCCGGCCTTCTCGCCTTCCAGCACCGCCTGGCCGACAAGCTCGTCTACTCCAAGCTCAAGGCCCGCCTGGGCGGCCGGCTCCGCTTCCTGATCTCCGGCGGCGCCCCGCTCTCGCGCGCCATCGCCGAGTTCTTCCACGCCTGCGACATCCTGATCATCGAGGGGTACGGCCTCACGGAGACCTCGGCCGGCAGCTTCTTCAACCGTCCCGAGCGCTACAAGTTCGGCACCGTCGGCCTGCCGGTCCCGGGCCTGGAGGTCCGCATCGCCGAGGACGGCGAGATCCTGCTGCGCGGGCGGAGCGTCATGAAGGGCTACTACAACCTCCCCCAGGACACCGCCGAGGCCCTGGAGCCGGACGGCTGGTTCCACACCGGCGACATCGGCCAGATCGACGCGGACGGCTTCCTCACCATCACCGACCGCAAGAAGGACATCCTGGTGACCGCGGGCGGCAAGAACATCGCCCCGCAGAACATCGAAGGTCAGCTCAAGGCGAGCTGTCCCTACGTCTCGCAGGCGGTCATGCTGGGCGACCGCCGCCCCTTCTGCGTCGCCCTGATCACCCTGAACGAGGAGACCACGGGCAAATGGGCGCGCGAGCACGGCATCGACTACAAGGACTACGCCGACCTCGCCAACCGCCCGGAGGTGAAGCAGCTCATCCGCGACGGCGTCGAAGCCGTGAACGCCCGCATCGCCTCCTACGAGCGCATCAAGGACTTCCACCTCCTCGACCACGACCTCTCCCAGGAGACCGGCGAGCTCACCCCCAAGATGAGCGTCAAGCGTAAGGTCGTCGAAAGCCGGCACAAGGAGGTGCTGGAGGGGTTCTATAGGGATACGGTGGCGCGGATGTGAAGGGACAGGCGAGCAGGCCGTACCCGTTCCATGCGGCCTTGCCCTCGGTCCCGCCTACCCTCCGAAGCCTCACCCTCGGTCCCTCTCCACTTCGTGGAGAGGGAGGGCCCAGAGATCGAAGCTTTCCTAATCCGACAAGAGAGCTCAGCTACGTTCCCCCTCTCCACGAAGTGGAGAGGGGGCCAGGGGGTGAGGATTCGAAGGGTAAGCCGCTCTGAGGTCCCACGCACCCCTTCAGCGTTATCCTTATTCATGATGACCCCAGCCGACCTCACCCGCCGCGACCTCGTCCGCCTCACCCTCGCCGCCGGAGCCGCCTCCACCCTGGGCCTCGGCGCCGCCTCCGGAGAGGAGCCCCCGAAGCCTGCCGCTCCGGAGCCCTCCCACTCCGGCTACCTCGACGCCGCCCTCAAGGCCGCCCGCTGGATTCACACCACGCGGGTGGAGACGCCGCAGGGGTTGATCTGGCTCGACGGTCCGGAGCGGCCGGAGGGGCTCGAAAGCTCGCCGGATCTCTATACGGGCTACGCCGGGATCGTCCTCTTCCTGCTGGAGCTGGCCCGGGTCACGGGGGACAAGGACTACAAGGAAGACGCGGGGTACGGGGCCGACGCCCTGATCGCGAGCCTTCCCGAGAAGCTCGATCTCGCCCGGGCGGATACGGGGCTCTACACGGGAGCCGCCGGCATGGGCTTCGTCCTCTACCGGGCCTACAAGGAGACCGAGGACGAGAAATACCGCAAGGCCGCCGTCCGCTGCCGCGACCTGATTCACGCCGCCGCGCAGCCCGCGGGCAAGGGCATCGATTGGGGAAAGTACACCGACATCATCGCCGGCGCCTCCGGGACCGGCCTCTACCTTCTCGATTACGCCCGCGCGATGAACGACCCCGCATCGCGTGACCTGGCGGCCAAGGCGGGCCTGCGGCTGATCGAGCTCGGCATCCCCGAGGGGGGCGGGAAGAAGTGGCGGGAGGAGCCGGAGTTTCCGCGCCTGATGCCCAATTTTTCGCATGGCACCGCGGGGGTCTCCTACTTCCTCGCCACCCTCCACCAGGAGACCGGCCGCAAGGAATTCCTCGACGCCGCCCTGGCCGGAGCCCGCTACCTCCAGTCGATCGCGGTCACCACGGGCGATACCTGTCTCATCTTCCATGACGAGCCGGACAACAAGAGCCTCTACTATCTCGGCTGGTGCCACGGCCCCGTGGGCACCTCCCGCCTCTGGGTCCGCCTCGACCAGATCGAGCCCAAGGCCGGCTGGCTCACCTGGGCGAAGAAGGGAGCGAAAGCCATCCAGGAGAGCGGCATCCCCGAAAAGCAGACCCCCGGCTTCTGGAACAACGTCGGCCAATGCTGCGGCTCCGCCGGAGTCGCCAACTTCTTCCTCGACATGGCAAAGCTCACCGGCGATGCCACGTATACGGCCTTCGCCCACCGGGTCGTCCAAAACATCCTGGACCGCGCCACGCCGACTCCGAACGGCGGCCTGAAGTGGGTCCACGCCGAGCACCGCATCAAGCCGGAGTACACCTACGCCCAGACCGGCTACATGCAGGGGGCGGCGGGGATTGGGATGTTGATGCTGCGGATGGATGCGGAGGAGAAGGGGCGGGGGTGGGGGCTCAGGTTGCCGGACTCGCCGTTCACCTAAAGGGGCGTAGGAATGAAATTGTTTATAAGTTGGTCGGGAGAACAAAGTAATTATGTTGCGAGTGCTCTTAAGAATTGGATTCCGGACGTCTTGCCGTCTGTCGAATCATGGGTCTCTTCCAGCGACATTATGCCTGGGGTTCGGTGGGCAAACGAGCTTTCGGGAGTTTTAGCCAGATCCCATTT
>DASXJP010000368.1:0-9575 GCA_036497345.1 Thermoanaerobaculia bacterium
TCGAGGGTCGAGGGGTCGATCCAGTGCAGATCCTCGATCACCAGCACGACCGGATGGCGCTCGGCGATGGCGCCGAGCAGCGCCAGGATGGAGGCGCGCGTGCGCTTGCGACGCGCCTCGGGGCTGAGGACGCGGGGAGGATAGTCTTCCTCCGTCGGCACCGAGA
The DNA here is from genome assembly GCA_036497345.1 of Thermoanaerobaculia bacterium. GTDB lineage: Bacteria > Acidobacteriota > Thermoanaerobaculia > Multivoradales > UBA5704 > DATARR01. The sequence continues at coordinate 167 of DASXJP010000368.1, forward strand.
GCAGCGCGCCCAGGAAGGGGACGTGGTCCGGCCGGGGAAGGTCGTAGTCGTCGAGGACCGTCTCCAGCCGGCGGAGCTTCTCCTCGCCGGAGCCCGCCGCGCCCGCGGTGGCGAAGATCGCCCGCGAGAGGAGCTGGACGATAGGGGCCAGCGGTGTGTTCTGGGCGAAGGCCGAGCCGTGGGCGGTCAGCCAGACCGGCGCCTCGCCCGCCAAGTGCTCGGCGAGAGCCCGTACCAGGCGCGACTTGCCGATCCCCGCCTCGCCGGCGATCAGCACCGCTTGGCCCGATCCCGAGCGGGCCAGGTGAAAGCGGTCGAGGAGGATCTGCATCTCCGCCTCCCGGTTGACCAGGGGGGTCCACCCGTCCTCCCCGCTCCCGGGCTCCACGGAGGGCCCCAGCTCGTACACCTCGACCGTGGCGCCGAGGTCCTGCACGTGGACGGCGGGCAGGGGGTGGGCGGTGAACCGCTTGCCGAGCAACTGGCGGCTCGCCGCGCTCACCCCGACGCGGCCGGCCGGCATCTGGCTCTGGATCGCCAGAGCCACGTCGAAGGTGTCGCCGGGCTGGAGCGACTGGCCCGTGAGGGGGCGGGTCACCATCACCGCCAGCCCGGTATGTATGCCCGCACGCACGGCGAGCCGGTGGGCGGTGGCGAGCGGCAGCGCCGCGAAGCGCTCCTGGAGCTCCCGCGCCGCCCGCACGGCCCGCTCAGCGTCGTTCTCGTGCGCCTGTGGATACCCGAAGCAGAGCCACATCCTGCGGTTGAGGACGGCGCCGAGAGAGCCGGAGAGCTCCCGGCAGACCGCCCTGCCCAGCCCTTCGAAGGCGATCACCGCCTCGGAGAGGATCTCGGGTCCGAGCCCGCCCGCCTCCAGGGCGCAGCAGACGATGGTGACGATCCTGCGCTCGCCGCTGCTCTGCCGCTCGGCGGGGCGCGACGGCCATTCGACCAGGGTAACGGCGGTGGGGGCGTCGAGGCTGGGCGACGGCGCCGGCCGGCGTGCCGGGGCCACCTCCCGACCGAAGGGGCCGGCCGCGGCCTCCAGGCTCGCGGTCTCCAGGGCCGCGATCACCTCGGCGGCCGACCGGGGACGGCGGTGCGGCTCCTTCTGGAGCAGCCAGTCCACGAGGTCGCAGAGCTCCGGCGGCAGCCCGGGGTGGGAGTCGTGGAGCCGCGGCACCTGGTGATGCAGCACCAGGGCGAGCGACAGCGCGGAGCTCTCGGCCCGGAATGGCGCTTCTCCGGTCAGCATCTCGTAGAAGAGCGAGCCGAGCGAGAAGAGGTCGGAGCGCTCGTCGAGAGGGCGCCTGAGCACCTGCTCGGGGGACATGGCGAAGGCGGTGCCCAGGATCATGTCCGGCACCGAGCCCGTCAGGTCCTGGGTTTCCGGATCCCCTTCGCGCGGGATCGCCTTGGCGAGGCCGAAGTCGAGGATCTTGGCGCGGCCCGAAGAGCCCACGATCACGTTGTTGGCTTTGAGGTCCCGGTGGAGGATGCCGTAGGCGTGCGCCTCGGCGAGCCCTTCCGCGATCTCGCGGCAGAGCCGGGCGGCGCGCTCCGGCGGCAGGGCGCCCTCCTCGTCGAGCAGGCAACGGAGCGTCCTGCCCTCGACGAGCTCCATCACGATCCAGTCGCCGTCCGCCCCCTCCAGGATGTCGTAGACGTGGACGATCGCCGGATGGTTGAGGCGCGCCACGGCCCGCGCCTCGCGCCGCAGGCGCTCCCGGCCGTGATGCAGGGCCGCGCCGGCGCGGATCTGCTTGAGGGCGACCCAGCGATCGAGCCGCTCGTCCCACGCGCGCCAGACCGCTCCCATGCCGCCGCTGCCGAGCAGGTGGTCGAGCCGGTAGGGCCCGAGCCTCTCCGGAGGCTCAGGCCGCCGATTTTCAGAGTGCACGAGGTGATTTTATACGCAAAATCTCACTCGCAACTATGGGCGGGAGAGCCGGTCGAGGACCTCGCGCGCCTCCAGCAGGTCGCGGGTCTCGAATCCCTCGCTGTAGGTCTGGTAGACGGCGGCGAGAGGGGGGAGGGCTTCGGCCGCCCGGCCCTGCTCGGCGAGGAGGCGGCCCAGGCTGGTCGCGGTGCGCAGCTCGAAGGCGCGGGCCCCCTGGCCGCGGGCGACGTCGAGGGCCTTGCGGAAGGAGGTCTCGGCCGCGGCGGCGTCTCCGGAGGCGCGCAGGAGATCCCCTTCCAGGCGGAGGAGCTCGGAGTCCAGGTAGGCGCCGAGCCGGTCCTCCGGCCGGACCAGGATCTCGCGGAGGGCGGCGAGCCCCGCGGCCGGCCGGCCGGCCGCCAGATGGGCCTCGACCAGGTAGACGTACAGATATCTCCGCACCAGTTTCGCCCCCGTGGCCTCCTGCAGCTCCAACCCCTTCTCGATCTGCGCCGTTCCGGCCGCCAGATCGCCGCGCTGGCAGGCGGCCCACCCCTGCCCGACATGGGCGAAGGCGAGGAGCAGGGCGAACTCCTGCTCCTCCGTCACCCTCTGCAGCCGCTCCGCCACCGCGGCGACCCGTTCGGGGCTCAGCAACTGGTGCCACAGGATCATCTCGAAGTTCAGGGCCATGGCGAGGAGGAAGGGTGAGCGTTGGGTCTTGACGGCGGCGAGCACCGCGTCCAGTTTGCGCACCGCCGCGTCCGGCCGGCCGACGATGGCGAGCACCCAGAAGTGAAAAAGGTGCGGCATGAGGTTGGCTTCCTCGCCGAAGACCTGGGCGAGCTCGGGGTGCAGCGTGGGCTCGAAGAGCGCCGACGCCTGCTCGAGCAGGGGCAGCGCCTCGTCGCTTCGGCCCCGCTCGAAGGCGGTCTGCGCCCGCGCCAGGCAGCCGATGAAGACCTGCACGGGGGTCTCGGCGAGGCGCGCGATCTCCGCGGAGAGCGCGGTCGCGGGCGGGCCCTCGCCGCGCAGGAGGTGATGGTCCCAGAGCGCGTAGAGGGAAGGGATGAGCCGCCCCTGGTCTCCGAGCTGCCGGCAGAGGGCGACGCAGCGCTCGGCGTTGGCGCCGACCTCCGGGGCTCCCCACCCCTTGATCGCCGGCAGGACGGCGCTGAGCACGGAGCGCAGGGTGAGCTCCCGCCCCAGCCGCTCGGACGATTCCGGCAGGGCGAGCAGCAGGTCGAGCGCCCGGGTGAGGTGGCTCACGGCCTCCAGCAGGGCCGAGCGCCGCATGGCGCGCTGGCCGGCCTGCAGGAGATAGTCGGCGGCCTCCTCGGTCAGGCCGCCGTGCTCGCAGTGGAAGGCCATCAGCTCGGGCTCGTCCTCGGCGACCGCCGGAAAGTCCTCCTGGAGCAGGCGGACGAGCTCCTGGTGGAGCCGTTGGCGGTCGCTCGCCAGGAGCGACAGGTGGGCGGCATCCTGGATCAGGGCGTGCTTGAAGAAGTAACGCGCCCGGGACGCGGGTCCACGGCGGTGGAGGATCTCGGCCTGGAGGAGCTGCTCCAGCGCGGCCCGCAGGGCGGCCCCCTTGATCCAGGAGAGGGCCTCCAGCTGCTCCAGGGTGAAGGAGCGGCCGATCACCGCCGCGAGCTGGGCCACCGCCTTGGCCTCTCCCAGGCGGTCGAGGCGGGCGAGCAGCCAGCCGCCGAGCGTGAGGGGGATGCCGGCCGGCCTTCCCTGGGTGACGTCCCCTTCCAGCACCGTCTTGGTCAGCTCCTCGATGAACAGCGGGATGCCGTCGGTCCGCGCGGCGATCTCCCGCCGCATCTCGGCGGGCAGCCGATTCCCCTCGGACATCCGCTCGATGAGCTCCGCCGTGTGGGCCTCGCTCAATCTCCCCAGGTTGAGCTGGGTGACCGCGGTCTGGTGGCGCCAGGGGGCCGAGAATTCGGGCCGGAAGGTGGCCACCAGCAGCAAGGGGAGCACGGGGATCTCGCCCAGCAGCCGGTCGATCAGCTCGAGGGTCGAGGGGTCGATCCAGTGCAGGTCCTCGATCACCAGCACCAGAGGATGGCGCTCGGCCATGGCGGCGAGGAGCGCCAGGACGGCGGTGAGCGTCCGCTTGCGCCGCGCCTCGGGGCTGAGGACGAGAGGTGGATAGCGCTCCTCGGTGCGCTCCTCGGTAGGCAGCGAGAGCAGAGCGCCCAGCAGGGGGGCGTAGTCCGGCCCGGGGAGGCCGTGCGCGGCGAGCACCTCCTCCAGCCGGTCGAGCCGCCGTTCGCCGGACGCTCCGCCGCCGCCGTCGGGTCCGAAGACCGTCCGCGCGAGGAGGTGGACCATGGGCGCGAGGGGCGTGTTCCGGGCGAAGGCCGAGCCGTGGGCGGTCAGCCAGACCGGAGCCTCGCCCGCGAGGCGCTCGGCGAGAGCCCGCACCAGGCGCGACTTGCCGATGCCGGCCTCGCCGGCGATCAGCACGGCCTGGCCCGCTCCCGAGCGGGCCAGGCGGAAGCGGTCGAGGAGGATCTGCATCTCGGCTTCCCGGTCGACCAGAGGGGGCGACAGGGCACCCTCCCCGCTCCCGGGCTCCACGGAGGGGCCGAGCTCGTAGACCTCGATGGTCGCATCGAGGTCCTTCACGTGGACGGCGGGGAGAGGATGAGTGGCGAACCGCCGTTCGAGCAACTGGCGGCTCGCCGCGCTCACCCCGATGCGGCCGGCCGGGACCTGGCCCTGGACCGCCATGGCGATGTCGAAGGTGTCGCCGGGCTGGAGCGACTGGCCGCTGGAGGGGCGGGTCACCACCACGGCCGGTCCGGTGTGCAGGCCCACGCGCACGACGAGCCGGTGGGCGGCGGCGATGGGCAAGGCGGCGAAACGTCTCTGGAGCTCCCACACCGCCCGCACGGCCCGCTCGGCATCGTCCTCGTGCGCCCGCGGATACCCGAAGCAGAGCCACAGCATGCGGTTGAGCACGGCGCCCAGGGAGCCGGAGAGCTCGCGGCAGACCTCCCGCCCGAGGCTCTCGAAGGCGGCGGTGGCCTCGGAGAGGACCTCGACGTCGAGCGCGCCCCCCTCCCCCACGGGCCGGCCGCTCTGGACCAGCGCGCAGCAGACGATGGTGACGGTCCTGCGCTCGCCACCGCTCTGCCGGTGCTCTTCGCCGGCGGCGGGCCGGCCCGCCGGGCGCACCGGCTCGACAAAGGTGCTGGAGTCGGGGCCGGCCGGCCGGGGCGGCGGCGCCTTGGAGCGGACCGCTCCCTCCACGCCGGCGGCGCCGGCCGCGGTGTCCAGGGCCGCGAGCACCTCGGCCGCGGACTGCGGGCGGTCCCGCGGCTCCTTCTGGAGCAGCCAGTCCACCAGGTCGCAGACCGCCGCCGGGATCTCGGGATGGGTCTCCTGGAGCGGCGGGACCTCGTCACGCAACACCTTGGCGAGCGCCAGCGTCGAGCTCTCGGCGCGGAAGGGGGCCGTGCCGGTCAGCATCTCGTAGCCGAGCGAGCCCAGGGAGAAGAGATCGGAGCGCTCGTCGAGAGGGCGTCCGAGCACCTGCTCGGGAGACATGGCGAAGCAGGTGCCGAGGACGACGCCCGGGGTCGAGCCGGTCAGGTCCTGGCTGTCCGCCTCCCCCTCGCGCGGGATCTCCTTGGCGAGGCCGAAGTCGAGGATCTTGGCCCGGCCCGAGGGGCCCACGATCACGTTGCTGGCCTTGAGGTCCCGGTGGAGGATGCCCTGCGCGTGGGCCTCGGCGAGCCCCTCGGCGATCTCGCGGCAGAGCCGGACGGCGCGCGCCGGGGAGAGGGCGCCCTCCTCGTCGAGCAGGCAGCGGAGGGTCCGCCCCTCGATCAGCTCCATCACGATCCAGTCGCCGTCCGCCCCCTCCAGGATGTCGTAGACGTGGACGATCGACGGATGGTTGAGGCGCGCCACGGCCCGCGCCTCGCGCCGCAGGCGCTCACGGCCATGGCGCAGGGGCGCGTCGGCGCGGATCTGTTTCAGGGCGACCCAGCGATCGAGCCGCTCGTCCCAGGCGCGCCAGACCGCTCCCATGCCGCCGCTGCCGAGCAGCCGGTCGAGCCGGTACGGCCCGAGCCTCTCGGGAGGCCCGGGCCGATTTTCAGAATGCACGGAGGAAATGGTACCTGAAAAATCACCAGACGTGGCAGGCGTTCTCGCGCACCATGGGCGCGTTGGCCGGGCAGTTGAAGGCCTGCCGGAACTCCGGCATGTTGACCACCACGCCGTTGACGCGGTAGCGGCCCGGGGAGTGGGGGTCGGTCTGGGCGCGGACCTTGGCGCTCTGGTCGGTGGAATTCTCACACCAGATCTGGCCATAGGCCAGGAAGAAGCGCTGCTCGGGGGTGAAGCCGTCGCGCGGCGGCGGCGTCTGGCCCTTGAGGGTGTTCTCCAGCGCCATGTAGGCGATGCGCACGCCGCCGTTGTCGGCGGTGTTCTCGCCCAGGGTGAGCTTGCCGTTGAGGTGCACGCCCCCGGCGACCGTGAAGCCCGAGTACTCGTCGGCCAGGCAGGTGGCGCGCTTCTCGAACTCCTTGGCGTCCGTCTCCGTCCACCAGTCGGCGAGGTTCCCCTTGGGGTCGAACTTCCGGCCCTGGTCGTCGAAGCCGTGGGTCAGCTCGTGGCCGATGACGGCGCCGACGCCGCCGAAGTTCACGGCGTCGTCCATGGCCTTGTCGAAGAACGGCGGCTGCAGGATGCCGGCTGGGAAGTTGACGTTGTTCTCGAACGGGTTGTAGTTGGCGTTCACGGTGGGCGGGGTCATCCGCCATTCCAGGGGGTCCACCTTCTGGCCGATCTTGGCCCGCTGGCGCGCCGCCTCGAAGGCGACCGCCCGCTGGAAGTTGCCGAAGGCGTCGCCGCGCACGATCTTCAGCTTGGAGTAGTCCCGCCAGCGGTCGGGATAGCCGATCTTGTTGGCGACGGTGGCGCGCTTCTCCAGGGCCTTCTTCCTGGTGGTCTCGGTCATCCAGGGGAGGTCGCGGATGTCGCGGTCGAGGGCGGATTCGAGCGCCTCCACCATCTTCAGGGTGCGGGCCTTGCCCTCGGCGCCGAACGTGGTCTCCACATAGCGCTGGCCCAGAGCCTCGCCGAGCTGCCGGTCGGTGTATTCGACGCACCGCTTCCAGCGCGGGCGCAGCTCCTGGGTGCCGTTGAGGGTCTTCTCGAAGAAGCTGAAGTCCTCGTTGACGAAAGCCGCGGGCAGGAGCTCCGCCGCCCGATGGATGGCGTGCCACCGCAGGTAGACCTTCCAGTCGTCGAGGCCGCGCGACTCGACGAGCTGGTCGAGCCCCTTGAAGAAGTCGGGCCAGCCGACGTTGAGCTGGGTGAAGGGGGGGGCGCCCGAGGCCGTGAAGTAGGCGCTCCAGTCGACGTGGGGGGCCAGCGCCGCCAGGTCCTTGGAAGTCATCTTGTGCTTGCGGTTCAGGGGGTCGCGCAGCCGCACGCGGTCGAGGGAGACCTTGGCGAGGGCGGTCTCGACGTCGAGCACGGTCTGGGCGTCCCGGGCGGCCGTCTCCCGGGGCTCGCCGAGCAGCTCGAGCATCTTCTGGACGTGGCCGGGATACTGCTTGCGCACATCGGCGAAGCGCGCCTCGTCGCTCAGGTAGTAGTCGCGGTCGGGCAGGGAGAGCCCGCCCTGGTTCAGGGACGCGATGTTGAGGCTGGCGTTGTCGAAGTCGGGCTGGGGGCCGAAGCTGAAGAGCGCCGGCACACCGCTCAAATGCAGGTGGGCGAGCTCCGCCGCGATCTCGTGCTTCGACTTGAGGGCGTCGATGCGGGCGAGCTCCGGCTTGACGGGGGCGATCCCCTTGGCCTCGATGGCGGGCTCGTCCATGCAGCTCGCGTAGTAGTCGCCGATCTTCTGGTCGACGGCGTTCCGCTTGGCGCCGGGCTGCGCGGCCTTTTCGAGGATGCCGTGGAGGGTGACCTGGTTGCGCTCCGAGAGCTCGGAGAGACGACCCCAGCGCGAGCGGTCGGGGGGGACGGGGTTCTTCGCCACCCACTGGCCGCAGGCGAACTGGTAGAAGTCGTCGCAGGGCTGGACGGAGCGGTCGACGGACGTGAGATCGAAGCGCGGGACGGCGGTGGGCCGGCCGGCGTCGCCCGGCTCCGGGGTGGACGGCGGCGTCGCCGGACCTTGAGCGAAGGCGCTCAGGGCGGCTCCCGCAAGGAGCGCGGCGGTCAAGGCGGCAGGGCGGAAGATCGGGTGCATGGGCTCTCCTCTCGGGAGATAGGTCATATATGAAAGAGGGGTGGGGGGGCAAGGGTGGGACCTCACCCCCCACCGGGAGAGGGGGACCTGGCTGAGGCGTTGGTGTTTAAGATCCGACGGATCGGTCGGATCCGTCGGATCGGTCGGATCGCCTCTTTTTTAAGCCGCCCGCCCCGCCTACCCCCCTCCGGAGCCGTCTGCGATCCCCAGCAGCCATCTCAGCTTCTCCGCCAGCGCCCCCACCTGCTCGCGCAGGATCGTGTAGTGGTCGCCCGGGCAGTCGAAGAGCCGCACTCGTCCCGGGGCGAGCTCGCCCCAGCCCAGAGTGGGATCGGCCCCCGGGGGGAGGTGGGCGATCTGGTCGGTGGCGCGGAAGAGGTGGATCTCGCCGCCGTAGGGGAGGGCCCGGTAGCGCCGGAGGGAGCCGCGGTTGGCCCGGAAGCGGTCGAAGATGCGGCGCAGCTCGGCGAGCTCCAGGCTCGGCGGCAGCAGCCCGACCTTGCGGCCGAGGTCCAGGGACATCGCGAGCGCCTCGTCGAGGCTGAGGCCGGCGAGGTCCACGCCGGTCACGCTGGCGAGGTCGAAGCCGTCGGGAGCCCCGGGCGGGGGCTCGAGGTCGGCGGGGACGTCGACGTCGTGGAGCACGACCATGGCGTGGGCGAAGAGGCCCAGCATCTCCGTGTCGGTCATCGGTTTCTCCCCGTACCAGGCGGGGGGCGAGCTGGCGTCGATGATCGCCAGGACCTCGGTCCTCTCCCCCTGGGTCTCCAACTGGCGGGCGATCTCGTAGGCGACCGCGCCGCCCATGGACCAGCCGGCGACCCGGTAGGGCCCCCGCGGCTGGACCGAGCGCAAGGCGGCGATGTATTGCTCGGCCATCTCGACGACCTCCTCCAGCGGAGGATCGGGGGACTGGAGGCCCCAGACCGGCTGCTCGGGGCCCAGCAGGCGCGCCATCTCATGGTAGGCCACGACCTCGCCGCCGACGGAATGGACGCAGAAGAGCGGCCGGCGGTCCGGCGATCCGGTCTGGATGGGGGTCAGGATGCCACGCCCCACCGCGGGCCCGGCGGCCTCCCCGCTCTCCAGGAGCCGCCGCGCCGCCGCGGGGTGGCTCGCGCGCACGAAGGCGGCCAGGGAGGCGACCGTGGGGTGGTCGAAGATCGCCACCACGGGGACGGTCTTCCCCACCGCTTCCCGCAGCCGGTTGATGAGGATCGCCCCCGAGATCGAGTCCCCCCCGAGATCGAAGAAGCTCTCGGTGACCCCCACCTCCGGGAGCCGCAGGGACTGGCAGAAGA
>DASXJP010000369.1:0-11075 GCA_036497345.1 Thermoanaerobaculia bacterium
TGGGTGGAGCACTGAGGAGCGAGAAGGGACCGGACCAGGGAGCGCATTGTGGACACTGGGCAACTGCGCTAGACTGATTGTACAGCTTATGAGCGATCGTCAATCGCAGACTTCGACGTGCTATTCCAGAGCACGACAACCGGATTTCGGTTGAAAGTGATCGGTTCTCCCGCTGGCCAGGCGTCGGCTGATTTCAGTCTTCCTTTCAACGATCTCGAGCTGGAGAATTTGTTTCTACGTCTTGGCCGTGTGCGCGAATCGATCCGCCGTTTCGGTACGACGAACAACGGGGCGGCCATAGCCTTTGGGCGGCGCCTGTTCGAGGCTGCCTTCAAGGATGAGGTCAGGCTTTGCTTGGCGAGAAGCCTCGACAAGGCTTGGCCAGGCCTTGGGGACCCTTCTCCATGACAGCCGGTACCTCCGGCTTGTCGTCCTGAACGCCTGCGAAGGAGCGCGGACCTCCCGCACCGACCCTTTTGCGGGAGTCGCCCAGAGCCTGGTGCGGAAGCGGATTCCCGCCGTCATCGCGATGCAATTCGAGATCACGGACCAGGCGGCCATCGTGTTCTCGAAAGAGCTCTATACGGCGGTGGCGGGTGGTGACCCCATCGATGCCGCCTTGGCGGCCTCACGCAGGGCGATCTTCTCGGCCGGGCATGAGTTGGAGTGGGGGACTCCCGTGCTCTATTCACGATCCCCTGACAGCAGGATCTTCGTTGGTGCTGGCCAGGTGAGACCGTTGGGGCAAGGGTTGGCAACGACTGCGACCGGTTCCCCCTCGCCGGGTACCGGGAACGTAACCGGGCGGGCGGGCCAGACCCCTCGAGAAGAATCCAAAATTGCCGCGGTGTTCCGGCGCTATCGGCGCTTTCTTCTCGGCCTGCTGACCGTGCTGCTGATTTTCTTGTCCGCCTGGATTTTAAAAAATTACAGCAGATACAAAGCGGAGAACGCCTTCATCCCCGGCTCCATCAGTCAAGAAGTGCCCAAGGACGGCACGTTGGCCCCGAGCGCTTCCAGACCGCCGGAGAAATCGCTGACTAACGGGCAGACCCCCGCAGGGCCGGCGGCAGCCGGAGGTACGGTGGGCACTCTCGATAGAGGGAAGGCTAAGCCTGACAATCCGTCTGCAACGCGGCAGGTGGCGCTGGCGGTGGGCGCCCCCTCGATCATAACGACATCGAAGGTCAGCAAAGATGATGGCCCCAAGGCTGTTGCAGTCGAGGTAACGGTTGACCTTTCCGACCTTCAGGCCAAGATTGGACCGTTGATCGACACGATCTCTCTTCCCTCGGAGAATTGCCCATTTACTGGAGTGGGCAACGCGGTGTTGCGAATTTCTCAAAAAAGAATCGTCAACGAAGGTACAGTTGCCAGCCTCAAGTTCTCTGGAGATGCGGAGATCTGGGCCTGCGTTTCTGTTCCCTCTGCGGGACTCGTCAAGACCAGGCTGGGAAGTCAGCCGTTTGATGTGGAAATGAGCTTTGAGCTCACAGTCATAAATCCGAGCACCATAGGTGTTATCGTCCGAAAGCCTCGGATTTCGTACGGCGGTAATTTGAGCCCGGACGTGAAGAAGGCGCTTCTGAATTCGATCTCCATCATTAGCACCCAAGTGACGGCGTGGCTGAATCGATTTTTCACCTCAGACCTGTGTAAGGCGCAGCTCTCTCAAGAGATCATAAGTCTTGGCCCAAGGATCTTGAGTGCAAGGTTTTTGGAAGACTCTGATCACCTCGCGGCGGCGTGCAATATACGCATCAGATAAACGAGTGGGCATGATTTAGAGATCTGATGCCATCCTCTGCTTCTGCGGAAGATTTGATAGGCATAGTTTTATCCATACCATCAGCCCGTGGCGAAGGGTGTCGTAATCGGCTTGGGACGTCTCTACACCCTTCGCCCGGAGGTTCTCTACACCCCTCTCTTCCGCGCCTCCAGCTCCTCCAGCGTCCGCGGCCAATCCTTCTTGAGGAGCTGTGACAAGGCCCGGTCCGCCAGCAGCCGTCCCCCGGTCTGGCAGGTGGGGCAGTAGTTGGCCTCGTTGTCCGCATAGACGATGCGCTGCACCGGGGTGCCGCAGACGGGGCAGGGCTGGCCGAAGCGGCCGTGGACGGCCATCCTGGGGTGGAAGGCGGTCACCTTTTCGGGAAAGCCGTCGCCGGCCTCCGTGCGCAGGCGGGCGGTCCATTCGGCCAGCACGTCGCGGGTGGCCTGGAAGAGGGTCCCCATCTCCTCGGGCGTGAGTTGGCCGGTGAGGCGGAAGGGGGAGAGCCTCGCCCGATGCAGGATCTCGTCCGAGTAGGAATTGCCGATGCCGCTCAGCAGGTGGGGATCGGTCAGGGCGCGCTTCAGGGTGTGGCTCTCGGAGGTGAGCGCCGCGCGGAAGTCTGCGAGGCCGGCGTCCAGGACCTCCAGGCCGCCGGGATCGTGGGCGGCCAGCGCCGTCTCTCCTTCGACCAGATGGAGCGCGGCCCGCTTCTTCCCTCCGGCCTCGTTGAGCAGCAGGGTGCCGGTGGGGAAGTCGAAGGCGGCGAGGCCGATCTTCCCCGCGATCTTGGCGCCGCGCGGCTTCCAATGCAGCCGGCCCGTGATCATCAGGTGGAGCACCATGAAGAGCTCCCCCTCGTAGCCGATCACGATGCGCTTGCCCAGCCGGCGGAGATCGGTGACCCGCCGCCCGATGAAGCTGGCGAGCGGCGGCTCGACCGTGCGCAGGAGGAAGGGGCTGGCCAGGCGGACCCCCTCCAGCGGCTCACCGAGGATCCGGGGGCGCAGCGCCTCCAGGTAGACCTCGACGTCCGGGAGCTCGGGCATGCCCCTATTCTAGGGCTGTCAGGCGGCGGCCGCTGTCGTGGCGCTCTCGGATTCCAGATCCGGCTCCTGGGCGGGCCGCGTCGGGCAGCCGACGTAATATTGGCCGGAGAGCAGGGTCTCGCGCTTCATCACCACGCTGCCGTCCTCGACGCGGGCCCCCTCGCCGATGGTGGCGCCGTAGAGGAGCACGGCGCCGCTGCCGACCGTGGAGCGCTCGCCCACGCGCGAGGGAGCGATCTTCAGCACCCGGTCCTCAAAGCTGTGGAGCTGCAGGAGGCAGGAGACGGTGGCGTCGTCGCCGATCTCCAGCATGTCGGGATCGACCACCTGGGCGAACGAGGTGCCGAGCACCACCCGGCGGCCGATGCGGGACCCCATGGCGCGCAGCCACCAGGCCATGAACGGCGTGCCGTCGAAGCTCGTCAGGCTGCCGCGGACGTAATTGGCCCAGATGACGTAGAGGAAGTCCCACCGGCTGCACCAGCACGACCAGAGCGGATGCTGGCCCTCGCGCACGCGGCCGAGGAGCAGCCACTTGGAGGCGAAGACGAGCGCCACCAGGATCCCCCCCAGGGCCAGCGAGGCCGCGGGGAGGGTGAGCGCGTAGAAGGTGGCCGCCGTCTGCGCGGCCCGCCAGTGCGGGATCGCTTTCAGCCAGAGGATGCCGAGCAGGACCGGGATCACCGGCACCACCATGCGCAGGTATTCCCAGAACAGCCGGCTGACGTAGCGGTACCAGGCCGGATCGAAGGTCAGCGAGCGGTCGGCCTCCACCACCTCGCGCCGCGGCAGCTCGAAGGTGGGATGGCCGAACCACGAGCTGCCCGGACGGATTTGCCCGGCGTCGGCCACGGTCGAGATCCCCACCAGGATCTCCTCCGGCAGCTCCGACCCCGCCGGCACCACCACGTGGTTGCCGAGGAAAGTGTGGGTCGAGAAGACCGTGCGGGCCGCCGTCAGGGTGCCGCGGTGCAGCCACGGCCGGCCGAGGTAGATGCCGTCGGCGAAGAAGCACTCGTCACCGATCTCGACCAGCTCGGGGATCACCTCCATGATCGTGCTCACCTCGCATTTGCGGCCCACGCGCATGCCGGCCCAGCGGAGCCACCGCGGCCAGAGCAGCGTGCCGCTCAGGGAATTGCCCGCGGACTCCAGCAGCCGCTCCTTGACGAAGACGGCGAGCGAGGTCCAGCCGTACAGGGGATAGGTGCCCGGCCGCACCGCGCCCAGCAGGCGGGCGGCGAGCGCCTCCAGCGGCAGCACCAGGGCGAAGCCGGCGGCGGTGATGCCCAGCGCCGCCAGCACCGGCCACGGATCGGACGACGCGGGGTCGAACGCCGCCAGCCAGTCGATCCCCCAGAAGCGCTGGCAGGCCGCCGCCAGGGCCAGCAGGGGGAGCCAGGAGAGCTCGGCGATGACCAGGCGGGCGAAGAGCAGGGCGATGCCGTGCACGCGGGCCGGCCACGGCCGCGCGCCGGCCGCGAGGGGTGGAGCGGGCGGCGCCGCGCTCTGGAAGGCCGCCGGCACGCCGTGCCAGGTCTCGCCGGCCGGGACCGTGGCGTAGGACGGCACCATCGAGAGGGCGGTGAGCACGGCGCCCTCTTCGAGAGCGCTGTCTGGCGCCATCCGCGCCCGGGTGTCGAGCGTGGCGTGGGCGCCGATGGTGATCCGGCCGAAGACGATCTGCTGGTCCTGGAATTCGACCAGCCCCAGGGAGGCGTCGCGGCCGAGGGTGGCGCCGTCGCCGATCTCCAGCAGGTCCCAGCCGCCGCTCCGCAGGTCGACTCCGCGATGGATGTGGACGTCTCTGCCGATGCGCGCGCCCAGGGCCCGCAGGAAGTAATTCTTGAAGACCGTCCCCTCGATCATCTCCCAGGGGATGGCCCGCGCGGTCTGCTGCACGATCCAGTTGCGCAGATAGACGCTCCCCAGGTAAGGGTGGCGTCCCGGCTCATAGCGGCCGATCAGCAGCTTCTTCGCCGCCACCGTCACCAGGAGCGAGAGCGGCGCGTAGACCCCCAGCGCGCCGAGCGCCAGCGCCGGCGCCAGCAGCAGGAGGGAGGTGACCCCCAGGTCTCCCGCCACCCGCGGCAGGAGCTCGAAGAGGGCCACATAGGCGACGATCGAGCCGGCCACGAGCTTGGTCAGGATGCAGGCGAGCTGCGCGGCGGCCGAGAGCGGCGCCCGCCGGGACACCTTCGGCTCGGTGCGCGGGATTTCCCGGACCGGCTCCTCGCGCGGCGGCGCGCCGGCGATGCGGGCGGCGAGCGCCGCCACCGTGCGCGCCTCGTAGACGTCGCGCACGGTCAGCGAAGCGGTGAGGCCGGTCTTGCGCAGGGCCGAGACCGTCTCGGCCGCCAGCAGCGAGTTGCCGCCCAGGTCGAGGAAGAAGTCGTCGAAGATCGACACCGGCGCGCCCCGGCGGAGGTGGTCCGAGAAGGCGCGCGCCACCAGGCGCTCGGCCTCGTCGCGCGGCGCCACCAGCTCGCGCTCCGGCTCCGGCCCCGGCGCCAGCAGGGGGAGGGCCGAGCGGTCGAGCTTGCCGCTGGCGGCCTTCACCGGCAGGTCGAGCAGGAAGCCGAAGCGCGCCGGCACCATCGGCTCGGGCAGCCGGGCGCGCAGCGCCGCCCGCAGCTGGTCAATATCGGCGGCATTGGGCGGCGCCGAGGGATCGGCGACCAGGAAGGCCACCAACTCCTTGCCGCTCCCCAGATCCTGCACCGCGCAGGCGGCGGCGCGCACGCCCGGGAAGACGCAGATCTCGGCCTCGACGGCGGAGAGCTCGATGCGGTGGCCACGGATCTTGACCTGGGCGTCCGAGCGCCCGAGATAGACCAGGTCGCCGCTCTCTCCCCAGTAGACGAGGTCGCCCGTGCGGTAGATCCGCCCGTGGACCGGATGCTCGACGAACTTCTCGCGGGTGAGCTCGGACCGGTTCAGGTAGCCGCGCGTCACCGCCTGGCCGCCGATGCAGAGCTCGCCGGTCTCGCCGCGCGGCACCTCGTTGAGATCGCCATCCAGTACGAAGGCCGTGGCGTTGCGCAGCGGCTTGCCGATGGTGACCGGCTCGCCCGCGAAGACCCGCGTGCGCGTCACGGTGACCGTGCACTCGGTGGGGCCGTAGCCGTTCTCCAGCCAGCGGCCGGGCGCCCAGCGGTCGACGAGGTCGGCGGTGAGCGCCTCGCCGCCCAGATAGAGCAGGCGCAGGGCGGGCAGGTCGCGCTCCGGGTCGTCGCAGGTGCACATGCGCAGCAGGGTGGGCGGCGGGCAGAAGACGGTGATCCGTTCCTCGCGCAGCCACGGCGCGAGGTCCGGCCCCAGCCGCACCACGTCGTCGTCCATCACCACCAGGGTGGCCCCGCAGGCGAAGGCCAGCCAGATCTCCTCCACCGAGGAGTCGTAGGCCACGGTGGAATTCTGGCCGACGCGGTCCTCGACCCCGAGGCCGAAGCGCTCGACGTCGGAGAGCACGAGGTTCACCACGCTGTGGTGCTCGACCATCACCCCCTTGGGCTTGCCCGTGGTGCCGGAGGTGTAGATCACGTAGCAGAGCGTACTGGGATCGAGCCATGCCGGCCGCGCGGGGGGCGCGCTCAAGGGCCGTCCGGCGGGCGGATCGACCATCACGGCGCCCTCGGCGGGGAAGCCCAGCGTCTCCAGCAGGCCGAGCGTCTCGTCGCAGACCACGGCGGCCACCGCCCCGGAATCCTCCAGGATGAACCGCGCCTGCTCCGCGGGCGACCCCGGCTCGATGCAGGTATAGGCGCCGCCGGCCTTCAGCACCGCGAGTTGGGCCACGTAGACCCGGTGATCCCGGCGCGGCAGGAGGATGGCCACCACGCTCTCGCGGGTGACGAACGGCGCCAGCCGCGCCGCCAGATCGTTGGCGAGCTCGTCGATCTCGGCGTAGGTGAGCCGCCGGCGGGGCAGATCGCCGGAGGCGGGGACCTCGACGGCTACCTGGCCGGGCAGCCGGCGGACGGAGGTCTCGAAAACTTCGTGCAGGAAGCGAGGCGGCAGGGCCTCGCGAGTTGAGCTGAGCTCGGGGTCGAGAGCGCGGGCCCGTTGGGTTTCGGCGATCATGAGGGGGGTGACTTCGATAGTCCGGGACGCCATAGTATCGGTCATTTACAAGTCAGATACAACTGCTCAGATTACAATTTTGCCCCCGGGGCGTATTCCCGGATCGACGATTCCCGGATCGATTCTCGGATCAGTCCCCGAAGCGCCGGCTGGTGATTCCACTCGATGGTCAGGAACGAGCCCGGATGATACCAAAGGTTCGCCAGCGTCCAGTTCCGCAACTTGTAGCGGCTTTCCGGACAGTTGAAGGCGGAAGAGCTCAGGCAGGTAGCGTCGAGAGCTACCTATAGGCTGCTCCTCCGCGATATAGTTCCTTCATGGACTCATCTCCTTGCGAGCTCTGCGGGGGCGAAGTTCCCCTGTCCTGGGAGCGTTGTCCGCATTGCGCGCGCCCCGGGTTGTTTCCGAATGTGAGGGCGGCGCAGGCTCCGGCGGAGCGCGGGGCGCTCCACCGCCGTTACAGTGCTGTGGTCCAGGATGCCGAGCGCCGTGGCGCCCAGCAGGCTGTCGAAGCGTTCGAGATGGCGGCGCGCGGGACCAAAGGGGTCATGGCTCGCTCCTTCCGGGAGCTCGATCGGCTCTCTTCTTCCACCAGAGAGCTCTTCTCGACCTACTACAATCTGGTTCGAGGGGAGATCCGCCTGCCGGATGGGAACGAATGGGACGAGCTCCGGGCGGTGGCCGACGAGAAGCTCTTTCCAGGCTACAGAGAGCACATCCGTTTCGCTGCCCTCTCTCTGGACGGCGCCGGCTTACCCCACTACGGCGACTGCTCCTTCGTCTTCCGGGAGAGCATGATTGCCCATCGGACCTCGGTCTACGAGGAAAACTCCGCCCTCTTCCTAAAGAAACACGCGTTTGCTCCGCCACCGGGCCACCGGGCTACCTGGGAGGAGCGGGCGAAGCTCGCGGTGGCCAAGCACGCGGAAGAGATCGACGCGACCACGTCGCCCGAGCAATTCGCGGGAGTGCTCCTCGGGCCGGGAGCGACTCCCGAGGAGGATCGCTTCATCGAGGCTCATATCTGGGGCCCCATGTCGCTACGGACGGTGGAGCGGGTTTTGCTGGCAAAACCGAGGAAGGGGCAGCAGGCGGCCCGCAAAGCGATCCGGGACCGCTTGAAAGGAGTAGGATTGTCCGTGGAGGAGTCTCTGTGATTGGGAAGGTGAACGCCATCATTTCGGGTCAGTCTGGAGTGGCGCTCCTGGCTTACGCTGAGGGGTTGGCGTCTCTCCATGCCAGTCGCGGTACGGAAGTCGTCCGGCGCTCCCCCTCGGAGGCCCGGTTCCTGCTCGGCGACGCCCAGGATCTTCAAGCTCTAGAAAATGTAGAGCTTGAGGAAGTGAGCCGGCGGCTCGCTCTCGCCACCACGCAGATGGATGCCCTCCATGTTGCTTTGCTCCTCTTGGACGGAAGTCTGAGCCCTGACACTCGTCAGGAGGCGGCGGCAGAGCTTCAGGAGCTTATAGTGGAGGACAGGGCAATTACCGTCTTTGTCGAGAACGTTCTGTTCGCCCATCCTCTGCCCGCGGACGCCGATCTTCCGGGCGCGTTCGCCGCGTGCTCACAGGAAACGGAACAGACCCGGAAGCTTCTACAAAGGTTGACCTATCTCCAGAACCAAATCACTGCGGTTCACCTCGCTTGGAAAATGATTCCGACGGCGGTCTTCGGAACCGAGGAAGCTCGCGGAAGCGTGTGCTCCGTAGCTGTCCGGGAAGGGCTCTTCCGGGATCTCGTCCTTTACCGGGTAACTCAGGCAGCCATCGGAAATTTGCTGGCCGACTTCGGCTTCCTATGCAGATCGAAGAAGATTCGCCGCGAAATTCTGCTTGCATGGAGCGTAACATTGGGGGATCTTTCTAGATCAGAATTTCCCACAGAGGCGGCGCAGAATGTCTCGCCTGGCAGAGCGGCGTACGAAGAGCTTGAGGAGTACGAGGAGAAACGCCGGGAATCTCTGGTGCGAGCGATGGGGTTAAAGGCAACGCCGAAAGACCCGCAGGAGTGATCCTTCACCCCCCGAACCGCCGGCTCACCTTGACCAGCAGGACGTTCACCGGCGGATCGCCGAAGAGCCGCGTCAGACCGCTCTCCGCGGTCGGTCGCGCGGTCTCTCGCGGATCCAGCGCGAGCGTCTGCCGCTGGTGATTCCACACGACGGTCAGGAACGAGCCCGGATGATACTCCCAGCGGAGCACCAGATCGCCGTTCAGGCTCCGCTGGGCGGCGTCCGGGGGTGACACGGGGGTGCCGGGCTCCAGGGGGACGAAGCGCCGTCCGGGGTCCGGATCGCGCGGCGCGGCCAGCCTTCGATAGGCGTCGTAGCTCCCCGCGCTGCTGAACGGCTGCAGGTAGGCCTGGAGCGCCAGCCGGGGGGTGAGGGTGAGGTCGGCGCGGAAGGTGAGCGAGAGGGTCTCCTGGCGCAGGCGGGCCACTCTGTATTCAGCTCCATCGCGACCTACCGGCTGCCAGCCCACCGTATCCGACTCCCAGGTGGTCCCCATCGACCCCTGGAGCTTCTCGGAGACGCGGAGGTTGATCAGCGGCGACATGCGCAGCGACCGCGATCCGCTCGCCGGCTCCTCTCCGGCGCTCACGTCGAGAGTGCCGAACGAGGCCTTGCGCTGGTCGGTGGCGATCGAGAGCGCCAGGGTGGTGCGCGGCGGCAGGAGCAGCGCCGGTCCGCCGCGCAGCCAGGCGGTGGAGAGCGTTGACATCTCGCGGGTGGCGGCCAGCTTCGCGTTCCAGTAGTTGCCGGTGTCGAGGGAGGCCCAGGCGTCGAGGACGCGGGTGCGGGGCTCGCCGGCCCAGGTCCATCCCGAGCCGAGATTGCTCGAGCCCACGGCCCAGGCGCGGATCCGGTGGCCGGGCCGGAAGCTCTGCCAGGTCCAGTCTCCGGCGAGCAGGAGCCAGTCCGAATTGCGCTGGAAGCCCAGCTCGTTGACGTCGAATCCCGGGCTCACCGCCCGCGCCGTCAGGTTCCAGAGCAGGCTGCCCGCCACGCGCGAAAGGCGGGTCTCCGCGGCGATTCCCGCGAGGCTCGTGCCGTAGGGCGCCCGGGGGAGACCCTGGCCGTCCGGCCGCTGGAAGTAGTGGCTGGGCGATTCCGCCACGCGGGCGATCGCCTCTTCGTCGCCGGTGAGACGGCTCCCCAGCGCCCAGCTTCGCACCTCGTAGCGCCCGTCGCCGAAGCGGTGCTGGATCTCGGCGCCCAGGGCTGCGGCGTCGCTCACCTCCTGGGACGCCAGCACCGGCCCCAGCCCGGAGCGGTGGAGGTCGGCCGCGAACAGCCCGAACGACGAGTCTCCGTGGCCGTAGCTCCGCAGCGCCCGCGCCACCGTGGCGGTCGACCGCGCCTCGACGGGCCACGCCAGCCGCGAGCCGCCGGGCCGCACGAGCAGGGCCCGCTCGCGCTCGCTCTCCGCGGCGAACACGCCCAGCGTCCAGCCGCCGGAGGTCTGTCCCGAGAGCTTCAAGGCGCCGAGGAGCTGGGTCGCGGCGGCGATCTCGGCGACGGTCACGCCCGCCGGCAGGTCGCCGCGGGGCGCGCGGCCGACGCGCCGCGAGTAGAACGGCGATTCGTCGGCGAACGAGGTCTCCCGCGTGGCGAACCCCAGGGAGGTGCTCATGCGGAAGACGTCGATCCCTTCGAGGAAAAAGGGGCGCTGCTCGGCCTGGAAGAGCTCGAACGCCGTCAGGTTCACCTGCGAGGGATCGGCCTCGACCTGGCCGAAGTCGGGGAGCAGGGTGGCGGTGAGGCTGAAATTGGACCCCAGCCCCACTTTGACGTCGGCGCCGGCCTGGGTCGCGGATTTGCGGCCGCCGGCCGGTCCGTCGTTGCCCATCCGTGACGCCGTGTAGGGAGTCGCCTCGAGGCGGTGGACCCGCTCCGGCGCCGGCAGATGAAGGTCGTTGAAGCGCGACACGACGCTGTTCACGCTGGAGTAGCGCGGCGACCAGTTCGACGTCTCGCCGTGCGCCGGGCTGTTGCGGTAGAAGTTGATCCCCCAGACCAGCCCCTCGGGGCCGGCGGGCAGGCTGAAGGCGATCTGCGAGAACGGGATGCGGAATTCCGCCGTCCAGCCGCGGGCGTCCACGTGCGCCGCCGTCTCCCAGACGGCGTTCCACGAGGAGTCGTATTGCGTGTCGTTCGTCCACAGGCCGTCCACCTG
>DASXJP010000370.1:0-12498 GCA_036497345.1 Thermoanaerobaculia bacterium
TGGCCCGTCCGACCCGGCCGGCGTCGCAGGGGACGGGGGTCCGGCCGGTCGTCCCCACACCCGCGCCCGTGCCGCCCCCACCCGTGGCGATCACTCCGCCGCCCCCCGTGGCCGCCGCCCCTCCGCCGCCGCCCCGGATGGCTCCGCCGGAGCCCGCGCCGCTGCCGTTCGCGGTGCCCCCGGAGCTGCCCGCGCCGCCGCCCATCCCCTCGGGCGTCTCGGTGGCGGAGAGCCCGATGGCCACCCAGCGCATCCCCGTCTTCGAGGAGGCCGGCGACCAGCCCGGCGAGCGCTTCGGCCAGTACACGCTGCTCGAGCGCATCGCCGTCGGCGGCATGGCCGAGGTCTGGAAGGCCCGCATGCGCGGCGTCGAGGGGTTCCAGAAGACGGTCGCCATCAAGCGCATCCTCCCCCACATGACCGACAACGCCGAATTCGTGGGGATGTTCATCGACGAGGCGAAGCTGGCGGCGCAGCTCACCCACCCCAACATCGTGCACATCTACGATCTGGGGAAGATCGGCCGCGACTACTACATCGCCATGGAGTACGTCGACGGCAAGGACCTGCGGTCGCTGCTCAACGCCGCCCGCCGCAAGGGGATGGCGATGCCGCTGGGCCTCGGCCTGCTGATCGCGGCGCGGGTGGCGAGCGCGCTCGACTACGCCCACCGCAAGCGGGACTTCGAGGACCGCGAGCTGGGGCTCGTCCACCGCGACGTCTCGCCGCAGAACGTCCTCCTCACCGCCGAGGGGGACGTCAAGCTGTGCGACTTCGGCATCGCCAAGGCGGTCTCCAAGGTGGGGCAGACCCAGATGGGCGCCCTCAAGGGGAAGCTCCAATACATGTCCCCCGAGCAGGCCTGGGGGCGCCCCGTGGACGCCCGCTCCGACCTCTTCTCGCTCGGCGCCGTGCTCTTCGAGATGGTCACCGGCGAGCGGCAGTTCACCGGCGACAGCGAGATCTCGGTGCTGGAGGCGGTGCGGCAGGGGCGCACCCGCACGCCGCGCCAGGTGGACCCGTCCACTCCCCGCGAGGTGGACGAGATCGTGGCGCGGGCCCTGGCCGTCGATCCCAAGGACCGCTTCCAGAGCGCCGGCGAGATGAAGCAGCGGCTGGAGGCGGCCCTGTCGGCGCTCTCTCCCGCCACCGGCCAGACCGACCTCGCCCTGTTCATCCAGCGGGCCCTGGAGCCCGAGCCCGTGGCCGCCGAGCCGTTCGCCGCCTCGCCGGGGGTCTCCTCCTGGCCCTCCGCGGCCCCCGCCGAGCCGTTCGCGGTGGCCGCCGTGGACGCGTTCCCGTATCCTCCCGGCCCCGAGCCGGTCGCGCCGGTGGCCCCGGTGGGCGAGGTCGCGCTGGCCGAGGTCGAGGGGGGGCGCAAGAGCCACACGCTGCTCTACGCCGCCATCGCGGCCCTGATCGTGATCGCCATCCTGACCTTCTTCTTCCTCAACCGGCGCAAGGCGCCGCCGGCGGCCGGAGCGACCGCCCCCGGAGCGACCGCCCCCGGAGCCGCCGCTCCCGTGCCGGCCGCGGGTCCCCCCACGGCGCAGGTCCCGGCGACCCTCCCCGCCACGCAGGCCGCGCCGGCCCCCCAGGGCAAGCCGGTCGACATCAAGGCGATCGTGGACCAGCAGGTCGCCGCCCAGGAGGCGCAGCTCAAGAAGCAGCAGGACGAGAAGGTCAAGCAGCTCGAGAAGCAGCTGGCCGCCTCCAAGGCGACCGCTCCGGTCCCGGCGCCCGCCGCCGCGACCTCCGAGCAGGCGCCGCCCCCCCGGCCCGCTCCCGCCGAGGCGCCGCAGCAGCAGCCTCCCGCGCCAGCGGCGCAGAAAGAGCCCGAGCCCGCGGCGAAGGCTCCGGAGAAGCCCCCGGAGCCGGCCAAGACCGAGCCCGAAGCCCCCCGCACCAAAGTCGGCGAGCTGGTCGAAGCCGGTACCGGAGTCTCCCCGCCCCAACTTGTCAGCGTTCCCAAACCGGGATATCCTCCGATGGCCCGTACCCTGCGGGTCGAGGGGACCGTAGTCGTCGCTGTTCTGGTCGATGAGAACGGCCAGGTTCAGGACGTGAGGACGGCGGAGCCGATCCGGCAGAACGTCGGCCTGAACGAAGCCGCCCTGTCGGCGGCGCGCTCCGCGCACTACAAGCCCGCGACGAAGGACGGGGTGAGGGTCAAGATGTGGACCCGCCTGAGAATTCCTTTCAAGCTCTGAGCCGGAGGAAGGGAGACGATGAGCCTCACCGATCAACAGAGAAAGTTCTACGAGAACACCCTCGCCGTGACCCGGCAGGAGATGGAAGAGCTCGACCGCCTGATCGAGGAGGAGCTTGCCAAGGTGAAGGACCGCCTCGCCGAGCTCCAGAACGCCAAGAAGGCCTCGCGCCAGATGTATGACGCGGCCTGCATGCGGCTCGGCGTCCCCAACGACCTCGAAGCCGAAGAGGGGCAGGGCTCCGAGGCCTGATCTGATCCCAGGAAGGGCGGCGAAGGGCGCGGACGCCGGTCCCTGCGGGGACCGGTTTCCATTTCCGGCACGGGCTCCGCCGCCGTGCCCCCTTTTCCGGTCTCTCTCCGGTCGCTCTCTTAGAAACCATGGCCTGGTTCCGCAAGACCAAGAAACCCAAGCCGATCCGCCAGGACCGGCCGCGCAGCACCGTGCCCGAGGGCCTGTGGGTCAAGTGCGAGGGGTGCAAGGAGATCGTCTACTCGCGGGACCTCGACCGGAACCTGAAGGTCTGCCCCAAGTGCGGCTACCACTTCCGGATCGACGCCCGCGCGCGCATCTCCCTGCTCCTCGACGACCCCCAGCCGCGGGAGCTGTACACCAACATCTCCCCGACCGATCCGCTCAATTTCCGCGACACCAAGCGCTACCGCGACCGCCTGAGGTCCTACCAGCAGGCGGTGGGCGAGCGCGACGCCGTGCTCGTGGTGCAGGGGACGGTCGAGGAGATGCCGGTCGTGATGGCGGTCATGGAGTACCGCTTCATGGGCGGCTCCATGGGGTCGGTGGTGGGCGAGAGGATCACCCGCGCCGCCGAGCGGGCCGCCGAGCGCAAATGGCCGCTGATCGTGGTCTCCGCCTCCGGCGGCGCCCGCATGCAGGAGGGGGTGCTCTCCCTCATGCAGATGGCCAAGATCTCCGCCGCCCTGGCCCGCCTGCGCACCGTCCGGGTCCCCTACGTCTCCGTGCTGACCGATCCCACGACCGGCGGCGTGACCGCCTCGTTCGCCATGCTGGGCGACCTCAACATCGCCGAGCCGGGCGCGCTGATCGGCTTCGCCGGTCCGCGGGTGATCGAGCAGACCATCCGCCAGAGCCTGCCCGAGGGGTTCCAGCGCAGCGAGTTCCTCCTGGAGCACGGCTTCCTCGACCTCGTGGTGCAGCGCTCCGAGATGAAGGAGACCCTCGCGCGGTGCCTGCGGCACCTGACGTAGACCCTCAGCCCATCCTCGCGCGCCTCGACGGCCTCGGCATCAAGCTGGGCCTCGAGCGCGCGCGCTCCCTGCTCGCCGCGATCGGAGACCCGCAACGCCGCTTCCCCGCCGTCCTCGTGGCCGGCACCAACGGCAAGGGCTCCACCTCGGCCTTCCTGGCCGCGATGGCTCAAAGCTCCGGCTACCGCACCGGGCTCTACACCTCCCCCCATCTGGAGGTCGTGGAGGAGCGGCTGCAGATCGACGGCCGGATGATCGCGCCCGGCCGCTTCGGCCGCCTCCTCGCGGACCTGGTCGCCCTGGCCGAGCGCGAGACCGGCTCCCCTCCCACCTACTTCGAGGCGGTGACCCTCGCCGCCTTCCAGTGGTTCGCCGAGGAGAAGGTCGACCTCGCCGTGGTCGAGGTGGGCCTCGGCGGCCGGCTCGACGCCACCAACCTCAGCGATCCCATCCTCTCGCTGATCACGCCCATCGGCCTCGACCACCAGGAGTACCTGGGGAACACCCTCGCCCAGATCGCCCGTGAGAAGGCCGGCATCCTCCGTCCGGACCGCCCCGCGCTCGTCTGGATCGACGAGCCTGAGCCCGCGGAGTCGGTGCGCCAGGCCGCCGCCGAGATCGGCGCCCGCCTCCGTTTCGCCTCGGACGAGGTGCGGGTCGAGTCGATCGAGCCTCAAGGGTGGACCGGCCAGCGGGTCCGCTTCGCCACGCCCCTCCGCGCCTACGACCTGGAGATCGCCCTCCTCGGCGCCCATCAGGCGATCAACCTCGGCCTCGCCGTGCGCGCCGCCGAGACCCTGGCGGACCTCGGATTCGACCGTTTCGATCCCGACTCCATCCGGAAAGGCGCCGCGGCCTGCCGCTGGCCGGGCCGGCTGGAGGCGATCGACCTCCCCGGCAACCGGCGCCTCCTCCTCGACGCCGCCCACAACCCCGCCGGCGCCGCCGTCCTCGCGGATTTCCTCGACCGCATGGGGGAGCCGATCGACCTCCTCTTCGGAGTCCTGGCCGACAAGGACTACACGGAGATGCTGGGTCTGCTCGCTCCGCGGGTCCGCCGGATCGTCCTCACCACCCCCGCCAGCCCGCGCGCCAAGAATCCCGCGGAGCTGGGGGCGCTGCTGGGAGGAAGGGAGGGGGTGTTTGTGGAGCCGGATTTGGGGAAGGCGCTGGACCTGGCCCTCCGGCTGGGCGGGAAAACCCTGGTGGCTTGCGGGTCGATCTTCCTGATCGGGGAGGTGCGGCGGGCGGTGCGGGTGTAAAGGGCGTCCGAACCCTCGGGTCGTCCTGCCCTTCGAAGCCTCACCCCCTGGCCCCCTCTCCACTTCGTGGAGAGGGGGAACGCAGCCGAAACCAGCTTGCCGGATTGGGAAGATTTCGATCTCTGGGCCCTCCCTCTCCACGAAGTGGAGAGGGACCGAGGGTGAGGCTTCGGAGGGTAGACCGCCCCCGCTACATCAACGGGTCATACAGCGGGAACCGCTCGCAGACCTCCCGGATCCGCCCGCTCACGCTCTCCCGCGCCTTCTTGTCCTCGGGGGCGCGGAGGATCTCGGCGATGAAGTCGCCCACCTGCTCCATCTCGGGCTCCTTCATGCCACGGGTGGTGAGGGCCGGGGTACCGATGCGGATGCCGGAGGCGACCATCGGCGGATTGGGGTCGTAGGGGATGGTGTTCTTGTTGACCGTGATGTGCGCGGCGTCGAGCGCTTTCTCCGCCACCTTGCCGGTCAGACCCGCGGTACGCACGTCGAGCAGGAAGACGTGGTTGTCCGTGCCGCCCGCGACGATCCGGAAGCCGTGGCCGGCCAGCCGGGCCGACAGCGCCTTGGCGTTGGCCAAGATCTGCTGCTGATAGCCGCGGAACCCCTCCGACAGCGCCTCCTTCAGGGCCACCGCCTTGGCCGCGATGATGTGCATCAGCGGTCCCCCCTGAAGGCCGGGGAAGACCGCGCGGTCGATCTCCTTGGCGAATTCCTTTTTGCACATCACCATGCCGGCCCGCGGTCCCCGCAGCGTCTTGTGCGTGGTCGTGGTGACGAAGTGGCAGTGGGGGATGGGCGACGGATGCAGCCCCGCCGCCACCAGGCCGGCGATGTGGGCGATGTCCGCCATCAGCAGCGCGCCCGCCTGGTCGGCGATGGCGCGGAAGCGCGCGAAGTCGATCACCCGGCTGTAGGCCGAGGCGCCGCAGACGATCAGCTTCGGCTTCTCCGCCACCGCCAGGCGCTCGGCCGCGTCGTAGTCGATCCTCTCGGTCTCGCGGTCGACGCCGTAGGCGATCACCTGGAAGTCCCGCCCCGAGTACGAGAGCGGATGGCCGTGGGTGAGATGGCCGCCGCTCGCGAGGTCCATCCCCATCAGCTTGTCGCCCGGCTTCAGAAAGCTGAAGTAGACAGCCATGTTGGCCGACGTGCCGCTGTGGGGCTGCACGTTGACGTGCTCGGCGCCGAACAGCTCTTTGCCCCGCGCGATGGCGAGCCGCTCGACCACGTCGACGAATTCGCAGCCGCCGTAGTAGCGCCGGCCGGGGTATCCCTCGGCGTACTTGTTGGTGAGCACGCTGCCGGCGGCCTCCAGCACGGCGCGGCTGACGAAGTTCTCGGACGCGATCAGCTCCAGCCCGAAGTTCTGGCGCGCGCGCTCGTCGGCGATCGCCTGGTAGATCTCGGGATCGACGGCTTTGAGGGAGCGGTAGTCGGACATCGCGGGGACGGGGGGATCAGGCCCCCTGGGGCTCCTCGGGACCACCCTCGGGCTCGCCGCCGCCTTTGTTGACCGGAGCGGGAGCAGGAGCGGGGGCTTTCTTGGCCGGCGCCTTCTTGGCCGGCGCTTTCTTCTTGGGCGGCTCGGCGGGGGGCTCGGCCACGGCCGCGTTGCCCGGGGCCTCGGCCGGCGGCGCGGGGGGCTTCTTGACGGCGCGCTTCGAGCCGCTCGGCCGCTCGACCGCGCGCACGGCCTCCTCCACGGGGCGCTTCTTCAACCGCTTCAACCGGCGATGCCGCCGGCGCTTCAGCTCTCGATCTCGCTCTCTCATGTCCTCTCCTTGGACGTGAACCCCGCCCGGCCTCCCTGATCGACGGTCTCGACGCTTTCGGGCGGTGTCAGCTTCTCGCACGCGCCGCCCGGATGTCAAGAAAAACAAGGACTTCCGACTCTCGGCCCCACACCGCTCCTAGAGGGGGATGTTGCCGTGCTTCTTCGGCGGCACGCTCGACCGCTTGGACCCGAGCTGACGCAGGGCGCGCACAATCTCCGGCCGCGTCCGCCGCGGCGCGATGATCGCGTCCACGAACCCCCGCTCGGCCGCGATGTAGGGGTTCGAGAATTTCGCCCGGTACTCCGCCACCTTCTCGGCCCGCACTCTCGGCGCGTCCGCGCCCGCCTCGTCCAGCTCCCTCTTATAGAGGATGTTGACCGCCCCCTCCGGCCCCATCACGGCGATCTCGGCCGTGGGGTAGGCGAAGTTGACGTCCGTCCGCAGGTGCTTGCTCGACATCACGCAGTAGGCCCCGCCGTACGCCTTGCGGGTGATCACGGTCACCTTCGGCACCGTGGCCTCGGCGTAGGCGTAGAGGAGCTTCGCCCCGTGCTTGATGATGCCGCCGTACTCCTGGGCCGTGCCCGGCAGGAAGCCCGGAACGTCCTCGAAGGTGACCAGCGGGATGTTGAAGGCGTCGCAGAAACGCACGAAACGCGCCCCCTTGAGCGAGGCGTCGATGTCCAGCACCCCCGCCAGCCAGGCCGGCTGGTTGGCCACGATCCCCACGCTGCGGTTGCCGATGCGGGCGAACCCCACCACGATGTTGCGCGCGTACTGGGCGTGGATCTCGAAGAGCTTGCCGTCGTCGACCACCGCCGCGATCAGCCGCTTGATGTCGTACGGCTTGTTGGGATCTTCAGGGACCAGGGTATCCAGCTCCTCGGGCTCCCGGTTCGGATCGTCCTCGGAGGCGCCGGCCGGCGGATCGTCGAGGTTGTTGCTGGGTAAGTAGGAGAGCAGCTCGCGGATGGCGGCCAGGCAGGCGGCGTCGTTGGGCACCGTGTAATGGCAGACGCCGCTCTTGGCCGCGTGGGTCGACGCGCCGCCCAGCTCCTCCATGGTGACCTGCTCGTGGGTGACCGTGCGGATGACCTCCGGCCCGGTCACGAACATGTAGCTGGTCCCCTCGACCATGAAGATGAAATCGGTGATGGCGGGCGAGTAGACCGCGCCGCCCGCGCAGGGCCCCAGGATGGCGCTGATCTGCGGCACCACACCCGAGGCGAGGGTGTTGCGAAGGAAGATATCCGCGTAGCCGCCGAGCGAGGCGACCCCCTCCTGGATGCGGGCGCCGCCGGAGTCGTTGAGGCCGATGATGGGCGCGCCGTTCTCGACCGCGAGGTCCATCACCTTGCAGATCTTGGCCGCGTTGGTCTCCGAGAGCGAGCCGCCGAAGACGGTGAAGTCCTGGGCGAACACATAGACCAGCCGGCCGTCCACCGTGCCGTACCCGCAGACCACGCCGTCCCCCGGGATGGAGACCTTGTCCATCCCGAAGTCGCGGCAGCGGTGGGTGACGAGGGCGTCGATCTCGACGAACGAGCCGGCGTCGAGCAGCAGCTCGATGCGCTCGCGGGCGGTGAGCTTGCCCGCCGCGTGCTGCTTCTCGATGCGGTCCCGGCCGCCGCCGAGCTCGGCCGCCGCCAGCCGCCGCTTCAGCTCCTCTGTCCGTTCCGTGAGAGCCTGGGCCATGGCCGGGGGATCTTACCTGATTGCGGGCCGGCAGCAATGCCCAGACGGTTTGGAATGGCCGGTGCCGCCTGCCCTCCGAGTCCTCACCCCCTGGCCCCCTCTCCACTGCGTGGAGAGGGACCGAGGGTGAGGCTTCGGAGGGCAGGACGCCCCAGGGGGCAAAGATATGGCGGGGTGCCAGACGCTCGGATCAGCGCTTCGGCCGGCGGACGACCCTCACCTTGCCGCTCCTTCCCCCGCCGCAGAAGAACAGCTCGCCGCCATCGGACTCGAGCCCCGAAACGTTCACTCCGGGCGGCATCTCGAGCCTCTCCAGGACCTCTCCCGTTCGCGGATCGACTCGCCGTAGCTCGCTCTCGTCGCCTTCCCAGGTGCCGTGCCACAGCTCTCCGTCGAGCCAGGTGACCCCGGTGACGAAGCGGTTGGATTCGATCGTGCGCAGAATCTCCCCGGTCTGGGGATCGATCTGGTAGATCTTCCGGTCCCGGTGCTGCCCCACCCAGAGCGTCCCTTCGGCCCACGTGAGCCCCGAGTCACCGCCGCCGCCGGGCGCCGGGATCGTGGCGAGCACCCTGCCGGTCCGCGGGTCGATCTTCTGGATGCGGTCCTCGGCGAGCTGAAACAGGTGTTGGCCGTCGAAGGCCGTTCCCGCATGCGCGGCGACCTCGAGCGAGCGCAGCATCTTCCCGCTCGTGGGATCGAAGGCGCTCAAGCTTTCTCCCGCGGCAAACCAGACGTGGCGGCCGTCATACGAGACGCCATGCACGTGGTCGATGCCCGGAAAGGGCCCATACTCACGGACGATCTCGGCGGTGGATCGGCGCATGCGTCCATCCTAGTCGATCGGCAGAGGAGCGGGGAGTAACAAGGCCGTCGTGAATCCCGGCACGGGCGGGGTGATCCAACGGCGCGCTCGCCCGCGACCGAACGACTGCACCTTGCCTGCCGCGGCCAGCGCGTCGAGCGCCCGCTGCACGGTGCGCTGGCTCGTTCCGAGCGCCAGCGCGAGACTCGAGCTCGACCAGGATTCACCGTCGGCGAGCAAGGCGAGCACCGCCGCATGCTTGTCGGCTTGTTCTCCTTCGAGGGGCCGCGCCAGCACGACGACCTCGCGGGCGTGGCGGGCGGAGAGCGCAAACCCTCGCTTCGTCGCGCTCACGTCGGCCAGCGTCCGCAGCACCGCGCGAAGCCGTCCGATCTCGACGCGCAACCGCGCGCGATGCGATTCGTCGGCGCGCTTCGCTCCGAACGCGCGCGCGACGAGCAGGTCCCTCGGCACGTCGCCCGGCCACGCTTCGCCCAGCGCGCGGGCGAGCGCGAACAACACCGGACGCCGCGCGAGCGAGACCACCGTGCCCGTGTCACGCACAATATGGCGGCACGCGTCCACGACGAGCGAGCTCGACGCCAGCAACGCTTCGACCTCCGCGAGCAGAAGCGGTCGCTCCTCGCCGCTCGCGATCAGGCGTGCCGCGGGCGTGCTCAGGACGAGGGAGGCGCTCTCGACCTCCGCCGTCAGCGCGGGGATCCGTGCTTGGCGCGCGGCGCGCTCGGCCCGAGCGAGCGCGGCGCGCGCCACCTGCGTCTGGAGGCGTCGAATCGCGATTCCCGCGATCATCAGCTCGTAGGCGGTCCTCGACGCGGGAGGGAGAGGCGCGGGGTCGAGCCTGGCGAGCGTACGCTCGGCTTCGTCGATGCGCCCGATCAGGAGAAGGCGCCGGACCTCGAGAGCCCTGGCGTGCGCGGCATTGACCCGGTCTCCGTGCGCTTCGAGCGTGGCCCGCGCCGCGTCGAGCGCCTTCGCGGGCCAGCCCAGGTCGCGCGAGGCGAGCGCGACCTCGGTCTCGGCGACGACGCACCTCGCGCGGGCCACGGCCTCTTGCGGACCGAAGGCGCGCGCGGCACGTCGCAGGAGAGCCTTCGCGCGAACGAGATCGCCGAGCTGCGCCATCGCGAGGCCACGCAGCGCGAGAGCCGGCGGGTCGTCGCGCAGGGCGACCCGCTGCAATGCGCCGAGGGGATCCCCCGCCGCCAGCGCCCGCGCCGCGGCGGTGATCAGCGAGTCCATCGGAATCCCGTCATACTTGTAACTCCCACCGTTCGATACCCGGAACTAAAATCTATCTCATGACCGGCAACGAGCATTGGGCGTAACGGAAGGAGAGAAAAGCGATGACGAATCACAGAACCGGGACACGGAAAGAGTGGCTTGCGGAGCGGCTCGAGCTGCTCGCGGCGGAGAAGGAGCTCACGCATCGCAGTGACGAGCTGGCGCAACGGCGGCAGGAGCTGCCGTGGGTTCAGATCGACAAGGAGTACCGATTCGACACCGACGAGGGGGGCGCCTCGCTGCCGGACC
The DNA here is from genome assembly GCA_036497345.1 of Thermoanaerobaculia bacterium. GTDB lineage: Bacteria > Acidobacteriota > Thermoanaerobaculia > Multivoradales > UBA5704 > DATARR01. The sequence continues at coordinate 10,531 of DASXJP010000370.1, forward strand.
TCTTCCGCGGCCGCTCGCAGCTCCTCGTCTACCACTTCATGTTCGGACCCGACTACACGGCGGGGTGTCCGTCCTGCTCGGCGATCGCGGACGGCTTCAACGGCTTCGCCGTGCACCTGGCCAACCATGACGTGATGCTCTGGGCGGTGTCGCGGGCGCCGCTCGCGAAGCTGCAGGCGTACAAGCGGCGGATGGGGTGGACGTTCCCCTGGGCGTCCTCGTTCGGCGGCGACTTCAACGCCGACTTCAGCGTCGGGTTCACCGAGGAGCAACAGCGCGAGGGAATCGAATACAACTTCCGGCGCGAAGGGGCGTGGAAAGGCGGCGAGGGGGCTGCCGCCTTCGCGGCCATGGCCGGAACCGACGCGGCCACGTTCACGCGCGAGCGGCCGGGCCTGAGCGCGTTCGTGCTCGAGGACGGCGCCGTCTACCACACCTATTCGGCCTATGCGCGCGGACTGGACGGCCTCTGGGGCATGTACCAATGGCTCGACCGCGCTCCCAGGGGACGCAACGAGACGGGCGGCGTCTGGTGGCGCCACCACGACAAGTACGGCAGTTGAGCGAGGCCGTGCGATCTTCCCAGCGCGCCTTCTTCGGCGTCTCGGCGCTGCTCTTCGCCGCCAGCGCGGCGGTGACGATCGTCTGGTGCGCGTCCATGTCGGCGATAGGCGGGATGCCGATGCCCGGCGGCTGGACGATGTCGATGGCGTGGATGCGGATGCCGGGCCAGACGTGGCCCGGCGCCGCGGCGTCGTTCCTCGGCATGTGGGTCGTGATGATGGTGGCGATGATGCTGCCCTCCCTAGTCCCCATGCTGTGGCGGTATCGCCAAGCCATCGGCCAGGCCGTCGGCGGGACCGGCGAGAGGCGCCTGGGTCCGCTGACGGCGCTGGTGGGCACGGGGTACTTCTTCGTGTGGACCGTGCTCGGAATGATCGCCTTTCCGCTGGGCGTCGCGCTGGCGGCCATCGAGATGCGGCAGCCGGCGCTGGCGCGCGCCGTGCCGATCGCGGCCGGTGGGGTCGTCCTGATCGCCGGCATCCTGCAGCTCACCGCGTGGAAGGCGCGTCATCTCGCCTGCTGCCGGGAGGCACCCGGGCGCGGCCATACGCTCCCGGCCGACGCCGGCACCGCCTGGCGGCACGGCCTGAGCCTCGGTCTCCATTGCAGCCGCTGCTGTGCCGGTCAGATGGCGATCCTCCTGGTCCTCGGGGTCATGGATCTTCGCGCGATGGCCGTCGTGGCGGCAGCCATCACAGTCGAGCGTCTCGCCCCGGCCGGTGAGACCGTCGCGCGAGCCCTCGGGGCCGTCGCCGTGGGCGCAGGGTTGTTTCTGATCGCTCGAGCTGTCGGGCTGGGATGACGGTTACTGTTCGGGTGGCACTTGGTGCTTTGTCAATCCAGAGGCGATGGGTTCTTCGTAGGGGCGGCCCTGCGTGGCCGCCCTGGGCGGGGGCTGGTCCGGTCGGAATCTGGCAGAGCTCCGGGCTCGCGCCAAGCGTGAGGGCATCCTCTTCGCGCTGTTCGGCCAGCGCTGCCCGATGGCGGTGGCGCTCTTCTCCGACGCCGAGCGGAGCCAGATGGAACGCTACGTCCGCAAGTTCGTCATCGTCCACGGCGAGGCCGCGCCGTCTCCAATCCAGGCGCGGCAGCCGCAGGCCAGCCCCCAGAGCGGCGCCTCCGGCGAGCCGCAGCCACCCTCGATCAATCCGCCTTTCTCGGGCTACGAGCGCACGGTGACGCTGGCTCCCGACCTTTCCGGCACGGCGCGAGTCATCAATGTGTTGAACGTGGAGACGCTTGTCAGCGTCGCGACGGAGAAAGATTCAGCCGCCGTGGCCGCCGCCGTGAGGCAGAAGTGGCTCACGCAGCTCAAGAGCAGTGAGCAGGCCCTGCCGAGGTGGCGGGCCAGCATCGAGAAAGGGCTGCCGCGGGGCGTCAAGCTCGTCGGGGCCTGGCAGAAGA
>DASXJP010000371.1:0-2117 GCA_036497345.1 Thermoanaerobaculia bacterium
GGCGCGGACCGCCTCCCAGAAGAGCCCGTCCGCCGGCTGGAACAGGCGCGGCCCCCAGGTGGTCACCGCCAGCCGGCCGCCCGGCCGCACCCAGCTCCACATCCGCCGCAGCGCTCCCTTCATATCCGGCAGGAAGAAGAGACCGAAGACGCAGATCACCGCGTCGAACGAGGCCGGCGGCAGCTCCACCTGGTCGAGATCCTCGACCCGCAGCTCGACGTTGCCGAGGCGCCGGATGGTCGCCTTGACGCGGGCCCGCCGGATCAGGTTTTCCGCGAGATCGAGGCCGAGCACCCGGCCGGAAGGGCCCACCCGCTCGGCGGCGGGGAGGGCCGAGGCGCCGGTGCCGCAGCAGAGGTCGAGCACGCTGTCGCCCGGCGCCAGGCCGAGGCGGTCGACGGTGCGGCGTCCGAACCGGTCCCAGAACGAGAGCCGGGGATCGTCAAAGAGATCAGCCGCCGCGTTGTAGGTCGCGGCGGCGCGTGTTTTCGCTTCCTGCACGTCCATTTCCCCAATCACCTCCAAAACCTCCTCAACGAATGAAGTCGCGCCGGTCCCTCAACCGGGGTCTCCGGGGCTCGTTCTTGGACTGCTCCCCCGGCTCTCCGGTTCCCGGGCGCGATTTTTGGCGCCGTGGCGTCATAAGAAGCCGATGGACAGAACCTGTCGAACAGTGTACAGTGTTCATGTTCCGTATTTAAGCCATCGTGCGCTTCTACGCTGATCTCCACGTCCACTCGAAATACTCCCGGGCCACCAGCCGGGACGCGGATCTGGAGCATCTGGCCCTCTGGGCGCGGCGAAAGGGAATCACCGTCGTCGGGACCGGCGACTTTACCCACCCCGCCTGGTTCGAGGAGATCCGCGAGAAGCTCGTGCCGGCCGAGCCGGGGCTGTTCCGGCTGCGCCCCGAGATCGAGCGGGAGGTCGAGCGCCAGCTCCCCGCCGCCTGTCACGGGCCTACCCGTTTTCTGCTGGAGGTCGAGATCTCGACCATCTACAAGAAGGGGAACCGGACGCGGAAAGTCCACCACCTGATCTACGCCGCCAACCTGGAGACGGCGGGACGCTTCCGGGAGAAGCTGGCGGCGATCGGAAATATTTCCTCGGATGGCCGGCCGATCCTGGGGCTCGACTCGCGCCATCTGCTGGAGATCGCGCTGGCGAGCGGGCCGGACGCGTATCTGATCCCCGCCCACATCTGGACCCCCTGGTTCGCCGCGCTGGGCTCGAAGTCGGGCTTCGACTCGATCGACGAGTGCTACGGCGATCTCGCTCCCCACATCTTCGCGGTGGAGACGGGCCTCTCCTCGGACCCGCCGATGAACTGGCGCGTCTCCCAGCTCGACCGGTTCACCCTGGTCAGCAACTCGGACGCCCATTCGCCGCCGAAGCTGGGGCGCGAGGCCTGCGCGTTCGACACGGACCTCGACTACTTCGCCATCCGGCGGGCGCTGGAGACGGGGGAGGGGTACGGCGGCACGGTGGAGTTTTTCCCCGAGGAGGGGAAGTACCACCTGGACGGCCACCGCGCCTGCGGCGTGCGCCTGGAGCCTCCCGAGACCCGCCGGCTGGAGGGTCGCTGCCCGTCCTGTGGCAAGCCGCTGACGGTGGGCGTGATGCACCGGGTCGAGGAGCTGGCCGATCGTCCCGAGGACGCCACGCCGCCGCGGCCGGTGCCGTTCCGCAGCCTGGTGCAACTGCCGGAGATCCTGGCGGAGATCCACGACGTCGGTCCCAAGGCCCGCTCGGTGGAGGCCGCCGCCGCGCAGCTCGTGGGCAAGCTCGGCCCGGAGATCGACATCCTGGAGCGCCTCCCCCTGGAGGACGTCGAGCGCGCCGGAGGGGGGCTGTTGCGGGAGGCTCTCTTCCGGCTGCGCGAGGGGCGGGTGCGGCGGGAGGCGGGGTACGACGGCGAGTACGGGGTGATCCGCCTCTTCGAGCCGGACGAGATCCGCGGGCGGGGGCTGGTGGGGACGCTGTTCGCGAACCCGGCGGAAAATTTCCCAGGGCTGGGGCTTGTACCCGCCCCGCCCCCGCCACCAAGACGATCCGACGGATACGACAGATCCGACCGATCTGTCGGATCTAACGTCAATCCGGTTTCGGAGGAAGCA
>DASXJP010000372.1:0-2854 GCA_036497345.1 Thermoanaerobaculia bacterium
TTGTGGAGATGACCCCGTAACACCAGATCGACCCGCTCCGCGAGCAGCCGCCGCATCTCGGCACCGTCCGCGAGCTCGTCGAAGGGGTGATGCACCAGGGCCAGACGGAAGCCGTCCAGAGGCTCCCCTTGGGCGTTCGTGGCCAGGCGCATGACCTGCTCGTCAGTGAGCCAGAGCTTGCCGGCGTCGTTGTCGTCGCCGCAGGACCAGGAGGAGTCGAAGCCCAGGATGTGGAAGGGGAAGGACAGGCCGGGGAGGCTCGGGGTCTGGCGATAACCGAGCCGGCCGTGTGGCGAGCCGGCGGGATCGAGCTCCGGCCGGCCGAGATCCCGGACCCATTTCCGATAGGCTGCCTGCCGTTTCAGGATCTGAGCACGCTCGCGGTCGTCGAATCCCAATGGCGCCGAGCCGCCGGCGAGCCAGCTCGAAACCTCTGGACGGTTGGCTCGCGGGAGCTTCTCGCGCAACCCCTTCCAAGCCGCGGGCGCGATCTTCCGGTTGATGTCGTGATTGCCGGGAATTGGAAAGAAGCGGTCCCACCCCAGCCCGAGGCGATCGAGCACGGATTGGAAGAATTCGGTCGCCTGGTAGTACTCCTGGGGCTTACCGGCGAAGGCCACGTCGCCCGTGAAGCAGACCAGATCGAAGGGACCCTCCGCGCAGAGGGCATCCAGGTTCTTTTTCCAGGCATCTCCCAGCACCCACCGCCGCCTCCAGGCCGACCTCTCGGAAAGGCGCACGTGGAGGTCGGAGAGGTGGAGGAGGGTCAGCGTGTGCTCGGCCATTTGTGGGTTCGCGGAATGACAGGATTTTACAGGAAACCAGGCCGGAGCCTGTGGCCACCCATGTTTGACGAAGGGGTAGAGACGTTCCCAGTCCGTTTCAGCACGACGTTCGCAGGCCTTCAACGTCGGGACGTCTCTACCGCCTTCGCCCCGGATATTTTTTAGGCCAGATACTTCTCCGCCTCCCGCCGCGTCACCCCGGAGACCCTCCCCTCCCGCTCGCGGAGGAAGGCGCGCACCCGGTCCGGGTGCTTCTTCGCGACCTCGCGCAGGACCCAGCCGATCGCCTTGCGGATGAAGAATTCCTTCTCGTGCAGCAGGGCGTCGGCGTAGCGGACGAAGCGGGGCCAGTCTCCCTCGCCACGGCGGAGCGGCAGGAGGAGGGCGAGGAGGGCGGAGCGGCGGAGCCAGAAATCCTCGTCTTCGACCCAGCGGTCCAACCGGGCATTGAGGCGTGGATCGCGCTCGACGAGCGGGCCCACGATCTGGATGGCGATCGTGTCCACGTAGGCCCAGGAGCGGGAGCGGCTGAGGAGGTCTTCGAGGAGGTCGAGATCCTCGCTCCGCAGCAGGGCGCGGCGGGCCTGGAGGAGCTCGACGCCGAAGGCGCGCAGCTCGTGGACCGGCTTCGACCACAGAGCCTCGACCAGCCCCACGAGCGCGTCGTGATCCAGGTCGGGATGATCCCGTAGCCAGTCGCGGGCCGCGGCGCGCAGGGGATCGGTCGCCACCCCCAGGAAATCCAGATCGCTCTTGAGGTAGGCCTTGGCGCCCTCGGCCCTTTCAGGGGTGCCGAGAGGGCGCAGGGTCTCCTCGATGGCGCGGATCTCGGCGGCGAAGCGGCGCGGCTTCCGCGGGCGCCGCGCGGGCCGGTCCGGGTCCCAGCCGAAGCGGTCGAGGTCGACCTTGCCGCCCTTGCTGAAGACCACCCCCTCCTCTTCGAGCAGATGGCGCTGATACCCCTCCTCCCAGCCGATCCCGCCGCGCGGGCTGATCGTCCCCTGCGCGTTGATCACGCGGTGCCAGGGGATCTCCACGCCGTCCGGCGTCGAGCGCAGGGCCTGGCCCACCATGCGTGCCCTTCGGGGGAGCCCCGCCAGCGCCGCGATCTGGCCATAGGTGGCCACCCGCCCCCGGGGGATGCGCCGGATGGTGTCGTAGATCTTGCGCCGGGACTGCCCGTCGATGTTCACGCGCGGAGCATACGCACCGGCCGGCACCAGGAAAAGCAGGGACTTCAGGGACTCCAGGGACAACAGGGACACAAAGAATCTGGGACGGCTCCATTCTTCTGTCCCTGTTGTCCCTGGAGTCCCTGCTGCTGGCCTTGCTACTTCGCCGCCACGGCGTAGATCACGTTGGTCTCGATCTGCCGGGCGCCGGTGGCCGCGAAGGAGCGCAGGGTCCGGGCGCGCACCCGGGCTAGGGCTTCCGGATCGAGCGCCTCGACCGTGCCGCGGTAGCCGGTGCCCATCACCACGGTCCACCAGTCCTCGGGCTCGGGCGTCGGGTGGAACCCCGCCTCGGCCTCGATCCCGACGCCCGGAATGCCGCTCTCCTCGAACAGGCGGCGCAGGGCCTCGGGGTCCGCGATGAGATCCCGGGGGTGGGCCTGCCGGTAGAGGTCCGGCCGCTCGGCGCGGACCGCGTCCCAGAAGAGCCCGTCCGCCGGCTGGAACAGGCGCGGCCCCCAGGTGGTCACCGCCAGCCGGCCGCCCGGCCGCACCCAGCGCCACATCCGCCGCAGCACTCCCGCCATGTCCGGCAGGAAGAAGAGACCGAAGACGCAGATCACGACGTCGAACGAGGCCGGCGGGAGCTCCACCTGCTCGAGGTCCTCTACCCGCAGCTCGACGTTGTCGAGGCGCCGGATGGTCGCCTTGACACGGGCCCTCCGGATCAGGCTCTCCGCCAGGTCGAGGCCGAGCACGCGGCCTGAGGGGCCCACCCGCTCGGCGGCGGGGAGGGCCGAGGCCCCGGTCCCGCAGCAGAGGTCGAGCACGGAGTCGCCCGGCGCCAGGCCGCGGCGGTCCACGGTGCGGCGTCCGAACCGGTCCCAGAAAGAGAGC
>DASXJP010000373.1:0-9665 GCA_036497345.1 Thermoanaerobaculia bacterium
CAGTTCCTGACCAGCCCGCTGATCCAGGAGGGCCCGCACGTGGAGGTGATCGAGAAGGCCTTCCGGGGGCGTGCGAGCGACCTGCTGGTCGACTCGCTCCAGGTGATCGGCCGCAAGGGGCGCCTCGGCTCCCTGCGCGCCGTCGCCACGGAGTATCGAAGGGCGCTGCGGCACCTGCGCGGCGGGATGGACGTCCACATCCGCACCGCCGTGCCGCTCACCGACGCCCTGCGCGCCCGGCTGTCGGACGCCATCACCGCCGCCGTCGATCGCAAGCCGACGCTGATCGAGCACGTCGATCCATCGCTGGTCGCCGGAGTGGTGATCGAGCTCGAGGGGCGGAAGGTCGACGCCAGCCTGGCGTCGCGCCTGCACCAATTGACCGAGGCGCTGCTGGCGCGCGCCTCGCGTGAGATCCAAAGCGGCAAGGCCTACGTCGCCGAGTCGTAGGAGAGGAGCCCAAGGAGCTTTCATGAGATTCAAAGTCGACGAGATCGCGTCGGTCATCGAAGAAGAGATCCGCACGTACCGCACCCGGATCGACCTCGCGGAGGTCGGCAAGGTGCTGGAGGTGGGCGACGGCATCGCCCGCATTTATGGCCTCACGGGAGCGATGGCCGGCGAGCGCCTGGAGTTCGCCAACGGCGCCCAGGGGCAGGTGTTCAACCTGGACGAGGAGTCGGTGGGCGCCGTGGTCCTCGGCGAGTACCTGGGGATCAAGGAGGGGGACGAGGTGCGCCGCACCCGCGAGCTGCTCTCCGTCCCCGTCGGCCCGGAGCTGATCGGCCGCGTCATCGATCCGCTCGGCCGGCCGCTCGACGGCAAGGGGGACGTCAGCACGCCGTACCGCCGGCCGCTGGAGTTCAAGGCCCCCGGCATCGCCGAGCGCCAGCCGGTCAACGAGCCGCTGCAGACCGGCATCAAGGCCATCGACGGCATGATCCCGATCGGCCGCGGCCAGCGCGAGCTGATCATCGGCGACCGCAAGACCGGCAAGTCCGCGGTGGCCATCGACACCATCGTCAACCAGCGCGGCGGCGACGTGATCTGCGTCTACGTGGCCATCGGCCTCAAGGAGTCGACGGTGGTCGGCGTGGTGGAGAAGCTGCGCGAGCTGGGCGCGATGGACTATACGATCGTGATCTCGGCCTCGGCGGCGGACCCGGCGCCGCTGCAATACATCGCCCCCTACGCCGGCGCGGCGATGGCCGAGTACTTCATGTACCAGGACGGGCGGGCCACCCTCTGCGTCTACGACGACCTGTCGAAGCAGGCGCAAGCCTACCGCCAGCTCTCGCTGCTGCTGCGCCGGCCGCCGGGCCGCGAGGCCTACCCGGGCGACGTCTTCTATCTCCACTCCCGCCTGCTGGAGCGCAGCGTGAAGATGCGCGACGAGTACGCCGTGGTGCCCAAGGACACGCCGGAGAGCAGCACCGACCGCGCGCTCGCCGTCAAGCACCCGCAGGGGCTGGACGCGCCCGTCGAGGTGCGCCCGGACGGCGCCGACGGCACCTACCACCGGCCGCACGGCAAGCACAAGGCCGAGGCCTTCCTCGCCTCGCTGCCCGACAAGGACAAATACACGGTCCACCGCTTCCCGGACAGCGGCGGCTCGATGACGGCGCTGCCGATCATCGAGACGCTGGAGGGCGAGGTCTCGGCCTACATCCAGACCAACGTGATCTCGATCACCGACGGCCAGATCTACCTCGAGCCCGACCTCTTCTTCGCCGGCGTGCGTCCCGCGATCAACGTCGGCATCAGCGTCTCCCGCGTGGGCGGCAACGCGCAGCGGAAGACGATGAAGAAGGTGGCCGGCTCGCTGCGGCTCGACCTCGCATCGTTCCGCGAGCTCGAGGCGTTCGCCCAACTCGGCACCGAGCTCGATACCGCCTCCCAGCGCCAGCTCGACCGCGGCCAGCGCATGGTGGAGCTGCTCAAGCAGCCGCAGTACCAGCCGTTCGACGTCAACGAGGAGGTGCTGTCGCTCTTCGCCGGCACCCGCGGTTTCCTGGACGACGTGCCGTTGCACGGGGTGGCGCAGTTCGAGGCCGCGATGCTGAAGTACTTCCGCGACCAGCACCCGGCGCTCGTCGACGAGCTCGACCACGCCAAGGACCTCGACAGCGGCCTCGTCGAGAAGATCAGCCAGGCGATCCGCGATTTCAAGTCGCAATACAAAGTCAACGCCCCGGCCCGCGCGGCGGCTCCGGCGACGGCGTAGGAAAGGTCCAAGATGGCGAACCGGCGAGCCCTCGTCAAGCGCCGCAAGGCGGTGCGCAGCACCCGCAAGATCACGCGCACCATGCAGCTCATCGCGACCGCCCGCTACCAGGCGGCGCTCAACCGGGTCATCGCGACCCGGCCGTTCACCCGCAAGGTGGCCGAGCTGTTGGCCGACCTCGCGCGCGCGGCCGGCGGCCTCGAGCATCCGCTGCTCAAGCCCAACGAGGGGACGAAGGTCTCGGACCTCCTGGTGCTGACCGCCGACCGGGGGCTGGCCGGCGGCTACAACGCCAACGTCCTGCGCGCGGCGATCGCGCATCTGGACGGGCAGAGGGCGCAGGGGTTGGAGCCCCGCGTGCACATGGTGGGCAAGAAGGGGATCGCCTACTTCCGCTTCCTGCGCCGGCCGGTCGCCCAGCAGACCTCGGGGATCGGCGACCGCCCGCGCTTCGAGCAGGTGGAGCCGTTCGCCAACGCGCTGATCGACCGCTACCTGCGCGGCGAGATCGCCTCGGCCCACGTGGCCTACATGCGGTTCCTCTCCGCCGGCCAGCAGCGCCCGATGGTCGTGCAGCTCCTGCCGCTCCAGCCCGAGGTGACGCCGGGGGAGAAGAAGGCGCAGCCGGTCGAGTACGAATTCTCGCCCGGCCCGCGGCAGCTCCTCGACGAGCTGCTGCCGGCGATCGTGCGGGTGCAGCTCTTCCACGCCTTCAACGACGCCGCGGCCTCCGAGCAGGTCGCCCGCATGGTGGCGATGAAGGCGGCGACCGACGCGGCCGGAGACATGATCAAGGCGCTGACGCGCCAGTACAACCGCGCCCGCCAGACGCAAATCACCATGGAGCTCCTGGACATCGTGGGCGGCGCCGACGCGCTGTCCTGATCCGCGAGCCCTTCAAAGAGATCGGAACGCATGATGGAAACCAACGGCAACTACGGCAAAGTGACCCAGGTCATCGGCTCCACGCTCGACGCGCAGTTCTCGGACGAGCACCTGCCACGGATCTACAACGCCCTGCGCGTCGAGGTGCCGCGGACGGTGCTCGACGAGACCTTCACCGAGACCCTCTGGTGCGAGGTCGCCCAGCACCTGGGCGGCGGCCGCGTGCGCGCGGTGGCCCTCGGCTCGACCGACGGCCTGCAGCGGGGCGTGGACATCCTCGACACGGGCGCGCCGATCTCGGTCCCCGTGGGCCTCGAGACCCTCGGCCGGGTGTTCAACCTGGTCGGCGAGGTGATCGACGGCCGCGGGCCGATCGCCGCCCAGGAGCGGCGGCCGATCCATCACTTGCCGCCGGAGATGGAGGACCTCTCTTCCAAGACCGAGCTGTTCGAGACCGGCATCAAGGTGATCGACCTGCTCTGCCCGCTGGTGCGCGGCGGCAAGGCCGGCCTCTTCGGCGGCGCCGGCGTGGGCAAGACGGTGATCATCCAGGAGCTGATCGCCCGCCTCGCCCGCTTCCATAGCGGTTACTCCTGCTTCGCCGGCGTGGGCGAGCGCACCCGCGAGGGGAACGACCTCTGGCTGGAGATGCAGGAGGCGAAGATCGGCGACACCGGCAAGCGCGTCATCGACCAGACCGTGATGGTCTTCGGCCAGATGAACGAGCCGCCGGGCGCCCGCCTGCGGGTGGCCCTCTCGGCGCTCACCATGGCTGAATTCTTCCGCGACCAGACCGGCGTCGACACGCTGCTCTTCATCGACAACATCTTCCGCTTCTCGCAGGCGGGCTCCGAGGTGTCGGCGCTGCTCGGCCGCATGCCCTCCGCCGTGGGCTACCAGCCGACGCTGGGCACCGAGATGGGCGAGCTCCAGGAGCGCATCACCTCGACCAGCCGCGGCGCCGTGACCTCGATCCAGGCGATCTACGTGCCGGCCGACGACTACACCGACCCGGCGCCGGCGACCGCCTTCACCCACCTCGACAGCACGGTGAACCTGGAGCGCAGCATCTCGGAGAAGGGGATCTATCCCGCCGTCGATCCGCTCGCCTCCAGCAGCCGCATCCTCGCCGCCGACAACGTCGGCGAGGACCACTACCGGGTGGCCCGGCGAGTCCAGCAGATCCTGCAGCGCTACAGGGATCTCCAGGACATCATCGCCATCCTGGGCGTGGACGAGCTGTCGGAGGAAGACAAGATCGTCGTCCGCCGCGCCCGCAAGATCGAGCGCTTCCTCTCGCAGCCGTTCTACGTCGCCGAGCAGTTCACCGGCTTCCCGGGCGTCTACGTCTCGCGGCAGGACACCGTCCGCTCCTTCGACGAGCTATGCGACGGCAAGTGGGACCACCTGCCCGACCAGGCGTTCATGTACGTCGGCACCATCGAGGAGGCCGCCGCGCAGGCCGAGAAGCTGGCGGCGGAGGCCGCGTAAGGCTGGAGAGCCCATGGCGCAGAACGACACCTTCCACTGCAGCGTCATCACCCCGGAACGGGTGCTGGTGGAGACCGACGCCACCTTCGTCGCCTTCCCGGCGCACGACGGCGAGGTCGGCATCCTGCCCGGCCGCGCCCCCCTGCTGTTCACGATGGGGGCCGGCGAGCTGCGGGTCCAGAGCCCGCAGGGCGATCAGGTCCTCTTCGTCGACGGCGGCTTCGCCCAGATGGTGGAGAACCGCCTGACCTTGCTGACCCAGGTCGCCAAGAAGATCGAGGAGATCGATCCCGCGGCGGTCGAGAAGCAATTCGCTGACGCCCACGGCATGCCGATGAAGACCGACGCCGAATTCAAGGCCCGGGAACGGGTGCTCCGCTCGGCCCAGGCGCAGCGCCGGATCCTGGCCCGGCGCGGGCCGGGACGGGCCGCCTGACCGAATACGATCCGCTGTTCTCGCCCAACCGGACCGGCGTCGAGGATCTCGAGCCGGTCCGGGACCTGTTCCGCGCGGCCAGCCGCCCCTTCCTGCAATCCCCCATCACCTGGCTCACCTGGGCCATTCTGCTCCCCGGCGCGGCGCTCGCCACCCCGTTCGCCTATCAGCTCCGCGGCCCGGCCGGCGTGCTCTTCGCCTGGTCGGCGGTGATCCTGCTCGGCGGCGCCGTCGAGGTGATGATGATCCGGCGCTCACGTCCCAGGGAGATGGGGAGCACCCTGGCCGCCTGGGTGCTGCGCCTCCAGGGGAACCTCTCCTTCGTCGCCCTGGCCCTCTCGGCGCTGCTCGTCTGGCAGGACCTCGCCTGGGCCCTCCCCGGGCTCTGGCTGCTGCTGCTCGGCCACTCCCTCTACATGCTCGGCGGGCTCGCCTTCCCGCCCTTCCGCGCCTGCGGGCTCATCTACCAGCTCGGCGGGGTCATCGCTCTGTGGCCCGGGGGCAACCCCCTGCTCGCCTTCGCGGCGGCCACGGCGGTGGGGAATCTGTGGATGGGGATCGGGGTGTGGCGGGAGAACCGGAGGGAAAACCGGCGGGAGCGGGCCAGAGAATAAAAAGGGACTTCAGGGACATCAGGGACTCCAGGATTTCCTTCCGGGTCCCTGCTGTCCCTGCTGTCCCTTTCTACTCCTCTTCGCCGAACGGATACGTCGCCGAGCCGCTGACCCAGTCGGTCAAAGTCCGGCCGCCGAAGGCGAGGAGGACGGGCAATCCCAGCAGGGCGAAGGTCAGCAGGGCCCCCAGCCAGCGCCGGACCGTCTGATCGAAGGTCAGCGGCTCGCCGTCGCGGTTCCTGGAGGTGATGGCCGCCCAGGCCATGCCCGGCGTATGCCCCCAGAAGGCGAGGGGGAGCACGGTGTAGAGGAAGGAGAACGAGAGGAGGAAGGCCGCGAAGGCCGGCCATTCTTGGATCTCGGGCCGCACCTCCAGCCAGCGGCAGCCGAGCAGGGCGAGGACGCCTACCGCGGCGTGCACGACCAGGTCGGCGACGCCGGCGGCGAGCCGCCGCAACCGCCCGGCGAATTCGCTCCGCGGGGCGGGAGCGGGCCGGATCTCCTCCCGGTCCGCGGGCTCCGGCACGGGGACGGGGCCCATGCGCCGGGTCTCCGCGGAAGCCCGCCGCTTGGGCCTGACCGGCAGCTCCGCCTCCGGCTCCTCCCCGGAGCCGGGGGCGGCGAGCGGAAGATCGAAGAGCAGCGGCTCTTCCGGCTCGGTGGGCTTGCCCGGGCGTCGCATCAGCGGAACGGCAGATATTTCACGTAAATCTGGTACAGCAGGTCCTTCGGTCGCTCCTGATAGGTCTGGGCGAACAGGTAGTCCCGTTTCACCACCGCGTCGTCCTGGCGGAGGTTGAGCGCCTCCTTCAGCTTCTCGGCGGCTTTGGCGGCGTCGGCCCGCTGGAGATCGTGCACAGCCAGATTGTAGTAGCAGTCCACGATCATTTGGGTGACGTCGCTGTTGCCCGGATCCTTCTCGTGCAGGCGCCAGAGCTCGGGGAGGGCGCGCTCCCACTCGTGTTGCTGGAACAGGGCGACCTGCGGGGCGATCGGCGCGAGCTGTTTCCTGAGGTCGTCGGCGAGCCTGGCTTCCTCCCCGTCCAGCTTGAGGATCTGGCCGGCCTGCTCCAGCCGTCCCAGGGCGCGCACGGAATTGTGCGCCGCGGCGAGCTGGTGGGCCGCGGCCAGGAGGGTGGCACGCCGCGCGAGAGCCTCCGCGTCGGGGGGCGCGCCCGGGGTGCCGGGAAGGGCACCCGGAGCTCCCGGGGCCGCGGTGCCGGTGGCTCCCGCTCCGGCCGGTGCCTCCGCTCCGCCGCCCCACTCGGCGATCAGCTTCTGCGCCCGCTGGTAGCTGGGATCTCCCGGCGGGATGCGCTTGAGCTGGTTGATGGCCGTGGGGGTCCGGCCCGCCTTGTGGAGCCGCTCGGCGCGGGCGATGGGGTCGTTCGCCGCGCCGCCCTTCGGGGCGGCCGCCGCGGGCTTGGCCTCCTCCCGCGAGTTGGGGAAGAGCTGATCGCGGTTGAGCAGGACGTAGCCGCCCACGGCCAGCACGATCAGCAGCACGGCGCCCCCCACCAGCAGGAACAGCCGGCGGGTACGCCCGCTGTCGCGCCCGGTGGAGCCGGTCCGCTTGGCCGGCCGGCGCGCGGTGGCCTCCTCGAAGGGCTCGGGGGGCACCAGGATCTCTTCCTTGAGATCGTGCCCCGCGGCCTCGCGCGCCATGGTCCTGGGGAGCGGAGGCTCGGCGGGAAACGCCTCGCGCGTCCCGGTGGGCCGGGGAGGAGGCGCCGGCCGGGCGGCGTCGAGCTGTTGCAGGTACTCGCGGGCGGCGAAATAGCCGGGCTGGATCTCCAGCACGCGCTGGAAGGCGGCCCGGGCTCCCGCGGCGTTGCCGGCCTCCAGTCTCCCCACGCCGTCGTGGAAGATCTCCTCCGCCTGCCGCTCGGACTCGGCCTTGAGCTTGCGCGCCATCTCGATCCGCCGCGCCGCCTCCTCGTGGTCGATGTCGATGAGGAAGATGCGCGACCAGGAGTCGATCGCCCCCTGGGGATCGCCGGAATCGAAGGCGGCCTGCCCTTCGTCGAGCAGCTCGCGGATGCGGCGGTCGGTCTCGGAGTCGGCGCCGCTGGGCAGGGTGACGGGCATCGGCCCGGTCTTGATCGCCGAGGGGATCTTCAGCGGCCTGGGGGCGCTGGCCCGGGCCTGGTCGAGCTCGGCGACGCCCGGGTGCGCCGGATCGAGGGCGCGGGCCTTGTCGAGCAGCCGGCCCACCTCATCGGTATCGCCGGACCGCAGCGCCTGCCGCGCCCCGGTCAGGAACTTGAGCACGTAGGGCTCCGCCTCCATCCTCTCCTGGGCCTCGCTGACGATGCGCTGGAGCTCCGGGTCGGCCATCACCGCGGCGTGCTCGCGCTGGGCGGCGGTCATCAGCTCTTGGAACCGGCGCTGGTCGGCCAGCGACTGCAGCTCGGCGCGCAGGGCGCCACTGTCCGCGGCGCCGAAGCCGGGGAGCGTGTCGGGGAGGTCGAGGCTCAGGCCGTCGAGGCTCGCGAACGGGTCCTCGATGGCGGGAGCGCTCTGGAGGTCGTCGACGCGGACCGGGCCGGTGGTGGAGCGGAGCCGCTCCTGGAGCCGGTGGGCGGGCTGGAACTGGGGATCCATCCGCAGCACGAAGTCGCAACCCAGGAGGGCCTCCTGGCGGTTGCCTTCGCGGGCCAGATCCACCGTCTGGCCGAAGGTGCTGAGGATCCGCTGCTTGACGTCGGACGAAAGCGCGGGATTACCGGAGTAGCTCATCTCTCTCAGGCGAATGGATTTGTGCTGATTCTGAAAAGACGAGACATATCGTAGCAGAGGAATGCTTCGGCGTCCAACAGGGTCCAGGACGCCGGTGCCCTCGGTGCGTCCAGCCCTCCGAAACCTCACCCTCGGTCCCTCTCCACTTCGTGGAGAGGGAGGGCCCGCGTAGGAAGGCGCTGTCGAGCTCGGCAAGATGTTGAAGACAGGTCCCCCCTCTCCACGAAGTGGAGAGGGGGCCAGGGGGTGAGGCCTCGGAGGGCTGGACGCACCGAGAGCATGGAGGCTGTTGCTATCCTCCCTGGATGCCCTTCCTCCTCGAATCCGTCCCCAACGTCAGCGAGGGCCGGCGTCCGGAGGTGGTGGCGCGGCTCGCCGCCGCGGCCTCCTCGGGTCCGGGGGTGCGGCTGCTCGACCTCTCGTCCGATCCCGACCACAACCGCTCGGTGCTGACGCTGGCGGGAGAGCCGGAGGGGCTCCACCAGGGGTTGATGGCCCTCTACGAGGCGGCGCTGGCGGAGATCGATCTCACCCGCCATCAGGGGGTGCACCCGCGGATCGGAGCCGTGGACGTGGTGCCGTTCGTCCCCCTGGGGGACACTCCCATGGAGGTCGCGGTGGCGGCCGCGAATCGGCTGGCACCTGGCGTGGCGCGGCGTTTCGGCCTCCCCGTCTACCTCTACGAGCGGGCGGCCCGGGTGCCGGAACGGACGCTCCTGGCGAATATTCGCGGAAATACTCGCGGAAATATTCGCGGAAATACTCGGCGCGGCGGCTTCGAGGGCTTGGCGGCCAGGCTCGCCGATCCCGCCTGGGCGCCGGACTTCGGACCGCCGCATCCCCACCCCACGGCCGGAGCCACCGTGATCGGCGCCCGGTTCTTTTTGATCGCCTTCAACGCCGTGCTGGCGACCGCGGACGTAGCCGTCGCCCGTTCGATCGCCCGGCGGGTGCGGGAGTCCGGCGGCGGGCTGCCGGCCGTGCGGGCCCTGGGAGTCCACCTCGCCAGCCGCGATCTCGCCCAGGTGAGCATGAACCTGGTGGATTACCGGCGGACGCCGATCCTGACGGCCCTCCGGCGGGTCGAGGAGGAGGCGGCGGCTCGGGGGACCGGGGTGATCGAGACCGAGGTGATCGGGCTGATCCCGGAGGCGGCCGCGCGGGGGGTGACGGCGGCGGAGCTGAAGCTGGTGGGGAGGTTGCCGATCCTTGAGGAGCGGTTGGGATGACGGGGCGTCCTGCCCTCCGAAGCCTCACCCCCTGGCCCCCTCACCAC
>DASXJP010000374.1:0-23797 GCA_036497345.1 Thermoanaerobaculia bacterium
CACCGAGATGGTGATGCCGGGGGACAACGTGAACCTGGAGATCGAGCTGATCGCGCCGATCGCGATGGAGAAGGGGGTCCGCTTCGCCATCCGCGAGGGGGGCCGCACCGTCGGCGCCGGCACGGTCACCGAGATCGTGGCGTAGCTTCGATTCATTTGGAGAGACAAGGGCAGAGGTCATGGTCAACGAGAAGATCCGCATCCGTCTGAAGGCGTTCGACTACCGCATCCTGGATACGTCGACGCACGAGATCGTCGACACCGCGCGTCGCACGGGCGCCCGGGTGGTGGGGCCGATCCCTCTGCCCACTCACATCTCGCGGTACACCGTGAACCGCTCGCCGCACGTCGACAAGAAGTCGCGGGAGCAGTTCGAGATCCGCACTCACAAGCGGCTGCTCGACATCTTCGAGCCGACCAGCCAGACGGTCGACGCGCTGATGAAGCTGGAGCTGCCGGCCGGCGTCGACGTCGAGATCAAGGCGTTCGGGAAGTAGAGGGAAAAGCCATGGAAGGAATCCTGGGACGCAAGGTGGGGATGACGCAGATCTACGTCGAGGACGGGACGGTGATCCCGGTGACGGTGATCAAGGCCGGCCCCTGCCTGGTGGTACAGCGCAAGACGGCCGACACGGACGGCTACGAGGCGGTGCAGATCGGCCTGGTCGAGGAGAAGCCGGCGAAGCCGAATCAGCCGCAGAAGGGGCACTTCGGCAAGGCCGGCGTGGCGCCGGTCCGCAAGCTGGAGGAATTCCGTCTCGACTCCGGCGAGGAGCTCAAGGCCGGGGACGAGGTCAAGGCCTCGATCTTCAACGAGAAGGACTACGTCGACGTGGTCGGCACCAGCAAGGGCAAGGGCTTTCAGGGCGCCATGAAGCGCCACAACTTCGCCGGCGGCCGCGGCTCGCACGGCTCGATGTTCCACCGCGCGCCGGGCTCGATCGGCTCGTCGGCCTACCCCTCGCGAGTGTTCGCGGGCATGCGGATGGCCGGCCGGATGGGCGGCGAGCGGGTGACCACCAAGAACCTGCAGATCGTCAAGGTCGACGCCGAGCAGAACCTGATCTACGTGCGGGGCGCCGTGCCGGGACCGAAGTCCGGCTACGTGGCGATCCGGCGGGCGAAGCGAGGCTGAGCGCGCAGGCGCTTAGGGGATCAAACCGATGAAAATCGCGGTGAAGAATTTCGACAACCAGCAGGTGCGCGAGATCGACCTCCCCGAGGAGATCTTCGGCTACCCCTACAAGGAGCACCTGATCCACGAGGCCGTGCTGGCCTACCTGGCGGGGCTGCGGAGCGGCACGCACAAGGTGAAGACCCGCTCGGAGGTCTCCGGCTCGGGCCGCAAGCTGTGGCGCCAGAAGGGCACCGGCCGCGCCCGTGTGAAGGATCTGCGGACTCCCAAGTGGCGCGGCGGCGGCACGGTCCACGGACCGGTCCCGCACAGCCACGCCAAGGACCTGACGCGGCGGGAGAAGAAGAACGCGCTCAAGTCGGCGCTGTCGCGCAAGCTCGCCGATCAGGAGATCGTCGTCGTCGACAGCCTCGAGGTGAGCAATCACAAGACCCGCGAGCTGCTCGCCCGCCTCGGCAAGCTGGGGGTGACGGGCAGGAAGGCCCTGCTGGTCGACAGCCGCGACAACCAGGCGCTGGCGCTGGCGGCGCGCAACGTCCGGGCGCTGAAGACGGTCGACGCGCTGGCGGTCAACGTCTATGACGTCGTCGACCGCTCGCTCTTCGTGGTCAGCGAGGACGCGCTGAGCCGACTGGTGGAGGTGCTGGCGAAATGAAAGTCCAGGAGATCATCCGCCGCCCGCTGATCACCGAGAAGTCGACGGAGCAGCGGGAGGAGAAGAACGTCGTCGCGTTCGAGGTGGCGCGGGACGCCAACAAGATCCAGGTCAAGCGCGCGGTCGAGACCCAGTTCAAGGTCAAGGTCGCCGAGGTGCGGATCGCCAACTGCCACGGCAAGACGCGGCGGCAGGGGCGGCACGTGGGGCGCCGTCCGGACTGGAAGAAAGCCTACGTTCGGCTCGCCGAGGGCGAGAAGCCGATCGAGCTCTTTGAGGGGATGTAAGCGATGCCGATCAAGCAGAGAAAGCCGGTCAACAGCTCGAGCCGGTTCCAGACCCACCTGACGTTCGATGAGATCACCCGGACGGCTCCGGAGAAGTCTCTCACCGAGGGGAAGGCGAAGTCCGGCGGGCGCAACAACCGCGGCCAGCTCACCTCGTGGTGGCGCGGCGGCGGCCACAAGCAGCGCTACCGCGTCATCGATTTCAAGCGCGACAAGCACGGCGTGCCGGCCAAGGTCGCGACGATCGAATACGACCCCAACCGCTCGGCGCGCATCGCCCTGCTGCACTACGCGGACGGCGAGAAGCGCTACATCCTCTGGCCGGACGGCCTGAAGGTGGGCTCCGAGGTGATGTCGGGCGAGGGCGCCGAGGTCAACGTCGGCAACGCCCTGCCGCTGCGCAAGATCCCGCTGGGCACGGTGGTCCACAACATCGAGCTCAAGATCGGCAAGGGGGGCCAGATGGTCCGCTCGGCCGGCGGCGGCGCGCAGCTGATGGCCCGCGACGGCGGCTGGGCGCAGGTCAAGCTCCCCTCGGGCGAGGTGCGGCGGGTGCACGTCGAGTGCTACGCCACCGTCGGCCAGGTGGGCAACCTGGAGCACGAGAACGTGTCGATCGGCAAGGCGGGGCGCAACCGCTGGCTGGGCTGGAAGCCCCACAACCGCGGCGTCACCATGAACCCGGTCGACCATCCGATGGGCGGCGGCGAGGGCCGGACCTCCGGCGGACGCCACCCCACGACCCCCTGGGGCGTGCCGACCAAGGGTTACAAGACCCGCAACAACAAGCGCACGGACCCGATGATCGTCCGCCGCCGGAACAAGAAGTGAGGAGCTGAGGACATGGCGCGTTCACTGAAGAAGGGCTACTTCATCGACGGCCATCTCGCCGACAAGGTGATGGCGATGAACGACCGCGGCGACAAGCGGGTGATCAAGACCTGGTCGCGCCGCTCGACGGTCATCCCGGAGATGGTCGGCCACACGATCGCGGTGCACAACGGGACGAAGTTCATCCCGGTCTACGTCAGCGAGAACATGGTGGGCCACAAGCTGGGCGAGTTCGCCATGACCCGCACCTTCCGCGGCCACAGCGGCAAGAAGGTCGAGAAGGGGGCCCGTCCCCGGTGAGGGGCGGGCAAGAAGGAGAGACGACATGGAATCAATCGCGCGGCTTCGTTATGCGCCGGGCTCGGCCCAGAAGATGCGCCTGGTGGTGGACCTGATCCGCGGCAAGGGCGTGCAGGAGGCGGTGAACCTCCTCACGGTCACCAACAAGGTGGCCGCCCGGCACGTCCAGAAGTGCCTCAAGTCGGCCATCGCCAACGCCGAGAGCCGGGAGGACCACGTGGACGTCGACCGGCTGTTCGTCAAGGAGGTCTTCGTGGACGGCGGCCCGACGATGAAGCGGGTGCGTCCCGCGCCGATGGGCCGGGCGTTCCGGGTCCTCAAGCGCTACAGCCACATCACCATCAAGCTCGACACCCGCAAGGGTGAGGGCAAGGGCAGGTAGGAGACGAACGTGGGTCAGAAAGTCCACCCGTACGGGTTCCGGCTCGTCTACAACAAGACCTGGCACTCGCGCTGGTACGGCGAGGCGAAATACGCCGACACGCTGCACGAGGACCTCAAGCTGCGCCGGCGGCTGAAGAGCCGCCTCGGCCACGCCGGGGTATCGGAGATCGACATCGAGCGCGCCGCCGACAAGCTGCGGGTCACCATCCACACCTCGCGCCCGGGCATCATCATCGGCCGCCGCGGCGCCGAGGTCGACAAGCTGCGCGACGATCTCCAGAAGGAGATGGGCCGCGAGGTGCACATCAACATCCAGGAGATCCAGCGGCCGGAGCTCGACGCGCAGCTCGTCGGCGAGTCGATCGCCGGCCAGCTCGAGCGCCGCGTCTCCTTCCGCCGGGCGATGAAGAAGGCCATGGAGTCCGCCTTCCGCTTCGGCGCCAAGGGGGTCAAGATCATGGTCTCCGGCCGCCTGGGCGGCGCCGAGATCGCGCGCTCCGAGTGGTATCAGGAGGGGCGTCTGCCGCTCCACACCCTCAAGGCCGACATCGACTACGGTTTCGCCGAGGCGCGCACCACCTACGGGGTGATCGGCGTCAAGGTGTGGGTCTACAAGGGGGACCTCCTCAAGGAGAAGGGGCGCCGCGCCACGGCGTAGCACCGGGAGACGAACATCATGCTAATGCCGAAGAAGGTCAAGTTCAGGAAGCAGCAGCGCGGCCGGCGCGCCGGGATGGCCAAGGGGGGCGACTACATCGCCTTCGGCGATTACGCCCTTCAGGCCCTGGAGACCGGCTGGGTCACGGCGCGGCAGATCGAGGCGGGCCGTATCGCCATCTCGCGCCACGTCAAGCGCGGCGGCAAGGTGTGGATCCGGGTCTTCCCCGACAAGCCGATCACCAAGAAGCCGCTGGAGACCCGCATGGGCAAGGGCAAGGGAAACCCCGAGGAGTGGGTCGCCGTGGTCAAGCCGGCGCGCATCCTCTTCGAGCTGGAAGGGGTGCCGCAGGAGGTGGCCGAGGCGGCGATGCGCCTGGCCTCGCACAAGTTCGGGATCAAGACCCGGTTCATCACGCGGCACGACGAGCTGAGGTGAAACGATGAAGGCTGCACAGATGCGCGAACAGACGACGGAGGAGCTGCAGGACCGCGAGCGCGATCTCGCGGAGCAGCTCTTCGCCCTGCGCCTGCAGAAGGTCACCGGCCAGCTCGAGAAGCCGGCCCGTGTCAAGCAGGTGCGCAAGGACCTCGCGCGGGTCCTCACCATCCTGCACCAGCGGCAGGGCAAGTAGGAGCGAGACATGGCTGACACGACGACGGCTGAGACGACGGCTGAGATGAAGATAGACACGACGGGCGCCACGCAAGAGACCGCTCCGGTGACTCCCGAGCGGGGCCGCCGGCAGGTCAAGACGGGCCGCGTGGTGAGCAACAAGATGAACAAGACGGTGGTGGTGGAGGTGGGGGACACGTTCACCCACCGGCTCTACCACCGGACGATGAAAAAGACCAAGAAGCTCCACGCCCACGACGAGGAGAACCGGTGCAACGTCGGCGACGTGGTGGAGATCGTCTCCAGCCGTCCGCTGTCGAAGACCAAGCGCTGGCGGGTCCGCGAGATCGTGAAGCGGGCCGAGTAAGGGGTTGAGACCATGATCCAGATGGGAACGATTCTCGACGTGGCGGACAATTCGGGCGCCAAGAAGATCTCCTGTATTCACCTCAGGGGCGGCTCGGCGGGCCAGTACGGGCGCCTGGGCGACGTCATCACCGCCTCGGTCAAGGAGGCGGCGCCGGACGGCACCGTGAAGAAGGGGCAGGTGGTCAAGGCGGTGATCGTGCGGACCGTCAAGGAGCAGCGGCGCAAGGACGGCAGCTACATCCGGTTCGACCAGAACTCGGCCGTCCTGGTCAACGACGCCGGCGAGCCGATCGGCACGCGCGTCTTCGGCCCGGTGGCGCGCGAGCTGCGCGAGCGGCGGTTCATGAAGATCGTCTCCCTGGCGCCGGAGGTCATCTGAAATGAAGGTCAACGTGAAGAAGAACGACCAGGTGCTCGTCACGACAGGCAAGGACCGCGGCGCCCGCGGCCGGGTCCTGCGGGTCCTCGCCAGCGAGGGCAAGGCCGTCGTCGAGCGCGTGAACATGATCAAGCGGCACACCCGGCCGAACCCCAACAAGGGGATCCAGGGGGGCATCCTCGAGCGCGAGGCGCCGATCCAGATCTCCAACCTGAAGGTCGTCTGCCCCGAGTGCGGGAAGCCGTCGCGGCTCGGCCGCCAGCGGCTGGACGACGGGCGCGGCGTGCGGGTGTGCAAGAGCTGCGGCGCCACCTTTAGCTAGAGGCGAGTCTGACATGGCGAAAGACGTGAAGAAGGACGCGAAGAAGAAGGACAAGGGCGCCAAGGCGGCGCCGGCCCCCTCCGGGCCGGTGCGCGAGACCCCTCCGGATTACGTGCCGCGGCTCAAGACGCGGTACGCCGAGGAGGTGGTGCCGAAGCTCCAGAAGGAGTTCGGCATCGACAACGTCATGGCGGTCCCCAGGATCGAGCGCATCTCCCTCAACATGGGGATGGGCGAGGCGATCCAGAACATCAAGATTCTCGACGACGCGGTCGAGGAGCTGTCGGCGCTCGCCGGCCAGAAGCCGACGATCACCCGCGCCCAGAAGTCGATCGCGGCCTTCAAGCTGCGCGAGGGGATGCCGATCGGCGCCCGGGTGACGTTACGAGGGGATCGCATGTGGGAGTTCCTGGACCGGCTGATCTCGATCGCGCTCCCCCGCGTGCGCGACTTCCGCGGCGTGCCGGCCAAGAGCTTCGACGGCCGCGGCAACTATACGTTGGGCATCCGGGACCACCTGATCTTCCCCGAGGTGGACTACAACCGGGTCGAGCGTCCGAAGGGGATGAACATCACGATCGTGACGACGGCCGGCAACGACGAGCGCGCCCTCTACATGCTGCGCGAGCTCGGCATGCCGTTCATGCGCTAGGAGGCTCAAGCGTGGCGACGACTGCGAAGATCGCGAGAGAGAGAAAGAAGCTGAAGTACGAGGTGCGTTACCGCAACCGCTGCCGGCTGTGCGGGCGCCCGCGGGGGGTCTACCGCAAGTTCGGCCTCTGCCGCGTGCACCTCCGCGACCTGGCGCTGCAGGGATATCTGCCGGGCGTGATCAAGGCGAGCTGGTAGGCGAGGAGACTTAAGCAATGAGCATGACCGACCCGATCGCGGACCTGCTGAGCCGGATCCGCAACGCGCAGATCGCCAAGCACGACCGTCTGGACGTGCCGGCCTCCAAGCTCAAGCTGGAGGTCGTGAAGCTCCTCAAGGAGGAGGGCTTCGTGAAGAATTTCCGGGAGATCGAGGGGACGCCCGTGGGTACGTTGCGCATCTTCCTGCGCTACACCCAGGACGGCATCCCGGCCATCTCCCATCTCGAGCGGGTGAGCAAGCCCGGCCGGCGCGTCTACCGCAAGGCGGACGAGATCCAGCCGGTGCGCAACGGCCTCGGCATCGGGATCGTCTCGACGTCGCAGGGCCTGCTGACCGACGGCCAGGCGCGCGAGCGCCGGGTCGGCGGCGAGCTGCTTTGCCAGGTGTGGTAGGAGAGACAGCCATGTCGCGGATTGGAAGAATGCCGATTCCCGTGCCCAAGGGGACCAAGGTGGAGCTCCGGGACGGGACGTTCGTGGCCGAGGGGCCCAAGGGGCGGGTCGAGCAGACCCTCTTCGCGGGGTTCCCGGTCGAGGTCAAAGACGACGGATCGATCGAGGTCGCGCGCCCCGGGGACGCCGGGCCCGAGCGCTCGCGCCACGGCCTGCTGCGGGCCCTGCTCGCCAACGCCGTGCAGGGCGCCTCGGCCGGTTTCACCAAGCAGCTCGACATCGTGGGCGTGGGCTACCGCGCCGAGGTGAAGGGGAATCAGGTGCAGTTCGCGCTCGGTTATTCCCATCCGGTGCTCTTCGACATCCCCGAGGGGATCAAGATCGAGATCGACACCAAGGCGAACCGGGTGACCGTGTCGGGCGCCGACCGCCAGAAGGTGGGGCAGGTGGCGGCCGAGATCCGCGGTCTGCGCCGTCCCGACCCCTACAAGGGGAAGGGGATCAAGTACACGGGCGAGGTTCTGCGCCGCAAGGTCGGCAAGGCCGGTGGCAAGTAAGTAAAGGGGCCCTGAGATGAGCGATATCACGAAGCGGATGAAAGCGAAGCGGGCCCGCCGCGAGAAGGCCCACCTGCGGGCGCGCAAGCGCGTGCAGGGGACCTCCGAACGGCCGCGGCTGTCGGTCTACAAGAGCCTGCGCTTCATCTACGCGCAGGTGATCGACGACACGCGCGGCCACACGCTGGCGCAGGCGAGCTCCGCCGACCCGGCCCTCAAGGAGGCCCTCGGCAAGTCGACCGCCGGCAAGGAAGCCGCCAAGAAGGTGGGCGAGCTGGTGGCCCAGCGGGCGAAGGAGCAAGGGGTCGAGAAGGTGGTCTTCGACCGCGGCGGTTACATCTACCATGGCCGCGTGCAGGCGCTGGCCGACGCGGCCCGCGAAAAAGGTTTGCAGTTTTAAGCTTCCGAGTAAGCGAAGGAGACGAGCTTGGCCAGGGACTTCGAGCGCGAGAGCGAGTTTTTCGAGCAGGTCGTCCACATCAACCGCGTGACCAAGGTGGTGAAGGGGGGCAAGAACTTCTCCTTCTCCGCGCTGGTGGTGATCGGGGACGGCAACGGCCGCGTCGGCTATGGGGCCGGCAAGGCGAAGGAGGTGCCGGTGGCCATCCGCAAGGGGATCGAGATCGCCAAGCGGAACATGGTCCAGGTGCCTCTCAAGGGGACCACGATCCCGCACGAGACGCTGGGCGAGTTCGGCTCCGGCCGCGTGCTGCTCAAGCCGGCCTCCGAGGGGACCGGGGTGATCGCGGGCGGCCCGGTGCGCGCCGTGGTGGAGACGGCGGGCATCCAGGACATCCTCACCAAGTCCCTGGGCTCGACCAACCCGCACAACGTGGTGAAGGCGACGTTCGCCGCCCTGCTGTCGCTGCGCAGCGAGGCGGACGTGATGGCGATGCGCGGCCTCTCCGACCGGTTGCAGGCGGCCCCCGCCGCCCCTGCGGCAGTCACCCCGCCGGCCGTCGAGGCCTAAGAGGAATCAGCAATGGCGAACGAAGGCAAGACGATCAAGATCACCCAGGTGAAGAGCGGCATCGGCACCAAGAAGGGGCATCGCGAGGTGCTCAAGAGCCTCGGCCTGCGCCGGATCCGCCACCAGGTCGAGCGTCCCGACACCCCGGCGGTGCGGGGCATGGTGCACAAGATCCAGTACCTGCTGGAGGTTGAGGAATCATGAAGCTGCACGAGCTGTCTCCCGCGAAAGGGAGCAAGCACTCCAGGAAGCGGGTGGGGCGTGGTCCCGGCTCCGGCCTCGGCAAGACGTCGGGCCGCGGTGAGAAGGGGCAGAAGTCCCGCACCGGCTACAGTCGCCGGCCCGGCTTCGAGGGCGGCCAGATGCCGCTCGTCCGCCGGGTCCCCAAGCGCGGGTTCACCAACATCTTCAAGGTGGAGTACGCGGTGGTGAACCTCTCCCAGCTCGCCGAGCTCGACGGCGAGGTGACGCCCGAGTCGCTGGCCCAGCTCGGCCTGGTCCGCGCGGGCCGCCGGGTCAAGGTCCTCGGGGACGGCGAGATCGGGAAGGCCCTGCGCGTCGTCGCCGACAAGTTCAGCAAATCGGCCCGCGAGAAGATCGAGGCCGCGGGCGGACGCTGTGAGGAGCGCCAGGCGTGATCGAAAGCTTCCGTAACATCTTCGCGATCCCGGACCTGCGCAAGCGGGTGCTGTTCACCTTCGGTCTGCTCGGCGTCTACCGCATCGGTTGCCAGATCCCGAGCCCGGGCGTCGATCCGAACGCGTTGCTCGACTTCATGCAGTCGCAGGCCCAAGGTCTGCTCGGGTTCTTCAACACCTTCACGGGCGGCAGCCTGCAGAAGATCGCGGTGTTCGCGCTGGGGATCATGCCCTACATCACCGCGTCGATCATCCTGCAGCTCCTGACGGTGGTCTGGCCCTATCTCGAGAAGCTCTCCAAGGAGGGCGAGATGGGCCGGCGCAAGATCACCCAGTGGACGCGCTACGGCACGGTGGTGATCTCGATCATCCAGGGGACCGGCATCGCCATCTGGCTCGAGCGGATGTCCGCTCCCGGCGGCGCCCCCCTGGTCCCCCACCCCGGGTGGGGGTTCCGCGCGCTGACGGTGCTCACGCTGACCACCGGCACGGCGTTCATCATGTGGCTCGGCGAGCAGATCAGCGAGCGGGGGATCGGCAACGGCATCTCGCTCATCATCTTCGCCGGCATCGTGGTGGGCTTCGTCCCGGCCATCGGCAACACCATCGACGGCGTGCAGAAGGGGAACATCAACTTCCTGGCGGTGATCCTCATGATCCCCTTCATGACGGCGGTGGTCGCCTTCATCGTCTACATGGAGCGGGCGCAGCGCCGCATCCCGGTGCAGTACGCCAAGCGCGTGGTGGGCCGCAAGGTCTACGGCGGCCAGAGCACCTACCTGCCGCTGCGGGTCAATACGGGCGGCGTGATCCCGGTGATCTTCGCCAGCTCGGTGGTCACCGTGCCCACGGTGCTCTCGGGCATGATCCAGAACGAAGGGGTGCAGAAGGCCGCGAGCTTCGTCTCCTACGGGGCGCCGATCTACTACCTGCTGCAGGTCATCGCCATCGTCTTCTTCTCCTACTTCTACGTGTCGATCATCTTCAACCCCGCGGACCTGGCGGACAACATGCGGAAGTACGGCGGGTTCATCCCCGGCATCCGGCCCGGCAAGCGGACGGCGGAGTACATCGACCGCATCCTGACCCGGCTGAACCTGGTGGGCGCCCTCTACCTGGCGGCGGTCTGCCTGCTGCCGGAGTTCCTGCTCACCGGCTTCCACGCGGGGGCGCTGCCCTGGATCGGGCCCAGCCTGGCGAACTACCTGCCGCAGTGGTTCCTGGAGGGCGTGGGCATCCGCTTCTACTTCGGCGGCACCTCGCTGCTGATCGTGGTGGGTGTGGCGATGGACACCATCCAGCAGGTCGAGAGCCAGCTCGTGATGCGCAACTACGAGGGGTTCATGAAGAGGGGCCGGATCCGTGGCCGACGCGGCTGACAGCCGTGGCGCCCGGGTGGTCCTGCTGGGACCCCCCGGAGCCGGCAAGGGGACGCAGGCCCAGGTGCTCTGCCAGCACCTGGGCGTTCCCGCCATCTCGACCGGCGACATGCTGCGCGAGGCGGTGGCCGGGGGTACGCCCCTGGGGAATAAAGTCCAGGGGATCATGGCTTCCGGTGCGTTGGTGGACGACGCCACCATGGCCGACGTGGTCCGCGACCGGCTGGCCAGGCCGGACGCCCGGCGGGGGTATCTCCTCGACGGCTATCCGCGCACCCTGTCGCAGGCGGAGACGCTGGCGGGCATCCTGCGCGGCGCGGCCCAAGATCTCGACGCCGTGCTGCTGGTGGACGTGCCGGAGGACGAGCTGGTCCGCCGGACGCTGCTGCGCGGGCGGGGGCCGGACGACAAGGAGGACGTGATCCGGGAGCGCCTGCGGGTGTACCGGGAGAAAACCGCCCCCCTGATCGGTTACTATAGGGAGCGCGGTCTACTGCGCGAGATCGACGGCAACCGTCCCATCGAGGACGTGACCGCCGCGATGCGCGACCTGTTCGGGGCCGGTCACGGGGCCGATCATGGGGACGATCGTGAAGCCGCCGGGGCCTGATGCAATGGCCGCGGTGCTCAAGACCCCGGGTGAGATCGACCTGATGGATCGGGCGAACCGGATCGTCCACCAGGTGCTGGACGCGGTGGGCGAGCGGATGATCCCGGGCGTCAAGACGCGCGAGCTCGACCATCTCGCCGAGCGCATCATCCGCGACGCTGGAGGGGTCCCGGCCTTTCTGAGATATCGGGGCTATCCGGCGACGCTGTGCATCTCGGTCAACGACGTCATCGTGCACGGCATCCCGGGGGAGAACCCCCTCCAGGAGGGGGACATCGTCGGGATCGACTGCGGCGTCTTCTACAAGGGGTACTGCGGCGACGCGGCGCGGACCTTCGCCGTCGGCAGGGTCAGCGACGAGGCGAAGCGGTTGCTGCGCGTCACCGAGGAGGCCCTGAAGCTGGGGGTCGCCCAGGTGCGGCCGGGCGGGCGGGTCGAGGACATCGGATCGGCCGTCCAGCGCCACGCCGAGAGCCACGGCTACTCGGTGGTGCGGGAGTTCACGGGGCACGGCGTGGGGACCTCGCTGCACGAGGACCCGCAGGTGCCCAATTTCGGCTCTCCCGGCAAGGGGCCGAAGCTCAAGCCGGGGATGGTGCTGGCCATTGAGCCGATGGTCAACGCCGGCGCGCCGGGCGTCAAGATGGACCCCGACGGCTGGACGGCGCGTACCGAGGACGGGTCGCTGTCGGCCCACTTCGAGTATTCGGTGGCGGTGACGCCGTCGGGCGCCCGGGTGTTGGGCATACAAATTTGAGAGAGGAAGGACGTTTGTCCACGAAAGAAGAGGCGATCGAAGTCGAGGCCGTGGTGGTGGAGCCCCTCCCCAACGCGATGTTCCGCGTCGAGGTGGAGCTCAACGGCAACAAGCACCAGGTGCTGGCGCACATCTCGGGGAAGATGCGGAAGCACTTCATCCGCATTTTGCCTGGGGACCGCGTGCTGGTCGAGCTGTCGCCGTACGACCTCAACCGCGGCCGGATCGTGTATCGCCTGAAATAGGCGCCTGAAGTAGGCGCCTGAAATAGGGCGGCTCAAGTAGACGGCGGGGAAAGGAAGTCGGATATGAAAGTACGTTCGTCGGTGAAGCGGATCTGCCCGAAGTGCAAGGTCGTCCGTCGCAAGGGCGTCGTGCGGGTGATCTGCGAGAACCCGAAACACAAGCAGCGTCAGGGATAGGGAGTCGCTATGGCACGCATCGCAGGAGTCGACCTGCCGCAGAACAAGCAGGTCTGGATCGGTCTCACCTACATCTATGGCATCGGCCGCTCGCGCTCGCGCGACATCCTGGTCAAGGCCGAGGTGCCCGATGTCACGAAGGTCCGCGACCTCACCGAGGTCGAGGCCCAGCGGATCCGCAAGATCATCCAGGACGAGGGGCGGGTGGAGGGCGATCTCCGCAAGGAGGTCAGCCAGAACATCAAGCGCCTGATGGAGATCGGCAGCTACCGCGGCGTGCGGCACCGCCGGGGTCTGCCGGTGCGTGGCCAGCGGACCCAGACCAATTCCCGCACCCGGAAGGGGCCGCGCCGCGGCGCCGTGGCGGGCAAGAAGAAGGCGACCAAGAAGTAAGTCACCCTTAAGTAAGAGGACGAGATGGCCAAAGCGGAAGGCAAGAAGGAGAAGAAGGGCGCCAAGCGCAAGGAGAAGCGCAACGTGCCGCACGGCGTCGCGCACATCCAGGCGACCTTCAACAACACGATCGTGTCGATCTCCGACCCCGAGGGGAGCATCCTCGCCTGGTCGTCGGCCGGCCGGATCGGTTTCAAGGGCT
Source organism: Thermoanaerobaculia bacterium (assembly GCA_036497345.1). GTDB lineage: Bacteria > Acidobacteriota > Thermoanaerobaculia > Multivoradales > UBA5704 > DATARR01. The sequence goes on from DASXJP010000374.1 coordinate 13,129, forward strand.
CGCGCAAGGGGACCCCCTTCGCGGCCCAGGTGGCGGCGCAGAGCTGCGGCAACCAGGCCAAGGACGCGGGCGTGCGCTCCGTCGACGTGATGGTCAAGGGGCCGGGCGCCGGGCGGGAGTCCGCGGTGCGCGCCCTCCAGGCCGCCGGGATCGAGGTCAAGTCGATCAAGGACGTGACCCCCATCCCGCACAACGGCTGCCGGCCGCGCAAGCGGCGCCGCGTCTGAGACGCGGGCAGCGTTCAGCAGTCTCGGGATCGCCGAGCCTCTCGCCCCCGGGCGTGCCGGGGGCTCTCGCGCGTCTTCCCAAGTTGAAGTCCCCGTAGCCTCGGGGAGAGGACGTCAGGAGAAGATCCAGTGGCCAGATATACCGGACCCGTCTGCCGGCTGTGCCGGCGCGAACGGATGAAGCTGTTCCTCAAGGGGGACCGCTGTTTCAAGGAGAAGTGCGCCGTCGAGCGCCGCAACTTCCCGCCGGGCCAGCACGGCACCCGCCGCGGCCGGCGGACGCTCGGCTACGGCCTGCAGCTCCGCGAGAAGCAGAAGGTCAAGCGCATCTACGGAGTGCTCGAGTCGCAGTTCCGCAACTATTTCGCCGAGGCCGACCGCCGCAAGGGGATCACCGGCGAGAACCTCCTGGTGCAGCTCGAGCGGCGGCTGGACAACGTCGTCTACAGCCTCGGCTTCGCCGCCTCGCGCGCCCAGGCGCGCCAGCTCATCCGTCACGGGCACGTGCAGGTGGACGACCGCAAGATCACCATCCCGTCCTTCCAGGTGAAGGCGGGGCAGGGGGTCGCCATCAAGGAAGCCAGCCGCAAGAACCCGCTGATCCGCTCGAGCGTCGAGACGGCGCGCGGCCGCGGCGTGCCGGACTGGCTGGAGCTGAACGCCGAGAACACGACGGGCCGGGTGCTCCGTCTGCCCGTCCGCGAGGACATCAAGCTCCCCATCCAGGAGCAGCTCATCGTCGAGCTCTACAGCCGCTGAGCGGCCGAGACGATCCCAGGAAAGGAGCTCACATATGCTTTGGAAAGGATTTCAACGCCCCAAGCGGGTCGAGGCCGAGACCGAGACCCTGACGGGGACCTACGGCCGGTTCACGGCCCAGCCGTTCGAGCGGGGCTTCGCCACCACCATCGGCAACGCCCTGCGGCGCTGCCTGCTCTCCTCGATCGAGGGCGCGGCCATCACCGCGGTCAACATCGAGGGGGTGCTGCACGAGTTCTCGTCGATCCCCGGCGTGGTCGAGGACGTCACCGACATCATCCTCAACCTCAAGCAGATGTCGATCACCCTCCACCCGGAGGAGCCGAAGGTGCTGTCGGTCGACGTGCAGGGGCCGGGCACGGTGACCGCCGGCCAGATGAGCGAGGACCCGCAGGTCGAGATCTTCGACCCCAACGTCCACATCGCCACCCTGAATGAGGAGGGGCGGCTCAAGCTCCAGGCGCAGATCAAGAAGGGCCGCGGCTACGTCGCCGCCGACCGCAACTTCGACGAGTCGATGGGCATCGGCTGGATCCCGGTCGACTCCGCCCACAGCCCGGTGCGACGGGTCAACTTCCGGGTCGAGGCGGCCCGCGTCGGCCAGGCGACCGACTACGAGCGCCTGATCCTGGAGGTGTGGACCAACGGCACGGTGCGGCCGGAGGAGGCGGTGTCGCTGGCCGCCATGCTGCTCAAGGACCACCTCGGCATCTTCATCCAGACCGAGGAGAGCCTGCGGCACGACGGCGGCGAGCTGGGCCGCGAGGATCTCGCCGGTCTCGACGCCCTGCTGGCCAAGCCGATCGACGACCTCGATCTCTCGGTCCGCTCGGCCAACTCGCTCAAGAACGCCAACATCCACACGCTCCGCGACCTGGTGCGCCGGACCGAGAAGGACATGTTGGAGACCAAGAACTTCGGCAAGAAGTCGCTTGAAGAGGTCCAGGAGGTCCTCGACAAGCTCGGGCTCCGGTTCGGCATGGACCCGGACCGCCCCTCGACCGCGGCGTAAACGGAGGAGATCATGCGTCACGCGATGAGACATCGGAAGTTGGGGCGGACCTCCTCTCACCGGGAGGCCCTGTTCCGCAACCAGCTCCAGTCGCTGGTGGAGAAGGAGAAGATCGTCACCACGCTCCCCAAGGCCAAGGAGCTGCGCCCCATCGCCGAGAAGGTGATCACCCGGGGGAAGCACGGCACCCTGCACGACCGCCGCTGGGTGTTGCGGTGGGTGCTGAAGCGCGATCTGGTCAAGAAGGTGTTCGACGAGATCGCGCCCCGCTTCACGGCGCGGCCGGGCGGCTATCTGCGCATCGTCAAGCTGGGCCCCCGTCTGGGTGACGGCGCCGAGATGGCGGTGCTCGAGCTGGTCGAGCGGTCCGAGGGTGAGGCGGCCGAGCCGGTGAAGGAGTCCCAGGCCCCCAAGGCCAAGGCGTCCAAGACGCCGAAGCCGAAGAAGGAGGCCAAGGAGAAGGAGCCGGCCAAAAAGCCCAAGGCGAAGGCGGAGGACAAGCCGAAGCCCAAGAAAGAGGCCAAGAGCGATACGAAGAAGGTCTCCACCCACAAGGCCGGCCGGTCCCAGACCTCGGCCCCCAAGAAGATCGGCTCGTAAGAGTCTTCGTCTTTATGATTTCAACGGCCGGCGTTTCCTGCCGGCCGTTTTCGTTTCTGTAGGGGCGGCCACATAGGGCCGCCCCTACAGAATAGAATCCCCACCCATGGCCGATCTCCCCCAGCGCCCCCGTCTCGGCCGCAACGTCGTCGCCCTCGGCGCGGTGAGCTTCCTCACCGACGTGGCGACCGAGATGACCTATCCGCTGATCCCGGTCTTCCTGGCCACCGTCCTGGGCGCCAGCGCCACCTACGTGGGCACCATCGAAGGGGCGGCGGAGACCACGGCGGCGCTGCTCAAATGGGCCAGCGGCTGGTGGTCGGACCGCGTCGCCCGGCGCAAACCCCTGGTGCTCGCCGGGTACGCGCTGGCGTCGGCCGTCCGCCCCCTGATCGGCCTCGCGCAGTCGGCGGTCCAGGTGCTGGGGATACGCGTCGCCGACCGGGTGGGCAAGGGGATCCGCACCTCCCCGCGCGACGCGCTGATCGCCGATTCGGTCGATCCGGCCATCCGCGGCCGGGCCTTCGGCTTCCACAACGCCGCCGACAACCTGGGCGCCGTGCTGGGGCCGCTCATCGCCTTCGCCTTCCTGCGCTGGGAGGGGCTGCCGCTGCGCACGGTCTTCCTGCTCACCGCCATCCCCGGAGCCCTGGCGGTGCTGACGCTGCTCTTCGGCGTGCGCGAGACGCCGCGGACGGCGCCGCCGAAGAAAGACGGCAAGGTCGATCTCAAAGCGTCTCTCGGCGGGAGGTTCTGGGCCTATCTCGGCGTCCTCCTGCTGTTCACGCTCGGCAACTCGACCGACGCCTTCCTGCTGCTGCGGGCCGGCCAGCTCGGGGTGGCCACCAGCCTCATCCCCATCCTCTGGGCCCTGCTCAACCTGGTGAAGGCGGTCTCGAACACTCCCGGCGGTATCCTCTCGGACCGCCTCGGCCGCAAGCCGCTGATCGCCGCCGGCTGGCTGGTCTATGCCGCCGTCTACTATCTCTTCGGCCGCGCCAATCAGACGTGGCACGCCTGGGCGCTCTTCGCCGTCTACGGCGTCTATTTCGGCCTCACCGAGGGGGTGGAGAAGGCGCTGGTGGCCGACCTCGTCCCCCAGGATCGGCGTGGGGCGGCCTTCGGCTGGTACAACCTGGCCATCGGCATCGGAGCGCTCCCCGCCTCGCTCCTCTTCGGCGCCCTCTGGGACCGCTGGGGATCGGCCACCGCCTTCAATCTCGGCGCCCTGCTGGCGCTGGCGGCGGCGGTGGGGGTGATCTTCGTGGGTGCCCCGGCGCGCCGCCGCCTGATGGCGTAGAATCGCTGAAAAGTTTCACCCGAAGGAGCTTTGGATGTACAGCATGCGTCGCCTTCCGGCCTTTTCCTGTCTTCTCCCGGCTTTCCTGGCGGCCGGTGTCCTCCGCGCCCAGGCGCCCGATCCGGCCGCGCTCCAGGCGGCCATCGCCGGCGCCAGACTGGAGCCCGCCCGCGCGGTGACGCTGAAGAACGTCAAGCTCGGCGTGGGGCTCGGCACGCTCAGGCTCGAGGACGGGGTGCTGATCCCGGCGACGCCGGTCGGCGGCAGGACCCTCGAGATGGTCTTCCTGGGCAAGGGGCGACTGGAGGTCGAGCCGCCGGACGCCATCGAGGCGGGGCAGCTCGAGCTGTTCACCGGCGGCTCGCGGCTGGACGCGGAATTCAAGGAGGCGGTCCTGGTGATCGGTCAGGACGTAGCGGTGGCGGCGATGCTCAAGCGGCCCGCGGCACAGCCGGACGCCGAGCAGAGCCGCCGCGCCGAGGCGCTCTTCGCGGACTGGCGCAAGAAGGGGGAGTGGAAGTACATGAGCGCCGAGCGGGGGATCCTGCTCAACGCCCTGCGCGATCCGGTGGCCCTCGGCTACTTCGCCGCCTGGTTCCGCGGCGGCGACCTGGGCGACCTCTTCTACTGCGTCCAGCCCGGCGAGCGGGAGCAGGTGACCCTCGGCCACTTCGTCCCCCTCGACGCCACGGAGAGGGAGAAGCGCAAGCTCCTCAAGCAGATCTCCCGCGAGCAGCGCAAGGGACGGCTGCTCGGCGTGGAGCTCGACGACCTGGGGCAGTGGGACACCTGGCTCCAGTCGTCGCTGCGGACAGCGGACGGCAAGCCGGCGTTCGGTGCTCCCTCCTTCGAGCCGAAGAAGTACACCCTCGACATGACCCTGGTCGAGCGCGAGCTGCGCCTGACGGGCAAGGCCCGGATCGACCTCGAGCCCGTGGTCGCCGGCTCGCGCGCCGTGCCGCTCACCCTCCCCGGCGACTTCCAGGTCTCCAAGGTGACCGATCCCGCGGGGGCCCCGCTCTTCTACCTGCGCACCGGCGCCGAGCTGACGGTCGTCCTGCCGCAGGCGCCGCCCCCCGGCGGCACCGCCTCGGTGGTGGTCGAATACTCCGGGCGCCCGGTGGACAAGGACTGGAACCGGCTCACCCTGCTCGACACCATGGGGTGGTACCCCCATATGGGGGCGGTCGACCGCGCTCCCTACGACGTGACCTTCCACTGGCCCAAGGGGCTGGAGCTGGTGGCGAGCGGCCACCGGGCGGACGGCGGCGAGAGCCCGGACGGCACCCGCTGGGAGAGGCGCACGCTCGACTTCCCGGCCTTCGGGTTCTCCTTCGAGGTCGGCCATTTCCGGGTGGAGACGGCGCAGGCCGGTCACGTCGCGGTGCGCTTCGCCTTCGGCCCGGGCTTCTCCGGATGGGGCGGGGGCGCGTCCCGCGAGGAGGTGATGAAGGCCGTCACCGACTCCCTCCAGTTCTATGAGGAGAAATTCGGCCCCTATCCTCTCGACGAGCTGACGGTGGCCACCGCCAACCGCGATTTCTCCCAGGGGATGCTCGGCTTCGTCACCCTGGGGGACGGCATGATGCAGGACCTGGGAATCTGGAACCGCCTCTTCGGCCTGGAGGACCGCCGGCTGGTCATCGCCCACGAGATCGCCCACCAGTGGTGGGGTGACCAGGTCGGCTGGACGAGCTACCGGGACCAGTGGATCAGCGAGGCCATGGCGAGCTACTCGGCCCTCCTCTTCGGCAAGGAGCGCCTCGGCGACCGCTACTCCGGCTTCGACCTCACCGCGGGGTGGCAGGGCCAGCTCACCGACAGCCTGCCGGACGGCCGCTCGCTCGAATCGGTCGGCCCCGTGGTGCTGGGGGGACGGCTCTTCTCCAGCCACGCGGGCGACGCCTACGAGGCGATCGTCTACAAGAAGGGGGCGGTGATCCTCGACATGCTGGCCCGCGGCCTGGGGGAGGAGAATTTCCCCAAGATCCTCCGGCAGATCGTCAAGGTGGAGAACGGCCGCGCGATCTCCACCGAGGACTTCTTCAACCTGATCGAGCGGATCACCGGCCAGGACCTCAAGGCCTTCACCACCCAGTTCGTCTACGGCACGGGCCTGCCGCAGGTGCTCTACAGCTACCGGTTCGAGAAGACAGACAAGGGGTGGGCCGTGAAGGGCGAGGCCCGGCAGGAGACCCCCCACCGCTTCCACTACAAGGTCGTGCAGACGCCGCGCGGCACTTTCGACGTCGCCGCCGAGGCGGTGCGGGAGGTCGACGTCAAGCAGTCCACCCTGGTGGTGCCGGTCGAGCTCGAGGTCTACGATCCGGCCAAGGGCAAGGCCAAGGGGAAGAACGGCGCCAACGCCGCCGTGCGGGGGAACATCCTGGTCAAGGGGGAGTCGACCCCGTTCGAGATCCCCGTCGAGCAGGAGCCCAAGGCGTTCTGGCTCGACCGTCACGCCAAGGTCTTCGGCCTGTTCTTCGACGAGAATCGGCACCCCAAGCGGATGCTCTACTACCGGGGCCTCAAGGCGTCCGTGGAGGGGAAGGCCGCCGAGGCCGTGGCGCTCTACGACCAGGCGTTGAAGGTCGAGGAGCCGCCGCCGGACACCGGCGAGACCGTGTATTACGCGAACATCCAATACGCCCGGCGGGTGATGAACGCGGCGATCGAGCTCGGCCGCGCCCGCCTCCTCATCGATCAGGGGAAGGACGACGAGGCCGACGCGGCGCTCGGCCGGGTCGACCGCCTGCTGCGGGACACCGAGGAGTACCGGCTCCTGCAATCGCGCCTCGACGTGCGGCGCGGCGACTATGACAAGGCTTTCCAGCGGCTGCGGAAGGGACTGAAGTCCAACGATCTCGACAGCAGCGAGGGGTACGCGCTGCTGGCCATCTCCGCCCGGGCCACCGGCCATAAGGAAGAGCTCGACAAGGCGTTGAAAAAGGCCCGGGAGAACGGCGCCGACGTGACCCTGCTCTCCGGCTCTTGAGGAACCGACGAATGAAAAAGATCTCTTGGTTGTGGCTCGTGCTGTTGCTGGCGGGGGGCCTGCTCGCGTCCGGGGCCGAGAAGAAGGCGGATGATAAGAAGGCCGAGAAGAAGAAGGACATCGCGATCCAGCCGGCGCCGCCGCGGGCCGAGGGGGAGGGGCCCTTCAAGCGGCTGATCCTGCGCGGCGTGACGGTGATCGACGGCACCGGCGCGCCGCCGATGGGCCCAGTCGATATCGTGATCGAAAAGAACCGCATCGCCGACGTGGTGCCGGTGGGCAGCCCAGGGGTGGCGCCCGATCCCGACAAGCGCCCCAAGGCCGAGGAGGGGGACCACGAGATGGACCTCCGCGGCATGTACGTCCTGCCGGGCTTCGTGGACATGCACGGGCACATCGGCGGCAAGGAGCAGGGGACGCCGGCCGAATACGTCTTCAAGCTCTGGCTGGGGCACGGCATCACCACCGTCCGCGATCCGGGGAGCGGCAACGGCCTCGACTGGACGCTCGACCAGAAGGCGAAGAGCGCCAGGAACGAGATCACCGCTCCGCGCCTCAAGGCCTACGTCTTTTTTGGTCAAGGCCGCGACGATCCGTTCACCAAGCCCGAAGAGGCGCGCAAGTGGGTCGACCAGATCGCCGCCAAGGGGGCTGACGGCGTGAAGTTCTTCGGCTACCGGCCGGACATCATGCAGGCGGCCATCGACGAGGTGAGGAAGAAGGGGCTGCGCTCCGCCTGCCATCACGCGCAGATGGACGTGGCGCGGGTCAACGTCCTCACCTCGGCCCGCTGGGGGCTCACCACGATGGAGCACTGGTACGGCCTCCCCGAGGCGCTGTTCGACGACCGCACGATCCAGGACTATCCGCTCGACTACAACTACGCGGACGAGTCGCACCGCTTCGGCGAGGCCGGCAAGCTGTGGAAGCAGGCGGCGGCGCCGTTCTCGAAGAAATGGAACGAGGTGATGGACGAGCTGATCAAGCTCGACTTCACGATCGATCCCACCTTCAACATCTACGAGGCGAGCCGCGACCTGATGCGGGCCCGCCGCGCCGAGTGGCACGACGAGTACACCCTCCCCTCGCTGTGGGACTTCTACACGCCCAACCGCAAGTCGCACGGCGCCTACTGGTATTACTGGACGACCGAGAACGAGATCGACTGGAAGAACAACTACCGGCTCTGGATGGCCTTCGTCAACGAGTACAAGAACCGCGGCGGCCGGGTGACGGTGGGCACGGACAGCGGCTTCATCTACGAGCTCTACGGCTTCGCCTACGTCCGCGAGCTGGAGCTGCTGCGCGAGGCGGGGTTCCATCCCCTGGAGGTGATCCGCGCCGCCACCCTCAAGGGGGCCGAGGCGCTGGGGATGGACAAGGAGATCGGATCTGTCGAGCCCGGCAAGCTCGCCGACCTCGTGGTGGTCGACGGCAACCCGCTGGAGAACCTGGCCCTGCTCTACGGCACGGGGGCCATCAAGCTCGACGAGAAGAACGAGGCGGTCCGCGTCGGCGGCGTCAGTTACACGATCAAGGACGGGATCGTCTACGACGCCAAGAAGCTGCTGGCCGATGTGCGGAAGATGGTGAAAGAGGCCAAGGACAAGGCCGGGCGGCCGGTGCTGTACCAGCCGGGAATGGAGCCTCTGAAGCCGAAGGAGGAGCCGAAGCCGGCGGGGCCCGCCGGCCCGCAATAACGCCTCAGAGGGTGAAATCCCCAGGCTTTATGCCCACGCCCCCTACGGGGCTGGCCTGCTTTCGAGGCACGTTCTTGCGCTTCACCGGTGGACGGCAAAGCCGGCCGTCCGAGTGCAAGCGCCGGGTTAGCCGGCTTGGGGCCTCTGCTCAGCCCTCGGCTCCTTCTCTATCGATTTCTCTTTTTTGGCTCGCCGCTCTACAACACGGAAGCGCTCCGGTGGAAAATTCGAGTAGTTGCTCGCATCAAAGGAAAACCTCTGCTCTGCTGCCGCCTTGATCAAGGCATCCCTGACTCCTGAGGTGAGATCGGCACCTGCCTCCCAGCTTTCAATTACCAACAGAATAACCCGTCGTTCCGTTGCTGAGGAATCGGAATCTGCACCTTTCTTTCTAAAGAACCCTAGATTAAGGCTGTAGATATCAGCGTTAGGATACTGCCTTTGGCAGAGATCGACGAGCGTGTCGGCCCTAACCTCTGCCCTCGCTTCCTCTACCTCTGGTCGATCATCGGCATTCTCATGCGAAGCTGTTCCTACAGCAATGATGGGCCGTGTTTCACCCTGGGGTAACCCACGTAATATCTCAGCAATAGGAGTCGAGTTACTCTTGCTTATGCCAACTCTTTCCGTGCTGTTGAGTACCCATCGATATGGATCCCATAGGACTCCAACTGCCACTTTTAGATCTTTACCGTTCTTGTCTTTCGCTGCCACATCTATTCGGCGAAACTCGATGGGCACTCCCGAAATGACGATGATTGGCGGAAAAATTATTGTAGGAACAGGCTGAGGGTGACTGGGTGTCCTGTTCCCTTCTGATGGACTAACCGGCGGCTCTACTCGCTCCGTCACTACGGCGGGAGGGCAAGTTCGAGCAAATATTAAGGCCAGCAATAGGGCCGTGGTAAAAATCAACCACAAAGAGAAGAGAGTTTTGACCCAGGCGGGATAGCAATTCAATAAAGCGCTCAAAGCAGAAAACAGTTCTATCACTTTGCTCATCCTCTTTTCCTCTCAAATCAAGATCAGCGCTCCGGCCAACCGTTATCTCACCGTCACCGGCTCCTCCGCGTAGACGAACTCCACCGGCCGCTCCACCTCGTCGGAGAGGCTCTTGTGGACCGGGCAGGTGAGGGCGGCGTTCTCCAGCTTCTTGCGCTGGTCCGCCGTGAGCCCGGCCGGCATGTGGATGGTGACCGGGATCGCGCCGATGCGGCGGGGGTTGGCCGCCATGTGCTTCTCCAGGCGGAAGGAGAGGCCGGTGAGGTCGATCCCCTCGCGCTCGCCCACGATGGCGATCAGGGTGAGCATGCAGGCGCCGAGCGAGGTGGCGGCGAGGTCGGTGGGGGAGAAGGAGCTGCCGTCCCCCTGATTGTCCACCGGAGCCGCCGTCCGGATCACCGCCCCCGAGGGGCCGTGGGTCAGCTCCGTCTTCAGATTGCCGATGTACTTGCCCGTGATCTCGACCGCCATGACGATCCTCCTTTTCTTCTCCAGTCTATACCGGGCTCAGCGCCCGATCAGGATCAGGACGCCCGCGGCCAGCGCCAGCAGCCCCTCGATGACTCCCATGAAAGCGAAGTGCAGCTCGATCAGCAATCCCAGGCCCGCCAGGATCAGGTAGATGCTCAGGAACAGCATGCCAAGGTTCCGATTGACTCGCGCCATGTCCGCTCCTTTCAAGGGTGAATTCGGGAGGTGAGCCGAGGCCCCGATCAACGCTCGCGATCTTCTCGAAGCAGATCGGCGCTGTCGCTCGTCATCCTCCCCTCCAGGCTTCGCCGGATTTGCCTTGCCACTTCCCCAGCTTCAGTCATCGACAGCTTGGCTGCCGATTCCAGGATCGCCTTGACCTCGTCCTGCAGGGATCGGCCGTTCCGCTCGGCGCGTTCTTTCAGCCGCGCTACCAAAGCGGGACTGAGATCTTGAACCAGGATCTGGGCCATGACGTCTCGGATGATACCGCGTTCTCCAGTGGAGCTGTCCTGGAGCAGGGACCCAAGGGACAGCAGGGACCACAGGGACGACAATACGGTGACGCGTTCTTCGTAGGGGCGGCCCTATGTGGCCGCCCTG
>DASXJP010000375.1:0-11069 GCA_036497345.1 Thermoanaerobaculia bacterium
GTACATGCTCTGGCCGACGCCGACCCGCGCCGCCAGATGGAACACCGCGTCGATCCCCCGCAGGGCCTTCCGTACGGCCTCGGGGTCCCGGACGTCTCCTTCGATCAGCTCCACCTCGGGGGAGAGATACCCGGGCCGCGAGGCCCCCGGTCCGTGGACCTGCTCCGAGAGATCGTCCAGGGCCCGGACCTGGTAGCCGTGCTCCAGCAGCTCGTCCGCCAGATGCGAGCCGATGAAGCCGGCGCCTCCGGTGATCAAGATCCGTCCGCTCATTCCAGTCCTCCGATTCGATTCAAGTTGAGATCCTCTCTCGGGTCGCCGAGCGGCGGCGCACGAGGTCCGGCCGGTCGAGCGTCGTGCGTGGGAGAGGGGGGATGGGGGGCCGGGCCGCGTCCCGGGACCGGAACGGCTCGGTGAGGAGGGCGCGGCGCCGGGGCCGGTCCTCCTGAGTCCAATGCAATCTGTCATCTCTCGTCGGCGTCACGATATCCCCCTACCGCCCGCTCCCGGCTGAAACTGCCGCCGGCGTTTTCGATCCGCGGTACGGCTTACCAAGCCTGGCCAGAGGTAAGTGACGTACCAGCGGGGCTGCCCTTTCCAAGGGTAAGTACCCAGCAATTGACATGCCAAGAAGAAAAGATCGCCGGAAATGGCGCTTTTTCCGGGTTTTCGGGTGCTCGGAGGGTGGGAAGAAGGATGTGTATCTCGCGCCGTGAGGGGATGGGGAGAAAGGTAAGTTGATGTAGATCCTACATGCGAGACCGCTGGATCGCCGCCCAGAAATCCTCAAAGCTCCGCGTATTCAGCACGTCCCCCGGTCCCAATCCGGCGCGGCGGGCCTGGTCGACGCCGTAGCGCATCAGGCTCAGCTCGCGGGCGCGGTGGGAGTCGGTGTCGATCACGATCTTGCAGCCGAGCTCCTTGGCGAGCCGGAGATGGGTGTCCTTGAGATCGAGGCGGTTGGGGCTGCAGTTGAGCTCCAGCGCCACTCCCAGCTCGGCGGCGCGGCGGAGGATCACCTCCAAGTCGAGCTCGGCCGGCTTGCGGCGGTTGATCAGCCGCGCCGTGGGGTGGCAGAAGACGTTCACCTCCGGGTGCTCCAGGGCCTTGAGCACCCGCTCGGTCTGCTGAACGAGCGGCAGGTCGAGGCGGGAGTGGAGGGAGACCAGCACCAGGTCGAGCCCGGCCAGCATCTCGTCTTCCAAGTCGAGCGAGCCGTCGCCCAGAATGTCCACCTCCATCGAGCGCAGGATGCGGATCTCGGGGTGGCGGGCGCGCACCTCGTCGATCTCCTTCCACTGCTCGCGCAGGCGGTAGGCGTCGAGGCCGCCGGTCATCGCCAGCGACTTGCTGTGGTCGGAGATCACCATGTACTCGTAGCCGCGGGCGGCGCAGGCGGCGGCCATCTCCGCGATCGAATTGCGGCCGTCCGACCAGGTGGAGTGCATGTGGAGGTCCCCCCGCAGATCCTCCACCCGGATCAGATCGGGGAGCCGGCCGGTGGCCGCCAGCTCGATCTCGCCGTGATCCTCCCGCAATTCGGGGGGAATCCAGGCGAGCCCCACGGCGGCGTAGACCTCCGCCTCCTCGCCGCCGCCGATGCATTCGCCCTCGGTCTCGGAGCCCTCCACGTGGACGCGAAAAACTCCGTATTCGGAGATCCGCAGTCCCCGCTCGACCGCCCTCCGGCGGAGCTTGACGTTGTGCTCCTTGGAGCCGGTGAAGTAGACGAGAGCGGCGCCGTAGCAGTCCGCCGGCACCACCCGCAGGTCGACCTGGAGCCCGGAGCCGAGGACGACCGTGCTGCGGGTCTCCCCGGCCATCAGGATCTTGTCGACCTGGGCGTAGCCGCGGAAGCGCTCCATCACGGGGACGGGCTGGGAGGCGATGGCCAGGAGGTCGATATCGCCGATGGTCTCCTTGCGCCGGCGGTAGCTGCCGGCCACCTCCAGGCGCTCGACCTCGGGGGTCTCGCGCAGGTAGGCGAGCAGGGGCTCGACGGAGCGCTCGGCCTCGTTCAAGAGGAAGCGGCTCCCCTGCTGGCGGTAGTCGGCGATGCCGGCGAGGATCTTCTCCTGGCTCTTGGCGCCGAAACCGGGGAGGGCGGCGATGCGCCCCTCCTTGGCCGCGGCCTCGAGCTCGTCGACCGAGCCGATCTGGAGCTCGTCGAAGACCCGCCGCGCCTTCTTGGGCCCCAGCCCGGGGAGGCGCATCAGCTCGATCAGCGACCGCGGCACCTCGGCCAGCAGCTCGTCGCGGAAGCCGAGCGTGCCGGTCTCGACCATCTCCTGGATGTGATTCGCCATCTCCTTGCCGATCCCCGGCAGATCGGTGAGCGCCCGCCCCTCCTCGACCCACCGCCGCAGGGGGACGGTCACCGTCTCCACCGTGCGCACGGCGTTGCGGTAGGCGCGGATGCGGAAGGGGTTGGCGTTCTGGATCTCGAGGACGTCGGCGACCTCCTCGAGGGTGCGGGCGATTTCGGGGTTGTCCAAGCGAAGGCTCCGGAGCTCTCTGTCAGTGGATGCCGGGGGGTATAGTACCCGTGCAGGAGGACGATATGGCGAAGCCAGATGTCGACGAAAGTCGGCTGAAAGAGCTGTTCAAGGAAGCGCTGGTGGAGGTCCTGGAGGAGCGCCGGGATCTTATGCGGGCCGCCATGGAAGAGGCTTTGGAGGATATAGCTCTGGTCCGCGCGATCGAAGAGGGAGAAGGGACGCCGGAGGTCTCTCGCGACGAGATCTTCCGGATCTGCGAGCCCTCCGAGTGAAGACTCAATTCAAGGAAAGCTTCGCCAGAGATCTTCGGCGCATCCGGGACAAAGGTCTTCTCGTCCGGATCAAGCAGGCCATCCAGAGCGTCGAGAATGCTGGCTCCTTGAGCGAAGTTCCCCATCTCAAGAAGATCCACGGCGGCGCGCATTACTACCGGATTCGGGTTGGAGAGCTCCGGATCGGTTTGGCTCTGGACGGCGATGTGGTGGTCTTCGTGAGAGCCCTGAATCGGAGAGAGATCTACCGGTATTTCCCCTGAAGCCCGCTCTTCTGAATGCGTTCATCGTCCAGGGACTCCAGGGACGGCAGATCCAGTCTCTGTGGTCCCTGCCGTCCCTGGGGTCCCTGGGGTCCCTTTTCTACTTTCCCATTCCCCCATACTCCACCGCCGCCCCCCGCAGCTCGTTGTTCTCCACCGCCGCCTCGTCGGCGAGGCGGGTGAGCAGCGAAGGGACCCAGCGGGAGGTGCTCTGCCAGCCGGGGCGGGCCTCCTCGCCGTCGCCGCTGTCGCTGGGCCCTGGGAGCAGGCGCGTGGTCAGCTCCAGGAGCCTGGCGACGAGATTGGGGGCCACCGTGTTGGCGATCGCGACGGCCTTGGCCTGCGGCGTCAGGGTGAGCGTGGGCTCGCCGTAGCGGCAGGCCTCCAGGATGCGGCGGGCGGCGCGCCGGCCGGCCATCGAGGTCACGGGGAGGGAGTCGGTCACCGCGAACCAGGCGAATTCCTCGTCCCGCTTCCCCTTGAACCGCGCGTTGACGTGCGAGCCCGTGCGCATCAGGCCTGGACAGACCGTGGTGACGTAGATCCCCTCTTTCGCCAGCTCGCTGCGCAGGCCGTCCGAGAGGCCCACCAGGGCGAACTTGCTGGCGCTGTAGGGGAGGAGGTGGGGGATGGCGACACGGCCGCCGATCGAGGAGATGTTGACGATCCGCGCCGTCTCCCGCTTGCGCAGGTGGGGGAGGGCCGCCAGCGTGGCGTAGAGCGGGCCCCAGAAGTGGACCCGCATCGCCTCCGCGAAGTCCTCGACCGTCATGTGCTCCAGGGGGCCGACCTGGATCACGCCGGCGTTGTTGATCAGGATGTCCAGACGGCCGAAGCGCTCGGCCGTGGCATCGATCGCCCAGCGGACCTCGTCCTCGTTCCCCACGTCGCAGGGGAGGGCGAGCACCCGCTGGCCGCCGGCCGCCGCCAGCTCCCGGCGGGCGAGGTCGAGCTCGGCCGGATCGCGGGCGAGAATGGCGAGGCGCGCCCCCGCGGCCGCCAGCTCGCGGGCCATCAGCAGCCCTAAGCCACGCGAGCCGCCGGTGATCACCGCCACCCGGTCCCGGAGCTGGATGGGCGGCCGGCGCCGGAGCGCCCTCGCCATGACGGTGAGGGCGGCTCCGGTGAGGAGGACGGCGGCGGGAGCGGCCAGCTTGCGCAGGTGTTCCCGTGAGGGAGGGCGCATCAGTGCTCCCGTCCGTTGCCACCGTGGGAATGGAAATGGCCGTTGCCGCCCGGCTTCATGACGACCTTGATGCAGTTGTCCTGCTTGTCGCGGAAGGTCTGATAAGCCCCGGGGGCGTCCTCGAGGCTGAGCCGGTGCGTGATCACCCGCGAGAGGTCGATCTCGCCTCTCTCGACCCGCTCCAGCAGCGGCTTCATGTAGCGGTGCATGTGGGTCTGGCCCATCTTGAAGGTGAGCCCCTTGTTCATGGCGGCCCCCATCGGGACCTTGTCCACGAACCCGCCGTAGACGCCGGCCAGCGACACGGTGCCCCCCTTGCGGCAGGCCAGGATGGCCTCGCGCAGCACGTGCGCCCGGTCGAAGGTCAGCTTCAGGTTCTGCTTGGTCTTGTCGACCTTGGCGTCGATGGTGGTGCCGTGCGCCTCCATGCCCACGGCGTCGAGGCAGGCGTCCGGCCCGAAGCCGCCGGTCATGTCGTTGAGGACGTCGAGGACGCTGTCCACCGCCTCATAGTCGATGGTCTCGGCGCGCCCCCAGGTCTGGGCGAGCAGCAGCCGCTCGGGGAAGCGGTCGATGGCGATCACCCGGCCGGCGCCCAGCATCCGGGCGCTCTGGATGGCGAATTGCCCCACCGGGCCGCACCCCCAGACGGCCACCGTGTCCCCGGGCTCGATCTGGCAGTTCTCGGCCGCCATGTAGCCGGTGGGGAAGATGTCCGAGAGGAAGAGGACCTTCTCGTCGTCCAGGCCGTCGGGCACCTTGAGAGGGCCGACGTCGGCGAAGGGGACCCGCGCGTACTCGGCCTGGCCGCCGGCGTAGCCGCCCATCATGTGGGAGTAGCCGAAGAGGCCGGACGGGCTGTGGCCCATCAGCTTCTCCGCCATCCACGAGTTGGGGTTCGAGTTGTCACAGAGCGACCAGAGCCCCTTCTTGCAGAAGAAGCAGCTGCCGCAGGAGATGGTGAAGGGCACCACCACCCGGTCGCCGATCTTGAGGTCCTTGACCTCGCGGCCGAGCTCGACCACCTCGCCCATGAACTCGTGGCCGAGGATGTCCCCCTTCTTCATGGTGGGGATGTAGCCGTCGTACAGATGGAGGTCCGAGCCGCAGATCGCCGTCGCGGTGATCTTCACGATGGCGTCCCGGGGGTTGAGGATCTCGGGGTCGGGCACCGTCTCGACCCGGATGTCCGTTTTTCCGTTCCAGCAAACCGCTCTCATGTCGTATCTCCCGGCCTTTCCAGGCGCTGTTGTTCGGTTGTCAGATAGGGTTGTGCAGGTGTCCGAGCAGAGAACGGTTGCCGTGGGGTTGACCCTCGGTGGTCGCGATCTCGCCCGTCTCCATGAGCTCCCGGAAACGCTTGAGGTCCTCCGTGACCTGCTGCTGGGTGACGCCGCCGAGGGCCTTGCCGACCATCTGGCCGATCCCCTGGACAATCCCGCCGCCGATCTCCATCGAGACCCGCACGACGGTGCCGCGGCCGTTGGGAGAGTCGTCGAACCAGACCGTGCCGGCGTTGTGGACCTGGAAGCCCGGCAGCGAGCGCCAGGAGATGCGGCGACCCTCCTGCTCGTCGACGATCTCGGCGTCCCACTCGGCCTTGAGGCCCAGGGCGCTCTTGCCCACCCAGTGGGAGCGGCCGTCGCCGAGGTCGACGACCTGGTCGAGGTTCTTCATGAAGCGGGGGAGATTCTCCAGCCGGCGCCAGAAGGCGTAGAGCTCCTGGCGCGGCTTGCCGATGGTGACGGCGGTCTCGACTGGAGCGCCGGCGAGCGTGTCCGCGGCTTTCTGGGAGACCGACTGCGGCACCGGCCAATGACCGGTCGCGCCGCGATAGACGAGGGGAGCGCCGGCCAGGGCGGCGGCGCCGAGGGTCTTCCAGCGCCTCTGGCGGGCGGCGAGGGCGACCAGGGCCGCGCCGCTCAGCACCATGGCGGCCTGGCCGACCCGGTACATCATGCTGGTGTCTTCCAATGATCCCGTGCCCTGTTGAGGTGAGCTCGAAGCGACAGCGTCTCGCACGTGGATGCCTCCTTTTTTACAAGGGTTTTCCGTCGAAAGTGATGCGGCCTCCTTGAAGACTGCAAGAGGTCCGGCGTTGTGCCGGGCTGGGACTGAATATCTTCCGCAAGAGACGTGCCACGGAGACTTTGCTTTCCGCCGCCATTTCCTCTAGATTCCGCCGCCGTGACCGAGACATCCGAGACACCCGAGACTTCCGATCTCCCTGAGATCACCATCTACACCGACGGCGGCGCCGACCCCAACCCGGGGACCGGCGGCTGGGCGGCGATCCTGCTCGACAAGACGAGCGGCAAGCACCGGGAGCTCTCCGGCGGCGAGCGCCGCACGACCAACAACCGCATGGAGCTGACGGCGGCCATCCGCGGCCTGGAGGCCCTGAAGCGCCGCTGCCGGGTGCGCCTGTACACCGACTCGCAGTATCTGCGGAAGGGGATCACCGAGTGGCTCCCCGGCTGGATCGCCCGCGGCTGGAAGCGCAAGGACGGCGAGCTCCAGAACGAGGACCTCTGGCGCCGTCTCGCCGAGCTGATCCAGGAGCACGACATCCGCTGGGACTGGGTCAAGGGTCACGCCGGCAATCGCTGGAACGAGCGCGCGGACGAGCTCGCCACGCTGGAGATCCGCAAGCAGAAGGGCGGCAAGGGGGCTCCCGCCGCCGCACGCCCTCAGGCCGAGATCTTCCTGCGTGTCTCCTGCGCCAAGGGCAAGGGGGGGTGGGCGGCCCTGATCCGGCGGGACGGCGAGGAGGAGGTGCTCTCCGGAGGGTTCTCCTCCATCACCCCCAACCAGCTCGACCTGCTGGGCACGATCGCCGCGCTGGAGAGCCTGCCGCCGGGGATCTCGGTCGCGATCCACACCGGCTCGGACTATCTGCGGAACGGGGCCACCCGCTGGATCGAAGGCTGGAAGCGGCGCGGCTGGAAGACCCAGGAGGGGCAGCCGGTCCTCAACCGCGACCTCTGGGAGCGCCTGGAGAAGGCCATGGCCGCCCGCCGGATCACCTGGCCGGAGACCAAGGGGCGCGAGCTGCCGGAGATGAAGGATCTGGGGGCGCGGGCGAGGGCGGCGGCGGGGTAGGGGCTCAAAAGCGTCCATGCCCTCGGAGCGGCCTGCCCTCCGAAGCCTCACCCTCGGTCCCTCTCCACTTCGTGGAGAGGGGGAACGTAGCTGAAGCAACGTGCCGAATTCTACCGCAGTGGATCTCTGGGCCCTCCCTCTCCACGAAGTGGAGAGGGACCGAGGGTGAGGCTTCGGAGGGCAGGCCGCCCCAGCCAGCACCGGCCCTTTTTAACGCCCCTTCTCCACCCCCGCATCCTTATACGCGAACGTCTTCGCCACCTTGTCGAACGGCTTGCCGTCCACCTCGACGTACGGGTACACGAAGTAGTTCAGCGGCGCGCCCGCCTGCGGGGGCGCCAGCACGAGGTCGCGCCCGATCGAGAATTGCACCCGGTTCTCGTCGAGGGCGCCGAAGAAGTAGTCCCGCTTGTCGGGGTGCTTCCAGGCCTCGGAGGCGTCGACCGGCACCCAGCCGTAGCCGTTCAGGTAAAACTCCGCCCAGCAGTGATAGCCGCCGATCTCCCCCTGGCCACGGTCGCCCGGGATCGGGAACCCGATCTCGAATTTCGCCGGGATGCCCACCGCGCGGCTGAGGCCGATAAACAGGGCGTGGAAGTCCGTGCAGTTGCCCCGCTTGGCGTCGCAGGCCCAGTAGATGTCGCCGTTCCCCCAGCCCGTGCCGCTCTTGTCGTACGACATGGTCTTTTCCACGTAGTCGTAGATGGCCCGCGCCTTCTCGAGGTCGGTCTTCTTCCCCGCGGTCACCTGGAGGGCGAGCGAGCGGATGGTGCCGTCGAGCGGCACCAGGCGGTCCGGCTTCATCCATGGGTCGGCCTCCGCCGGCCTCGCCTTCCTGGACGGCTTCGCCGGCAGGTCGTGGTGCAGGGACTCCCGCCGGCGCACCCGCACGGTCATCTCCAACGGGATCTCGCTCTCCTTGGGATCGGTCAGCGCGAGGTGGAGGACCGAGCTCCCATACCGGGGTTCCTTGTTGACCTCGTAGGGGACCGGCGACGAGATCCCCGTGACGGTGACCTCCTGGAGATCGTCGCTCACCGGATAGGGGAGCCAGACGTCCACCTTGTGGGCCCCCGCCGGCAGCCCGGTGATCCTGGCTTTGTAGGTGAAATCGAAGGAACGCGTCTTCGGCGTCTCCGCCGGGGCGGCCCCCAGCGCCAGGACCGCCGTCAGGACCGAGACGGACACCCGTACCCATCGCTCGACCATCGTCGCCTCCCGCCGGCAAGCCGGCCACTTTCTTGAGGAGGAATCTTAGTACAAGTACACCGCCAGCCTGGAAATGACAGAGGCTCTGGAATTCGGGGAGAGGGATCTCCCCAAAAAGACGACCCCTCTCCCAAAAAAGACGAGGGGTCTCCCAAAAAAGACGGAGCCTCGTCCAAAAAGGGAGAGGGGTCTCCCCAAAAAGACGACCCCTCTCCCAAAAAAGACGAGGAGTCTCCCAAAAAAGACGGAGCCCCGTCCAAAAAGGGAGAGGGGTCTCCCCAAAAAGACAACCCCTCTCCCAAAAAAGACGAGGGGTCTCCCAAAAAAGACGGAGCCCCGTCCAAAAAGGGAGAGGGGTCTCCCAAAAAAGACGAAGGGTTCCCCCAAAAAGGGGAGAGGCTCCCCCAAAGAGACGGACGACGTTTCCGTGCCGCCCGGCTAGTCCCCGAACAGGGGGAGGGGAAGGGCTCCGGTGGTACGGACCTCCTCCGGCCGGGGAGCTCCCTGAAGCCAGGTCCAGCAGCCGGGCCGCTCGCGGAGGGCCTCATGGAGCGCGAAATGGACCTGGTGGCCGCCGCGCTCGACCTCCAGGTGGGCCCAGATGGGGGCGCCCACCAGCGCCAGGTCCCCCACCGCGTCGAGCGCCTTGTGGCGCACCGGCTCGTCGGGGAGCCGCGGGGCGTTGTTGGGGCCCTGGGGGCCGAAGACCACGCAGTTGTCGAGGTCGCCGCCCAGCCCCAACCCCCGGCGATGGAGCCGCTCGACGTCCGCGGCCAGGGCGAAGGTACGGGCCGGCGCCAGCTCCCGCTCGAACGACTCCCGGTCCACCACCAGGTCGACCTCCTGATGCCCGATCGCCGGATGAGCGAAGTCGATCGCGTAAGTCACCCGCAGGCCGGGATAGGGGGAGACCCGGATGCGCTTGCCTCCCAGCGCCACCTCGACCAGCGCGGTGACGGCGAAGATCCGCCGCGTCCCCGGCTGCATCCTCACCCCCGCCGCCTCCAGCAGGTGGACCCAGGGGAGCGCCGAGCCGTCGAGGATCGGCACCTCGGGGCCGTTGAGGTCGATGAAGAGGTTGTCGAGGTCGCGCACACGCACCGCCGCCAGCAGGTGCTCTACGGTCGAGATCGTCACGTCGTCGCGGCCGAGCGTGGTGGCCAGCTCGACCGAGCTGACCTCGCTCGCCAGGGCCGGGATCTCGACGCCACTGTCGGTGCGCCGGAACAGGATTCCCGTCCCCTCCGGAGCGGGGTTGAGCCGCACGCGGACGGGGCGGCCGGTATGGATTCCCACCCCGGAGATGGCGACGGGACGGGCGATGGTCTTCGGGGCGAACAGGGGGTATGAGGTGTCGCGCGCCGGTCTCTTCATGTCCGCAGCGTTCTCTCTGCAGGGCTGGTGCCAGCGTCCCGTCGTGGAGAGTGGGTTGGAAGTCCTCTCGTTCCGTGTCCGGTGAAGCGTACGTGTGCGGTTTTGCGGACACCGGGCCTGGCAGGCGTTATCGGTCGGATCGGTCGGATCGGTCGGATGGCTGGCCCCTGATATGCTCCCCCGCATGGCGACCAAAGCCAAAGACGCCGTCCGCCCCCTGGCGAGCAACAGGCGGGCGCGGCACGAATATGAGGTGCTGGAGACCTTCGAGGCGGGCATCCAACTGGCCGGCACCGAGGTGAAGTCGGCGCGTGAGGGGCGGGTGCAGCTCAAGGACAGCTACGTCGACTTCAAGGACGGGCAGGCCTTTCTCGTCGGCGCCCACATCAGCCCGTACAGCCACGGCAACCGCGAGAACAAGGAGCCGGAGCGGGTGCGCCGGCTGCTGCTCAAGAAGCGGGAGATCGAACGCCTGTTCGGCCGCACCCAGCTCAAGGGGCTCACCGTGGTGCCGCTCTCCCTCTACCTCAAGGGGAACTGGGTCAAGGTGGAGATCGCCCTGGTGCAGGGCAAGAAGCTCTACGACAAGCGGGAGGCCGAGAAGACGCGCGAGCTCGACCGCGAGGCCGAGGCCGCGGTCAAGAGCAACCAGTGGTGAGCGGCGCGGCAGGCATCGGGTCCGCCCCTCAGTCGCTCCCCACCTCCTGGCGGCGGCGCCGGCCGCCGGTGTCCTGGATGCGCTCGAGGGCCGTCTGCCCGCCGTACCGGGCCACGATCCGGTCGTCGTAGTCGTCCGCCACCGTGGCCACGGCGGTGATCGCCCGCAGCAGGTCGCGCGGATCGAGGTTGCGGCCGAACAGCGAGTGGGCGAAGAAGATGTCGTTGCCCACCACCGAGAAGTGGCCGCAGGCCATCTGGTGGTTGAGCTCCAGCAGCCCGGCCAGCAGCTCCTCGTCGAGCTCCACGTCCTGCACGCAGTAGGACATGATGACGACCATCGTCTCCTCGGTGCCGTAGGGCTCGACGGAGATCTCCAGCACGGTCGAGCCGTAGCGCACGTAGAAGTGGTCGTTCTCCGGGTCGTGGTAGGGCTCCTCGAACAGCTCCCTGAGATATTCCTTCAGCTTGTGGAAGGTCTCCTGGTGGACCGGGTTTTCGAACATGT
>DASXJP010000376.1:0-2294 GCA_036497345.1 Thermoanaerobaculia bacterium
CTACGACCTTGCCCGTCTCCGCTCGCAACTCGACGGGCTCCGCGCGGGTCTTCCTGCTTCGATCGACATCCAATACTCGCTGAAAGCCAATCCCGCTGTCGGCCTCGGGAAGGTGATCGCGGAGCGCGGCTTCGGCGCGGACGTCGTGTCGATTGGGGAGCTCGCGGCCGCGCTCCAGGCCGGTTTCTCGGCGGAGAGGATCTTTGTCAGCGGTCCCTACAAGTCGCCCGAGATGCTGGCCTCTCTCCGGTTGCTGCCGGAGGCTTTGCTCTCGGTGGACTCGGTGAGCGAGCTGAGAGGTCTCGCCGAGGGACCGCACGAGAACCGGCTCGTGCTGCGGCTGCGGCCCGACTTCGCGCCTTCGGCGGTGATGACGACGGGCCCCGGCTCCCGTTTCGGGATCCCGATCGAGGACCTTGCTTCATGCGGACGGTACGCTCGGCGGGTGGTCGGCTTCCACGTCTTCGCCGGCTCTCAGGTGCTCGATGCGGGAGCGGTCGTCGAGCACCTGCGCCGCAGCCTGGACCTCTCTGTGCGGGCGGCGGATCTCCTGGGCGTCCAGCCCGAAATCTTCAATCTCGGCGGTGGCTTTGGCATCCCTTACGGCCCAGGAGAGCCGGAGCTCAACCTGTTGCCGATCGCGGAGGAGCTCGAGCGCTTGGCGGACCGCGTGTCCCCGGCCAGGATCGTCATCGAATTGGGGCGCTACATGGTGGCGCAGTCCGGGTGGTATCTGACCCAGGTCGTGGCGCAGCAGAGCTATAGGGGGCGGCGGGCCGTGGTCGTGAACGGCGGGGTGCACCAACGCGCGGATCTCTGCGGGATCGACTTGCGGAGGAAGTCGGTGCCCCCGAAGCTGCTGCAACCTGGGCGGGGACTGATCTCCCCCACCGACGTTTTGGGTTGCCTCTGTCTTCCCGATGACATTTTGGTGGAGGCGAGCCCCATACCAGCGGTCGAACCGGGGGACTTCCTGGCGTTTCCCAACGCCGGCGCCTACGGGCTTTCAGCGTCGCCCGTTCTGTTTTTGAGCCATCCCCCACCTGTGGAAGTCGCCTTCGATGGTTTGAAGATGGAGCTGCTGCGGACGCCGCGCGGTCCGCTACAAGGAGAAGCTTGATGGTTTCGACACCGTTGCACCGCGCCGCGACCCAGAGTCATGGCACACGGAGCGTCTGGCTGAGCCTCGGAGCTTTGGGCACCGCTCTCGGTGTCTTCGCCTCTTGGCTTTGCTGTCTGTTCCCGCTCGCCCTGGGAGCCCTGGGAATGGGGGCTTCCGCGTTGGGGAGCCGGCTGGAGCCTTATCGTCCGTATCTGCTGGCGCTCACCGCGGTGTTTCTGGGAGCCGGCTTCTACCAGGCGTACAAGCGGCCCGCGCAGGAGTGCGCGGACGACAAGATCTGCGCGAAACCCAAGGGGCGCCGCATCCAACGCACAGTGCTCTGGATCATCACGATCCTGGCCGCGATCCTCGTGTCTGCCCCGTATTGGGCGGGCATCTACGCGCAATGGGGGCTTTGATGAGCCATCGAAAGGAGTCATCGATGAGGCAGTGGAGTCTCGCGCGGCTGTTCCCCTTGATTTTCGCGGTGGTGGTGGGCGTCGGCCCGGCAACCGCCTGGGCGGCCGAGGCGAAGAAGATCGAGATCGTCTCGCTCGAGAGCTCGCTCGGACCGCTCGAGCAGTATTTCAATGCCAACAAAAACCGAGCCAGGGTTCTGGTCCTGTTGTCTCCGACGTGAGGGGCCTGCATCTTCGGCACCCGTGCGGTGCAAGAATCGATCGTACATGCTTTCCCGCAAGCAGATGTGAGCGTCGCCGTCGTCTGGATCGACGTGCTTCCTCTCGACGAGGAGGCGACCGCGAGAAAAACGGCGGGCATCCTGGCCGATGACCCGCGTATCCGACATTTCCATGATCCGGACAAGCTGGTCGGGAAGGCTGTCGCCAAGAGCCTGGGTTGGCGGGGATACGCATATGACATCTATCTCTTCTATCCGAAGGGGGTAACCTGGGGTGGCGAACTTCCGGCTCCGGCTCAGTATGCCCATCAGCTTAGTGTGCACGCCGGAGATGATCACTTCCATACCGGCGAGGATCTGACTCGGTCGCTGCGCGACATGATGACTCGAACCCTGGTTCCCTCGCCTGCCCAAAAGGGGCAAGCTCAGAGACTGTGAAGGAATCGCAGATCAGGGGGTAGATTCGCGAGGTTGGCAGGGCGGCGGGAGCCTTGGCGAGTTCGAGTGCAACGGGGGGATGGTGAAAAGAAGCGGCTTGGACGCAGGGTGGAG
>DASXJP010000377.1:0-6266 GCA_036497345.1 Thermoanaerobaculia bacterium
TACAGAACCTCCCCGTGTGACGCGCGAGGGCAGGAGCCCATTGGTGGGCAGGGGCGGAGCGGTCGGTCTTGCGAAAAATCACGGGATTCTTCTTCATCTTGATTGCAGCGTTGGCCGGGCCCGGCTTCGCCCAGCCCAAAGTCCTTCTTCTCTCCCTGGAGGACGCCCTGCGCATCGCCTCCGGCGAGAGCGAGACGGTGTGGGTGGCCGAGGCGGGGGTGATGCGGGCGGTGGGGAGCGAGATGGTCTCGCGCAGCGGCCTGTTCCCCCAGCTCTCGGGCACCGCCGACTACACCCGGACCCTGCGCTCGCAGTTCGCCGGCCTGTTCAACAACGTGCCGTCCAGCCAAACCGGTGGCGGCCTCCAGAATCTGCCGTTCGGCCAGAAGAACCAGTACTCTCTCGGGCTCTCGCTCTCGCAATTCGTCTTCGACGGCGGCCAGACGGTGGCCCGGCTGCGCGCCTCGCGGGCGCGGCGGCGGTCGGCCGAGATCGACGTCGACGCCCAGCGCGCGGAGACCCTGCTCGACGTCACCAGCGCCTATTTCGACGCCTTGCTGAGCGACCGGCTGGTGGGCATCGCCGAGGCCTCGCTGGCGCAGCAGGAGGAGATCCTCCGCCAGACCACGGTCGCCTTCCAGGTCGGCGACAAGTCGGAGTTCGAGCAGCTCCAGGCGCGGGTCTCGCGGGACAACCAGGTCCCCCAGGTGATCCAGAGCCGCAGCCGGCGCCAGGAGGCCTATCTGCGGCTCAAGCAGCTCCTCAACGTGCCCCTGGAGGACGACGTCCGCCTCACCACGCCGCTGGACGCGCTGCCGGCCCGCTTCGCCGCCCCCGCGGACCTCTCAGCCGACGCGCGGGCGCCGGTGCGCCAGGCCGCGGAGGAGGTGCGGGCCAATCAGAACCTGCTCACCGGCGCGCGGGCCGAGCGGTGGCCCACGATCTCCGTGAGCTCCTTCTACAACCCGGTGGCCTACCCCATCGATCCGTTCCCCACCTACGGCGACTTCCGGGAGAACTGGACGGTCTCGGTCAATCTGTCGGTCCCCATCCTCACCGGCGGCCGGATCGCGGGCGACCAGCTGGTGGCGCGCGGCAACCTCTCCGAGGCGCGGGCCCACCTGAAGCAGACCCGCGAGGCCGCGGAGCTCGACGTGCGGACGGCGCAGCTCGACCTCGCCGACGCCCAGGCGATCCTGAAGAGCAACGAGAGCACGGTCGAGCAGGCGCGGCGGGGGTATCAGATCGCCCAGCTCCGCTATCGCGAGGGGCTCTCCAGCCAGCTCGAGCTGCAGAACGCCCGCTTCCTCTTCGACCAGGCGGAGGTCAACCGGGCCCAGGCCCTGCGCAACGTCCAGGTGGCGCGGGCCCGCCTGGCGCTGATCCGCGACCTGCCGCTCACCACCCTCGGCAGCCAGGCCGCGGCCCAGCTCAGCGGCGCCTCCAACGGCGCGGCCTCGTCGAGCTCGTCAGCGATACCGGCACAGACTTCGCAACCCACTCCGACGACGGGAACGGCCCCCGTGGGTGGTGCCGGGACCGGGACGGTGATCCCGGGAGGGCCGCCTGGAGGCGGGGGAGGGTCACGATGAGAGATTCAAAGCATTTTTGCCCTCTGGGGCGTCCTGCCCTCCGAAGCCTCACCCTCGGTCCCTCTCCACTTCGTGGAGAGGGAGGGCCCAGAGAGCAGCGTTCTTCGAGCTCGGCAAGGTCGCTCGGATACGTTCCCCCTCTCCACGAAGTGGAGAGGGGGCCAGGGGGTGAGGCCTCGGAGGGCAGGCCGCCCCAGAGGGCAATGCTTCTGGGGCTCCTCGCCCTCCTCCTGATCGCCACCCCCGCCTGCCGCAAAAACACCGCGACCGGCAAGAACGGCACGGGCCCCAACGCCTCCCCCCAGCCGATCGCCCTCGGACCGGAGGACACGGCGGTGGTGACGCGGGGACCCGTGCGGAGCGGTCCGTCCCTCACCGGCACTTTGACCGCGGAGCAGCAGGCTTCGGTGCGGGCCCAGATCGCCGGCTCGGTGCTGACGGTGACCGCCGATCCCGGCCAGGAGGTGCGGAAGGGGGAGGTGCTGGCCCGGCTCGATTCGGCCGCCCTCACCGACGCCTACAATTCGGCCCGCGCGGGCGTGACCAGCGCGCGCAACAACCTGAGCCTGGCCCAGCGGGAGCTCGGGCGGCAGCGGACCCTGCTGGCGGCCGGCGCCGTGTCCCAACGGGACGTGGAGACCGCGCAACAGACCGTGGTGGCGGCCCAGGCCAGCCTGGCGACCGCGCAATCGCAGGTCGCCAGCGCCGAGAAGCAGCTCGGCTACACCTCCGTCACCGCTCCCTTCTCCGGCGTGGTGAGCGAGCGGCCGGTCTCGGCCGGCGACGTGGTGCAGCCCGGCATGGCGCTCTACACGGTGGTCGATCCCTCCAGCCTGCGGCTCGAGGCCTCGGTCCCCGCCGAGCAGCTCGCCCAGCTCAAGGTGGGCGCGCCGGTCGACTTCACCGTCACCGGCTACGGCAACCACAGCTTCCGGGGCCAGATCTCGCGCATCAATCCCACCGCCGATCCCACCACGCGGCAGGTGCGGGTCTACGCTGAGATCCCCAATCCCGACAACGATCTGGTGGCCGGTCTCTACGCCGAGGGGCGGATCGAGAGCGAGTCGCGCAACGGCCTGGTGGTGCCCACGGCGGCCATCGACCGCCGGCTGGCCAGGCCGGCCGTGCTGCTGGTGAGAGATGGCAAAGTCGCGCGGGTGGACGTGGAGCTGGGGCTGGCCGACGACCGCGAGCAGAAGGTGGAGGTGCGGCGCGGCGTGCAGGCCGGCGACGTGGTCCTCCTCGGGGCCGCCCAGACCATCCAGCCGGGCACGCCGGTGCGCCTCGCCCCCGCGGTGCAACAAGCTGCGGAAAGGCTGGCCCAGGCGTTATGACCATCTCCGATTTCGCCATCAAGCGCCCCATCGTCACCGTGGTGGTGATGCTGGCGCTGGTGATCTTCGGCATCTTCGCCCTGGTCAGTATCGACGTCGACGAGTTCCCGGACCTCACCAACCCCATCGTCTTCGTCTCGGTCCCCTACCCCGGCGCCTCCCCCTCGCAGGTCGAGCAGGAGGTGGTGGAGCGCATGGAGGAGGCGTTCGGCTCGCTCTCGGGGATCGACGAGATCCGCTCCACCTCGCTCGACGGCTACGCGACCATCATCGTGCAGTTCGTCTTCGGCAAGGACCCGGACCAGGGGGTGCAGGACGTGCGCGACGCCATCTCGGGGATCCGCGACGACCTCCCCACCGAGATGAAGGAGCCGGTGCTCCGCAAGTTCGATCCCAACGATCTGCCCATCGTCTCGCTGGTGCTCGCCTCGGACCGCCTCACCACCCCCGAGCTGACCCTGATCGCCGACCCCGGCATCACCCGCGTGCTGCGCGGCATCAACGGCGTGGCCCAGGTGAACGTGGTGGGCGGCGTCGACCGCGAGATCTCGGTGGACGTGCGGCCGGCGGACATGGCGGCGGCGGGAGTCACCGTCGCTCAAGTGGTATCGGCGGTAGAGGCGCAGAGCCTGGCGGCCCCCGTGGGGCAGATTCAAGGGCAGCTCACCGAGCAGGCGATCCGCCTGCGCGGCCGCCTCGAGAGCCCCGAGGACTTCGCCCAGCTCGTGGTCACCTCCCACAACGGCCAGCTCGTCCGTCTGGGGCAGGTGGCCGGCGTGCGGGACGGCACGGCCGAGCAGCGCACCCTGGCCCTCTACAACGGCCAGGTGGCGGTGGGCATCGACATCACCAAGTCCAAGGGGGTCAGCACCACCCGCGTCTCGGACGACGTCAAGGCGGCCATCGCCAAGCTCCAGCCGACCCTGCCGCGGGGGGTGAGGATCGAGACGGTGCGCGACGCCGGCGAGCGGGTGCGCCAGTCGGTGACAAATGTGGAAGAAGCGCTGATCGAGGGCGCGTTGCTCACCGTCTTCGTGGTCTTCCTCTTCCTCAACTCCTGGCGCTCGACGGTGATCACCGGCCTCGCCCTGCCCGTCTCGGTGCTCTCCTCGTTCATCGCCGTCTGGGCCTGCGGCTTCACCCTCAACACCATGTCGCTGCTGGGCCTGTCGCTGGCGATCGGAATCCTGATCGACGACGCCATCGTGGTGCGGGAGAACATCGTGCGGCACGTGGAGATGGGCAAGGACCACGTCCAGGCCTCGCACGACGGCACCAACGAGATCGCCATGGCGGTGGCGGCCACCACCTTCTCGATCGTGGCGGTGTTCGCGCCCGTGGCCTTCATGCAGGGGATCGCCGGGCAGTGGTTCAAGCCCTTCGCCCTCACCATCGCCTGCGCGGTGCTGGTGTCGCTCTTCGTCTCCTTCTCGCTCGATCCCATGCTCTCCGCCTACTGGCCCGATCCCCAGCTCGAGGCTCACGAGCGGAAGAACCCGATCGCCCGCGCGCTCGACCGCTTCAACCAGTGGTTCGACCGCCAGGCCGACCGCTACAAGGGGGTCGTGGCCTGGGCGCTCGACCACCGGCTGGCGGTCCTGATCATCGTGGCCGTGGCCTTCTTCGGCGCCATCGCCCTGCAGGTCCTCGTCGGCGGCGGCGGCTTCATCCCGGACAGCGACCGCTCGGAGATCAATCTGGCCTTGCAGACGCCGCCGGGCTCGAACCTCAACTACACCTCGATCAAGGCGCGCGAGGTCGCGGCCATCGCTCGCCGGCACCCCCAGGTGGCCTACACCTACACCAGCATCGGCAGCTCCACCGGCTCGGGGGACGTGGACACCAGGAGCATCTACGTCAAGCTGGTCCCCAAGAAGCAGCGGAAGGTCTCGCAGCAGGAGCTCGAGCGGCAGATCCGCCACGAGGCGCAGCGGATCGGCGGCGCCACGGTGGCCCTCACGCAGGGGGGCCCGGGCGGCCCCCAGAAGCAGATCCAGGTGCAGCTCCGCGGGCAGGACATGCCCACGCTCACTCGCGCGGCCCTGGCGATCGAGACCGAGATGCGCAAGGTGCCCGGAGCCACCGACATCGACCTCTCCACCCGCGGCGACCGGCCGGAGCTGGAGATCCAGCTCAACCGGGGCCTCGCGGGCACCCTCGGGCTCACCACCGCTCAGGTGGCGCAGTCGCTCCGCCCCGCCTTCGCGGGCGTCAAGGCCGGAGACTGGGTCGATCCCCTGGGCAAGACCCGCGACGTCACCGTCCGCCTCGCGCCCGAGGCGCGGACCAACCTCACGGACATCGAGAAGCTCCCCCTGATGGTGGTCCCCAGCGCCAGCGCGGCCGCCGCCGTGGCCACGGGAGGCGCGTCAACGGGCGGCGGCCCAGCGACGGGAACGTCCTCAGGAACGGCATCGGGAAATGGCGCGCCCGAGCTGATCCCGCTCGGCCAGGTGGCCACGGTCGTCCGCAGCACCGGCCCGGCCCAGATCGATCATCTGGATCGCGACAAGGTGGTGACGGTCGGCGCCAACGTCGAGGGGCGCCCCCTCTCCAATGTGACGCGCGACCTCAGCCGGCGGATGCGCGGCGTCCAGATCCCGCCGGGGGTGACCCTGTCCCAGGGCGGAGACGTCAAGAATCAGACCGAGGTCTTCACCAAGATCTTCGCCGCGCTGGCGCTGGCGATCCTGCTGATGTACCTGATCCTGGTGGTCCAGTTCGGCTCCTTCCTCGATCCCCTGGCCATCCTGCTCTCGCTCCCCCTCTCGCTGGTGGGCGTGGTGCTGATGCTGCTGATCACCGGCGACACCCTGAACCTGATGAGCCTGATCGGGGTGATCCTGCTGATGGGCATCGTGGCCAAGAACGCCATCCTGCTGATCGATTTCGCCAAGTGGAATCATGAGAACGGGATGCCCCTGCGCGAGGCCCTGATCGAGGCCGGCCGCGTGCGCCTGCGCCCCATCCTGATGACCACGGTCGCCCTGATCGCCGGCATGATCCCGGTGGCCATCGGCGCCGGCGAGGGGGCGGACTTCCGGGCCCCGCTCGGCCGCGCGGTGATCGGCGGCACCATCACCTCCACCCTGCTCACGCTGCTGGTGATCCCCACCGTCTACGAGATCCTGGTGGGGATTCGCGAAAAGGTCCGCGGGCTCTTCCGGCGCCGGAGCCACGTCCAGCTCCGGCCCGAGAGCGAGCCGGCGGGGGCGGGGCGGCACTAGCGCGCGGCCCCCTTCCCCGGAGCGGCGAACCGCTCCGCGATCCAGCCGCCGATCAGCGAGAGCACCTCGGGCGCCATCGTCTCCTCGATCTTCGCGTATTCGTAGGGGCTCCC
>DASXJP010000378.1:0-18805 GCA_036497345.1 Thermoanaerobaculia bacterium
GTCTCTACATTGGGCTCGTTCCAGGGGTTCGCCTCTGTAGAGACGCCCCGTGGGGCGTCTCCATGCTGACCGTCCGCACCGAATCCGACCTCCGCCAGGCCATCGCCCTCTGGCGTTCCTCCGGGGAGCGGATCGGCTTCGTGCCCACCATGGGCGCGCTGCACGCGGGGCATCTGTCCCTCGTGCGGCTCGCCCGCGAGCACGCTTCCAGGGTGGTGGCGTCGGTGTTCGTGAATCCGGCCCAGTTCGGGCCCCACGAGGACTTCAACCGCTACCCCCGCCAGCCGGAGGCGGACGCGGCCATGCTGGAGACGGCCGGCTGCGATCTCCTCTTCCTGCCGGAAGTGGCGACGATCTATCCGCCGGGGAATTCCACCCTCGTCGAGCCCGCCGGCGCCGCCGAGGGGCTGGAGGGGGCCTGCCGGCCCGGGCACTTCCGCGGCGTCGCGACCGTGGTCTGCGCCCTGTTCAACCTGGTACAGGCGGACGTCGCCGTGTTCGGCGAGAAGGACGCCCAGCAGCTCGCGGTCATCCGGCAGATGGTGCGCGACCTCCATCTGCCCGTCGAGATCGTTCCGGGCCCGACCGTCCGCGAGGCCGACGGGCTCGCCATGTCCTCCCGCAACGCCTATCTCTCCCCCGAGGAGAGGCGGGCGGCCACGGTCCTCCACCGCGCCCTGCGCGCGGCCGAAACGGCCATCTCTGAAGGGGAGCGCCGGGGGGACGCCGTCCGCCAGCGCCTGCGGGAGGTCCTGAATACGGAGCCCCTCGCGCGCGTTGAATACGCCGAGGTGGTGGACGCCGAGACCTTTCAGCCGGTCGCGACCCTCAGCGGCCGGCTGGTCCTCCCGCTCGCCGTACGGGTCGGGGGGACCCGACTGATCGACAACCTTTCCTTGAAAGTACTTCCATCAGTATTTCCATCAGTATTTCCATCAAACGCGCGGCCGACGGCCGAGGAGAGATAAGCTCATGAAGCGGACGCTTCTGAAGTCAAAGATCCACCGGGCCACGGTGACGGATGCCAACCTCCTCTACCAGGGATCGATCTGCATCGATCCCCTGCTGATGGAGGCCGCGGACTTCGTCCCCCACGAGCGGGTGGAGATCTACAACTGCACCAACGGCGAGCGGTTCGCCACCTACGCCATTCCAGGGACGCCGGGGAAGGGGGAGATCGTGATCAACGGCGCGGCGGCCCACAAGGCGGGGACGGGGGACGTGATCATCATCGCTACCTACGCCGACTATGAGGACGCCGAATGCCGCGGCCACCAGCCGTCGCTCGTCTTCGTGGACGCCAGGAACCGCGTCCTGATCCAGGGGCACGAGCGGGTCGACGAGGCCCTGCTCGCGGCGGCGGCCCGATGATCCCCCGCGCCGTCCTCGCCGCCCCCGTGGCGATGATTTTCCTGGGGCTCGCCTGCGTGGGAGCCGCCGACCCGCCGCGGTCGGCGGCCGCCCGGCCGGCGAGGACGGTCCCTTTCCAGACGATCGATCAACGGGGCATCCCGGGCCAGTCCGGCGATCAGATCCGCCAGGTGGCCCGGGACGACGCCTCCTGGCGCGCGCTCTGGGCCCAGCTCCGCGAAGGGGGCGGCGACCTCCTCCCCGAGGAGCCGCCGGCGGTCGATTTCGACCATGAGATGGCGATCGTGGTGGCCATGCCCACCCAGAGCTGCGTCTCGAAGGTCACCATCCAGTCCGTCGTCCGGCAGGGGAAGGGGGCCGTGGTGAGCCTGCTGGAAGCGCCGCCGGCTCCCAACTGCGTCTGCGTCGTCTCCCAGCGGCCGATCCACGCCATCCGTCTCCCGCGCATCGAGGGGGACGTGCGCTTCGCGGCCCATCGCGGCCAGACCTCCTGCGGCCCCAACCGTTTCTGATGACCTGGAAAACCAGCCTCCTCCTCGCGGTGATCGTCGTGCCGTTGGCGCTCGCCGCGCGGTGGGGGGGCAACGCCGAGCTGAAAGGCGCGCGCTTCCACCCCTGGCCGGACGCGGTCGAATACGCGGCCGAGGCCCAGTCGCTCGCCAGGTCCGGTCAGGTCTATCTCCAGATCGGCCCCTACCGGGTCCGCCCGCGCTTTCCCCCCGGCTGGCCGCTGCTGCTGGCTCCAGCGGTGCGGCTGGGGGTGGGGGGACAGGAGCTGTGGCGGATCACGGGGGTCTTCGGGGCTTTGCTGGCTTGGTTGCTGGGAATTGTTGCCGCAGTGGCCACGGGGGCGCTGGGCCCTCATCACCCCGGCCCTCTTCTCCCGGCCTCCCCCTCACCTGACGGGAGAAGAGGGAGAAAAGCACAAGAGCCCGATCCTGTCTTCCCTCTCCCGGTGAGGGAGGAGGGAGGGGACGGGAGAGGGGCCAGGGGTGAGGGCTCGGGCTGGGCCCCCCTTCTCGCCGGCCTCCTCGCGGGCTGTCTCTGGGCCCTCGCCCCCATGGCCGTCGACCTCGACCAGACCCTGATGAGCGACGAGCCCACGGCGCTGGTCTGCCTCGTGGGGCTCCTCCTCACCGGCGCCGCATTCCTCCGGAAGCGGACGCGCGGCGACTGGGCGCTCGCTCTGACCGGCGGGATCGCCTTCGGCCTCGCGGCCGCCATGCGGTCGATCGTCGCCGTCCTGATGCTCGTCCCGATCGCCGCGTTCCTGCTCGGCGGCTTCCGCCGCAAGCCGGTCCTCCCCCGCCTGCTGGCCTGGGGGGTGGGAGCGGCGGTCTTTCCGGCCCTGACGATGCTGATCCTCGCGCGCTCCGGCTGGCCGGTCCTGCAGTGGTCCGGCTACGCCTTCTGGATGCCCGGCCGCTTCGAGCACCTCACAGACGCCTTCGCCCTCCGCTACGCCTTCCAGCCGGACGCCGCCTTTCCGCAGGAGGGGCAGGGTGCGATCTCGCACCTGAATCTGGCCGCGCGGGTGATGCTGGGGATTCCGGGGCTGCGCATCATCCGCTACCTGGGGCGCCTCTGGCCGATTGCCGGCTGGCTGGCGGCCATCCCCCTCTATCGGATCGCCCGTCGCCGCGACCCCAAGACCGCCCTGTGGACGGCCCTGGGGCTCCTGCTCTGGACACTGGGGCACGTCGTCGTCTTCTGCCTCTACTTCTATCCTTCGGCCCGCTTCTACCTGGCGCCGATGGCTCTCTGCGTGGTGCTCCTCGCCACCGCCTCCGGGGTGGGGCTGGAGCAGTCGGACCGCCGGGCGAAGCTGGCCGCCGGCCTCGCCGCCCTTCTGGTGGCCGCCCTCGCCGTCCAGGGATTCCTCGCCTTCCGGCGCGATCCCCCGCCGAACGTCGAGAGCGAGCGCACCCGCGGCCGCTTCGCCAAGTGGCTGGCCAAGGGGGACGAATGGCGCTCCCAGCGCACGATGCCCTTCGACCCCGTGCACGCCCAGGCCCTGGGCCTGCTCACGCCGGAAGTCGTTTCCCAAATTCACGAATGGGGGGACCTGCCGGACACGGTGCACGTCCGCCGGCTGCGCGCGAACGGCTACCTGGCGGCCCATGCGCTAGAATCGCCGGGGAGGTAGGTATGACCATCACGCTGGACACACCCAAGACGTCTCTAGAGGTCGAGCCGCTCACCATCGCCGGCCGCACCTTCCGCTCGCGCCTGTTCCTGGGCACGGGCAAATATCCGGACTTCCCGACCATGGCCGCCGCCCTGGAGGCCTCGGGCACCGAGGTGGTGACTGTGGCCCTGCGCCGGGTGAACCTGGGAGAACGGGGCCAGGGCTCGCTGCTCGACTTCGTCGATCCCGAGAGATACCTGCTGCTGCCCAACACCGCCGGCTGCTACACCGCCGACGAGGCCATCCGCACCGCCCGCCTGGCCCGCGAGCTGGGGGGCTGGGACTGGGTGAAGCTGGAGGTGATCGGGGATCAGAAGACCCTCTTCCCCGACAACATGGAGCTCCTCCGCGCGACGGAAAAGCTGGTGGCGGAAGGGTTTACGGTCCTCCCCTATACGAACGACGACCCGGTGGTCTGCCGCAAGCTGGAGGAGGCCGGAGCCGCGGCCGTGATGCCCCTGGGAGCCCCCATCGGCTCGGGAATGGGCATCCGCAACCCCGCCAACCTGCGGATCATCCTGGAGCAAGCCAAGGTCCCGGTGATCGTGGACGCCGGCGTGGGCACCGCGAGCGATGCCGCCCTGGCCATGGAGTTGGGAGCCCAGGGTGTCCTCATGAACACCGCCGTGGCCGAGGCCAAGGACCCCATCCGCATGGCGAGGGCCATGAAGCTGGCCATCGAAGCCGGCTGGCTCGCCGCGAACGCCGGGAGGATCCCCAGGAAGCTCTACGCCTCGGCATCCTCCCCCCTGACGGGCCTCATCGAGTAAGGGGGTTGCACCCCGGCTCGGCATGCCCTAGAATCCCCCTTCCGCACGTCGGTGCACGTGCAGCCATAGCTCAACTGGATAGAGCGACAGACTACGGATCTGTAGGTTGGGGGTTCGACTCCTCCTGGCTGCACCAGATAACCCCTCAAAATCAACAACTTAGCGCAGCACCCTCCGGCAGGCTCCCGGCTGGCTTTTTCCCGTGGACCACTGGTGGACCACTGGTGCGCTCGCTTGGGTCCACGGCCCGCGAGCCGGCCGGCCCGCTCCACCTCTCCCAGAAACACGACCGGCGCCGCGTGGCGCCGGATTCAACCTCCGTCTCCCGCGAGGGAGCGGACCAACAGACGGCCCGGCGGGGTGCTCGGAACACGTCCGCCGGACCTGACCCGAGCAAGGAGCTACCTCCGTGCACGAGCTAACCGCGCAGTTTACAACGTCCCTCTACCCTCTCCCGCCATCGCTGTACGCCGCGCCGCCGGCCGATCCTCCGGCGCCGCCGGTCCCGCCGGTCACACCGACCCCGCCGGAGCCCTCCAGCCCTGAGAACGGCTCCCAGGTGGCCGCCACACCGCCCCCCGCTTCCCCGGCCGCCCCGCCCACGATCGACCCCCGGGCGTGGGAAGACTTCGCCGCCTTCCGGGAGACGTTCTTGATGTACTTCACCCCGCCGGGGTACGCCGCCGCCCTGCGGACGGTGGGGGAGATGCTCCACACGATGATCCTGGAGAGCTACAACCCGTGGCCCGGCTGGCCCGAGTCGAGCACCAGGACGGAGATGCGCGCCGCGCTGGCCGATCTCCGCCACCTGCAAGGCTTCCTCGCGTCCGTGGGCCGGGAGCGCGAGCTGTCCAGCTTGGACCCGGAGGATGCCTACCTGTCCAACGTGGCGGCCAAGCTCTCCCGCCAGATCGGCCATGCAGCGGACGGAATCGAGCGGGAGCTGGACGGCGCGCCGGCCGCAAAGCCGGAGGGGGTGCGCTGATGAAACGGGACCCGAAACCCGCCACGCGGACGGAGGAGCCCTACCAGCCTCCCGCCCCCTTCTCCTGGGAGGAGCGGGCCGTCTTCCGGGAGACTCTCCTGTTCTACTTCACCCAACCCGAAGCCGCGACCGTCCTCCGGAAGGTGGGCACGCTGCTCTATGACATGACTCTCGGGGCCTGTGGCGAGTGGCCCGAGTGGCCCGAGTCGCAAACCCGCTCCGAGCTTCGGGCCGCCGTGGCCGATCTTTTCCAGATGCAAGGCTTCCTCTCTTCGATCTGGGAAGATGGGGAGCTATCCGCCGCCCTGGCTGAGGATCTCCCGCTCTGCAAGCGCGCGCTCGACTGGTCCCGAGTCGTGGCGCGGGTCGCCCGGGAGATTGACGGCGCTCTCGGGCCGATCCCGGGGGAGGTGTAGCCATGCCAAGCACACCCCGCTCGAAACCGCCCGTTCCGTCCGGCCTGGAGGAGCGCCAGCCCCCGGCCGTCCCGCCCATCATCGATCCGAAGGGGCACGAAGCTTTCCCCACCTTCCGGGAAACCTTCCTGGTCTACGTGACCGATCCCGCCGCCGACGCCGCTATCCGGGGGTTTGGCACTCTGCTCTATGACTTCCTACTCAACTCGTGGGGGGAGTGGCCCGAGCACCCGGAGGGGATCTTCCGGGCCGAGTTGCGGGCCGTCATTGCGGATCTCCGCTGCGCTCAAGGCTCGCTCCTAGAGCTTACCGGGGAATCCTTCGCTCCCGAGACGCCCCATGAAGGCCACCTCGCGAGTATCGGAAACCAGATCGCCCACGAGGTGGGGCAACTCGCCGACCGCCTAGAGAGGGAGCTTGGCACGTGGCGCGGGGAGGTGGCGCCATGACGTGGCATCCGGCCCCCAGCCGTTTCGACAAGGCGGAGAGCTACACCGTGGACGCCAACCACGTGCAAGCGGACCTGTGGCGGGAGGCGGCGGCGGAACGGTGCATGTCCGTCCCCTCTTGGCTCGCGGACACGGCCGATGCCCACCTCCGGGAGCGGGCGAGGACGGGGCAGGCTACGCCGCTCTCCTGGCACTCGGACCGCTTCCTGGTCCGGTTGACGGACACCTCCCGCTGTCCCTCGGTCGCGGCCGATGTCGAGGTCCCGGGGCTCATCTCACGGCCGTTCGGCATCTACAGGGGGACCACCCGGGGGTTGGGGGAGCCCGGGAGCGGCACGCATACCCTCGCCCACCTCCCCACCCGCCGGACCATCGCCACGCTTCCCCTGCGGAAGAGCTGCATGGCGCTGGCGGCCGAGCTGGCGGGCCTGGAAATCGACTGGCAAGAGACGGACCCGGAGAGGGTGCTCGTGGGCGCGCCGGACCAGGGGAAGGCTCAAGCGCTCATCCGGCTGTACGAGAAGGTCACCCGCACGTAGCAGGATCGGGGCCGGTTCCCTGCCGGCCCCTTCCCCTTCAGCCGTTGTCTCACCG
Source organism: Thermoanaerobaculia bacterium (assembly GCA_036497345.1). Classification (GTDB taxonomy): domain Bacteria; phylum Acidobacteriota; class Thermoanaerobaculia; order Multivoradales; family UBA5704; genus DATARR01. The sequence goes on from DASXJP010000378.1 coordinate 6,774, forward strand.
CAGTGCATAGAGGGGCAGGACGGCGCCTGTACGGGCCGCTCCCGGGATATAATTACCCTTCATGGACACAACGCAAATCGTCACCGCCCTTGGAATCGTCACCGCCATTGGAACTGCCGTCAACGCCATTGCCGTAGTGGTCCTGGTATTCGTCACGCGGCGTTATGCCAACGCCTCTGAGGCACTTTTGGAGCGCGTTGACCGGCAACTGGAGTCTGCCTCTCATCAATCGGAGTTTCTCTACCTAACTGCCGAAATCCTGGCACATTCGGCCCTTGTACAGGGCGAGACGAAAGGTAACTCCATGAGGATTTTGGAACTCCTTGCAAAGGATCTTGTCCAGAACCGAAAAGAGCGTTCCAAATCCCCGCGGGCCGAAGTCGAACCCACGGAGGCCGGGAGCTAACGGTAATGCGTGACCACACCCGCTTCCGTCTCTCTCCGGAAGATCGCTCACTGCTCTGGTCCGGCGTGATCCAACTCGGGTCGGCAGCCGCACTCGCAGATCTCCAATTTCACGGCGCCGATCTAGAAATTATAGGCTTTGGGCCGCCTTGGTTCGACCACATCGTTAGCTTCGTGGTCCTCATGATCCTGATGTGGGGTGCCGTTATATGCCTGACCATTCTGGTCCACGCTTTTATATCGGTTGGCGTCTTCCGGCAATCGCCACAAGAGACTCTGGCATCCTTCAAATTCGTGGTGACAGCAGCTTTCATCTTGATACTAGTGTGCTCCTACGCCCATCACCGCCATTCTGCCAAACCGACTTCCGACCGTTACGAGGATGTCGATTGACACTCTCTTTGTTTGACAGCTCCGCACGGTCCGCCCTGTCCCGTCCGCCAACATCACAGAGCATTCCAGTTTCCCCATGCTCGCTTCCGCTTTGCATGGGGTATCACAGAACCTCAGCCCGTCGCTGTCATGACGCGTTAGGTACACGCCGCCCTTACTACATCACGCCGGAACAGGCAAGGGGGACGGCCAAGGGTGCCGGCCGCGCCGCGCACTGGATAGAGGACGGGCGGCGTAGGGCCGGGGCCCGGCGGGGGGTGAGCCCCGCTCCGCCGCGCCCCACGTCCGGCTTGAGGTGTACGGTTCCCTCTTAAAAAATTCAAATACCGTTTCCTTTGGGGGGGGAGGGGTGGACCCTCCAGGCCGGGCGCGGCGGGGTTCCTGGGGGGAGGGGTGGACTCTCCGGGCCGGGCGCTGGCGAGGTGCTCTCTGACCTGTTCCTGTGTGGCAACCCTTACGGGTTGCCCACAGCGGAGCAAGCCGCATCCTTGCTTGCATTTGTTTCTGACCAAGCAATTCAGGCTTGGTCAGAAAGATTCGCATCCCGCCAGTAGCGGAAAGGGTCCCCCTTCTTGCCACCGCCAACGCGCTGGATCTCCGGATCTTCCAAGACGCGCCGGAGGGTTGACCGCGAGATGTCCCCGGTCAGCTTGAGAAGCTCGTCCTCTTTGACCGCCTTATCCGGGTTGCAGGGAAGAGCGTCTCGGACTGCGGCCCGGGCGCTTTCCTCAGCGATTGCGGCCTTATCGCCGTGGGCTATGTAGCCGTCCTCCGTCAGCTCGATATAGAGTTCCCGCGGGGTGTCCTCGAATCGACTGAGCGCACGGAGGACGCGCAGCTCGGGCTTGGCATTGCCCTCAACCCTCCCAAGGGAGAGGACGATATCCACCGCTCCGGTGAGAGCATTCGAGCCGCGGCCGGAATCGCCCACCTCACCGCCGCTCTTGCGGTCGTGACGACTGAGCACGACAGCCAAGCCCCCGCCGGCCGCGAGCTGAAGGGGCTGCATCGCCTTCAGGGCTTCAACTGCTGAGTTCTCGTCCTCCCATCCCGCAAACTGCCCGATCGTATCCACGACCAGCAGGCCGGCGCCGCGCCTCTCGCATTCTGTGACGGCCGCGGCACAGACGTCGGCCCATTGATATCTCGCACAGTCGGCCCAGAATAGAAACGTGAGATCGTCGCGGTCAAGCAATCCGGCCCGAGAGAGCGCGGGGCGGATACTCGCCCGGTTCTGCTCAGACAGGTAGACAACCCGGGTTTTGCGGGTCGGATGACCGAGGAAGGGTTGGCCGTCCAGGACGGCCGCGCAGAGTTTCAAGATGAACGTAGTTTTCCCGCTGGACTTCGGTTTGCCGTCCAGCTCGGTCACGACGCCAGCCGCCACATACGGAGGGGCGATCCACGGGACGCTCTCCTCCATTGCTTCGGCAAGCTCACGCGCGGTATAGAACCGGATTCCGGTCCCGGTCCTTCCTTTCTGTCCCTCTGGGGACAGAGTTTGGTCAGAAAGAATTCCGATTCCTTTCTGACCAAACTGCGAGCCTATAGGATGGTCAGAACGATACGGCAAGCCGTCCGGGGTAACCAAGCCGTCCAGGGTAAAAGGCACAGGACCCTCACCCCTTCCGGCTTTCCGTTTCCAGGTCGCGCTCGGGGCCGCCCCGTGGGGCCGCCGCAATGAAGGCCGCGAGATCCTCCTCCCGCCAGCCGGATGTGCCAGGGCCGAGAATTACGCGGGGTGCCAGCCGGCCCGCCGCCTCCCACCTGTAGATAGTTGCTCGCGAGACACCAAGAAGCCGGGCAGCTTGAGCGGGGCGAAGGATCGGGGAAAGGGTCATGCAGCGCCTCCTATTGTGTTACGCCGTGAGAGTCGGCGCATCGAAAAGAACCTGTCGAGCCCCATTGTCGGTGCAACCCACGGCCAACTGCAATTCAGAGGGGGGGCTGAAAAATTGGCTCTCGGTAAGGTCGGATTTTCAGAGGGGGGTCTGCAAAACTGTGGTCTAAGAGAGAAAGTAGCGGTCCAGGAATGTGAGCATATCTTGAGTTAAAGGCGGTACTTCAATCTCGACGGAAGGAAGGCTCAGATTGTCGGGAGTCCTCCAGGTTTCGGAAGCCTTCAGCACTCGGGCGGCTTGAGCCCGAAGCCGAAACGCTTCCGCTCTAGCCAAAAGCTTGAACCAATAAGTGTCGCCCTCTTTCGGACCCCCTTTTGTTTCGAGAATTGACAACCACAGATGAGAGGCCGACTTAAAGTCAGCCCATACCTTGGTGAGAAGACTTTCGCTCGGGGCCTGCGAATCGCTCTCCCGGACAAGAGCTATTGCCCGCTCAATTTTGCGTTGCTTTGGATGGTGGGCAGCAAGTGTTAGCATGAAGGACAGTATTGAACCAGACAGGCGAGCCCGTTGCGCCCGAATAAAGCCGTCCTCTACAGTGCGGCCTGGAGACTGCCGCAGGCTCCAAATGTCGGAAGCCCAGGCGTCCGGGTTGTCCGAAATGAAGCGGTTTGCGCTCGGCGTCCGCCATACGGAAACCTGCATCGCCATGGATGCTGCAAGCCACTGCTGCCGGCTTTCGGCTTCTGTCGTCTTCGGGAACAGCATGACGGACAGGATCGGAAAGGTGAGTGAATCGTCCGTCAGCTCTAGAACTGGCACTCGCACCCCCGCTCCGGTGCTCCGCATGGTTGGGAACAAATCGGGGCGCGGCGGGCCGGGGTGCGGTGCCCCGGCTTTCGGCTCGCGACTTCCTAGCCGCGCCCTTTAGACCGCTCGATTCTACAGCGACTCACGCCGGTGCCAACGGTTCCGGCGGAATGCGTCACGCGATCCGCACCACGTTGGACCGCTCCTCGCCCGCGAGGGCGCCGTCCACCAGCTCCCCGAGCAGGACCACCGCTTGCCGCTTTTCCGTGTCGTATCCCGCGCGGTTGTACGTCCGTGTGATGCGGCCGGCGGCATGGTTCAAGAGCTGGTCTATGGTGTCGGGCCGCACCCCGTGCCGGCCGAGCCACGTTGCAGCGGTCCGCCGGAGGTCGTGCGGGGTGAAGTGGTCTAGGCCGGACCACTCCCGGAGCCGCGCCGAGCTGTGGGACAGCCACGTGAGCCGCTTGCCGTCCGCCCGGGAGGCGAGCACCCATTCCGTGGTGCCGGTGAGGGGGCGGAGAGCCTCTACCACCGCGAGGGCTTGCGGCGAGAGGGGCACGCGGTGGGCGCGGTTGGTCTTTGTCAGCTCCGCCGGGAGGTTCCACCACCAGCCCCGGGAGTCGCGCTCAAGGTCCCGCCAGCGCATCGCGAGCACCTCTCCGGGCCGTTGGGCCGTCAAGAGCACCAGGCGCCACGCGGCGGAGACGGCGGGTTGCAGGCGGTCGTAGAGGGGCCATAGGGTGCGGATCTCCTCTTCCGTGAGCACCCGCTCTCTGGACTTCTCCACATAGAGCCGCTTCACCCCGTGGACGGGGTTGGATTCGACGCGCTCTCTGTCCATTCCGAAGCTGAAGACTTTGGACACCAGGGCGCGGGTCCGGTTGGCGCAAACGCCGCCCCGCTCCGCCGCGATCGTTTCGAGCAACTGGCGGACATCGGCGCGGCGGATCTCTCCCGCCGGCCGGGAGCCCCACGCGGGGAGCACCTCGACGCGCAATTTCCGCTCGTCCTCCCGCCACCCCCGGAGCCGCTTGTTCCGCTTCGCGTGCTCTTCCAGATAGGACTCGGCGAGAGCCTCAAACGTCCCGGCCGCCGCCTTCCTGCGGGCGGCACGTTCGGCCTTCCGCTCGGCCATCGGGTCGCGGTCGTGGACCTTGACGCCCCCAAGGAGCTCCCGGGCCTTGTCCCGTGCCTTTTTCAGACTGAGGGCCGGGTACTCGCCGAAGGTGATTCGACGCCGGCCACCCCGTGGGCCGTAGCGCAGAAACCAGAATTTGCGACCGCTCGGAAGGACGCGGAGCCCGAGCCCGGGAACCTCGCCGTCCGCCAGCTCGAAGCGGGTCCCTTTGCTCTCGGTGCGGATCTGGAGATCGGAGAGGGAAGCAGTTGCACGCCTCATGGTTGGATGCCTCCGGTCTGAAGGGGGTGCCTCAAGGCCCGCCCGGGGTGCTCGTGGACCACTGGTGGACCACTGGTGGGCGCGCTTGCACGGTTCGGCATGATGCCGTATGATACAGGTGATGCCGGTCAAAGTCCATAGTTTCAACAGGTTGCGGTTACAGGGCGAGACGCTATGAAACCCACTTGCCGCAGACTACGGATCTGTAGGTTGGGGGTTCGACTCCTCCTGGCTGCACCAACTCTAAACCAAAAAATCGAGACATTCTTTGTGGCAGCTCTCGACACGGGTCACGGGTTGTCGTTCGAGCTTGTTCCATAGACTTGGCGCTCATGGGAGTATCGACCTTTCGAGCAGGGGATCGCGTCCTCAGCCGGGGTAGACCTTGGAGGGTCCGCGAGGGCAAATTGCTGGGCGAGGGGCGCTCCTCTGTAGAGCTCGAAGCTCTCGACTCCGAGAGTCCCACCTCTCTCACGCTTCTTTCGCCGCCAGATTCCGTCGAGATTCTCGAATCATCCGGCCTTGAGCTTCACGCCAAGGCTTTCGAGTCTTTCGGTGCCTGGTCTTCCGCTCACCGCATCCTCGCCGCCGGCCTCGTCCGCGAGACGGGTCTGCTCTCGGGAGCCCGTTTCGGCCGCGTCGTCCTGGAAACCTACCAGCTTGCACCGGTGCTTCGCCTCCTCGCCAAGCCCCGGCCGAACCTCCTCATTGCCGATGACGTCGGCCTCGGGAAGACGATCGAGGCGGGGCTCATCCTCCTCGAGCTGATGGCCCGAGGACGGGCCCGCAGAGTGCTTATCGCGGCTCCTCCCGGACTTCTCGACCAATGGCAGGAGGAGCTCCGCGAACGCTTCGCGCTCGAAGTGACGGTGCTCGAAAACGCCGCAGGCGTGGCCCGGGAGCAGACGAACCTGCCCGCAGGGGTCAATCCCTGGGACGCCCTGCCGAGAGTCCTGACTTCTATCGACTTCCTGAAGCGGGAGACGGTCCGCAACCGCGCTCTCCGCAAGCGATGGGATCTGGTGATCGTCGACGAGGCGCACGCCTTGGCGGAGTCCGGTACCCCGACAAACCCCTACAAGACCCAGCGCCACCGCCTGGGCCAGCAGCTTCGTGAGAGCTCGCGAGGGCTCGTGCTCCTCACTGCGACACCCCACAACGGCTACCGGCACTCCTTCCGCTCGCTCTTGGAACTGGTCGATCCGACCCTCGCAACTTTTGAGGGCGACGGGAAGGATGTCGAGCGAAGAATCGAGCAGGCCAGGATCCGGAGGATGAAGCGGCAGCTCAAACGGCGGACGCCCGATGGAGGCGAGGAGCCGGTCTTCCCGGACCGCCGCGTGCTCGGCATTCCAGTCCGCGGGCTGCTGGACGAGGAACGAGAGCTGCTCGCCGACGTGGCTCGCTACTGCGCCGGGGCGGCAAGGGCGGCCCGTGGCACGGACACCGAGGACCTCGTCACCTTTGCGATGCAGATCGTCAAGAAACGGGCGCTGTCGAGCCGGCGGGCGCTCGCCACGACCATCCAGCGCCGTCTCGAAGCGCTCCAGAAGGAGAGCGCGAGAGAAGCGCCTCCGGAGCAGGCCGAGCTCCGTGACCTGCAGGCCGGTCTTCCGCAGTCGGAAATCACTGCCGAGCGTATCGCCGAGCGGGTGTTGCGATCCGCCATCCCGGAGGACGAGAAGCGCCGCAAGAGTGAGGTGAAGGCTCTCAAGGCCATCCGCAAGAAGCTGGATTCTCTCCCCACCAGAGATCCGAAGCTCGAGGAGGTTGTGGCCGAAATCCGCCGCGTGCTGTCCGAGGATCCGGAGGAAAAGCTCATCGTCTTCACCGAATACCTCGACACTCTCGACGCCCTGCTGGAGCGTTTCGAAGCCGACGCCGAGCTGCGGGGCCGGTCTGTCATTCTCAAGGGAGGCCTGAGCCGGAAACAGCGAGGAGCGCGGCAGAGGGCCTTCGAGGAGAGCCATGCTCGCGTGCTCCTCGCCACCGACGCGGCCAGCGAGGGACTGAACCTCCAGCGCTACTGCCGACGGATTCTCCATGTCGAGCTCCCCTGGAATCCTAACCGGCTGGAGCAACGCAATGGCCGCGTGGATCGTTATGGCCAGAACCGCCAGCCGGAAATCCGCTACTGCTTCTACCCAGAGAGCCCTGAGGAACACGTCCTTCACCAGTTGGTCGGCAAGCTCGAGGAGATGCGGGAAGACCTGATCTCGACACCCGATGTGTTGGGGGTCTGGATGGGGGATGGAACCCTCGAGAGGGAGCTGACCGACCTCGGTGCCGAAGGAACCCATGTGGCCGAGCGCATGGAACAGCTTGTTCGCACGTTTGAGGATCGCACGGCCGAGTTCATCCGGGATGTTCAGCCGTTCGTAGTCGCGGGTGGCGCAGATGCAGCCGAAATGCGGCAGATTGCGGGCCTGCTTGGACATGCCGAGCCCCTCTCAACGGAAGGCGACACCCTGGAGCGCGCTGTCCGGGAAGCCCTCGGCTCCGGAGCAGTTTCTCCCGGGCCGGAGCCAGGCACGTTTCGGATCGACGTGTCGCCAGCCTTCCGTGGTGCCGGCGTCCGCCCGAGCTATCCCGCTGCGGCGTTCGACCGCGGAGTCGCCGTGCGGTTCAAGGCGGAGGAAGTGGAGCTCATCACGCCGCTCCATCCGCTGGTCGAAGCCCTGCTGGCAGACGCACGGCGCCGGTTCCTCCAGATCTACCCCGACCAGCGCGGCCTCACCCCGCGACGCCTCGCGGCACGAAGGATTCCGCTGGGCGAGCAGGCTTCGATCCTCTTCACCTTTCTCATCCGGCTTACAGGTGGGGGCGATCTGGTCGAGGAACACCTCCTGGCGATCCGCGCTGGAAAGGACGGCCGCCGGCTTGGTGATCCCTTGGACAACCTTCGGCTGATCGACTGCGAGAATCCCGGCGAGGTGAGCCCGCAGGCTGTTCTCGACCAGTTTGGCTCCGCCTTTGAAGCCTCGATGTCAATCGCCCGGCAGGAGGCGGAGGCCTGGGCCGGCCGGCGTGCCGAAGAGCTGCGCGATCACCGCCGCCAGCAGGCCGCACAGCTCCGCCGCGACCTCGAAGTCGATCTCGCCGACCGTCTCCGGGAGATCGATCTCGAGGAACGCCGCGGCCGTTCCGTTGTAGACGACGCCGGCCAGCAGCACCTGTTCGAGAGCCGCGATCTCCGAGTCTCTTTCGACGCCCGCAGAAAAAGCGCACAGACGCAGGTGGACGAACGGAGGAAAGAGATCGATGCCTATGAAGGGGTCGATGAGCCGGCAGAGCCCCGCCTTCTCGGCGCCCTGTTCCTTGTGCCGGAGGAGCCCCGGTGAGCTTCCGGTACTTCCGCAATCACCAGGGCTTTTTTTCCGACTATTACCTCGGGAGCGTCTTCGGCCGCGAAGGCGGGCGCGGCCGGAAAAAAAAGCTCTCCGACAAGACGACTGAGGCCGCCGCGGGACGCTTCCGCCGACTCTACGAGCGCGCCGCGGGCAAGAGCCTCGCCGCTCCTGAGCTACGGGAGCGCTTCGTTCGGCCCCTCCTGCGCGACGCCTTCGGCTTTCTCCTGGGCGACGGGGAAGACCGCATCTATCCGCTCCGCCCTGTGAGTGAGACCGCGGGAGATAATGCTGGCTCGTCCGGGCCTCCGGTCGCGCTCGTCTGGATCGGCGACTTCGATGAGGAGCTCGAAGGCGGGCGCAGCAGGCGCTCGCCCCGCCAGCAGCTCGAAGCCGCGCTCTCCGGGCAGGGGCTCCGATACGGCTTTCTGGCGACCAGCGAACGGCTGCGCCTCGTCCGTGCGGCCGGCGAGGGGCCGCCCGGTGCCTATCTCGAAATCGACTTGGCAGGGCTGGCGGCAGACCCCGACCCAGATTCCTTCGCGGTCGCCTTGAAGCTCTTCGCCGCACCCAGCTTCCTGCCGGGGGCCTCGGGAGAGCTGCCTCTGGAGGAGTATGAACGCGAGAGCCGCAAGCACGCGGAAAAGGTTTCGGAGGATCTGAAGCGCGCCGTCTTCGACTCCGCCGAGTCCCTGGTCAGCGGCCTGCTCGCCGACGCGGTCGCCCGCGGCGCTATCTCCGATCCGGCCACGCTCTCTCCGGAAGAGCTCAGCCGCTTCCGGGACGCGGCCCTCCTGGCGCTCTATCGGCTGCTTTTCATTCTCTATGCCGAAGCCCGGGACCTGCGCCTCCAGGACCACCGGATCTACTATCAGTCGTATTCGGCGACCGGACTGGTCGATGAGATCCTTCGTGACCTGCTTCGACCCTGGCCCGAGAATCGTTCGTCGCTCTGGGTGCGCTGCCTCGCCCTGTTCGAGATCTATGATCTAGGGTTGCCGCCGATCGATCCGTGGCGCAACATCCCGCCACGCGGAGGCGACTTCTTCCGGCGCGACACGCCAGGAGGGACGCTTCTGGCCGAGGCGCGACTCTCGGACGCCGCGGTCTCTCGCCTGATCCTCGCGCTCGCGACTACAGTGCCGCGCCGGGGTGTCGGCCGCGAGCGGATCTCCTTCCGCGAGCTCGATATCGAGAGCCTGGGATCTGTCTACGAGGGCTTGCTCGAATTCGAGCCCCGGGTGGCCCAGGGGCCAATGCTCGAGATCCACGTCCAGGGCCGCCTCTTCACTCTCTCACCCGAAGAGGCCGTGCGCCTGTGCGAGGCCAAGAGTCTTACTCTTCGGGGCCCCCTCGAATGGGTCGCCGGCACGCCGGTCGAACGGTTCCATCCCGAGGGGGAGATCGAGGACGACGAAGAGCTGGAAGAAGAGACGGAGGAAGAGGAGGAGGAAGAGGAAGAAGAGGAGGAGCCGGGCGGTGAGTCCGAGGACTCCGAAAAAGGGCTCAAAAAGGGCGGTGTGGCGCGCCTGGCCCGCCGCTTCGAGAGGGGCGACTTTCACTTCGTCCCAGGCCCGGGCCGGAAAGGCTCGGGTTCCTTCTACACGCCTCGCCTTCTGGTTCAGGATCTGGTCCGTCACGCGCTCGGGCCGGTTGCTGAAGGAAAGAGCTCCGCGCAGATCGAGAGGTTGCGAGTGCTCGATCCCGCCTGTGGCAGCGGTCACTTCCTCGTGGAGGCGATGCGCTATCTGGGTATGGAGCTGCACCGCGCCTATGTCCGCGAGCATGGAGGCAAAGCTCCTCCGGACTTCCAAAGCACCACCGGTCTGGGGTGGGATGCCGGTTGCAATGTGCCGGACGAGGAGGCTCGCGCCGCCGCTTCGGAAGCGCGGGCCTGGTGCAAGCGGAGGATCGCGGAGCGCTGCCTGTTCGGTGTCGACCTGAATCCGACGGCGGTCACCCTCGCGCACGTGGCGCTCTGGATTGAATCCGCTGCCGGCGACCGCCCTCTGACGTACTTCGAGCATCACGTCCGGCTTGGAAACAGCCTGCTCGGATCGTGGCTCGACCACCTCGATGCGCCTCCGGTCACCAAGGGCGACCAACGTCAGAAAGACGCCTTCGCCGAGCGGCTCCGCCAGGACTTCCGGGCCGCGATGGCAGGTCTCGACGAGTCGCTGAAGAAGGCGCAACGGCTCCGCCTGCTGATCGACCAGGCTTCGCCGGAGGACCTGGCGAGTGGAGGAATCCAGCCCGAGAGTCCTGGCGAGTGGCGGTACAAGGAAGACCGGCGCCTGGAAGCCGAGAAGGCGCTCGGTGGCGCCCGGCTGCTGTTCGATCTACGCTCTGCAGCACTCTTTGTTCCGGAGATCTGGCGGGACTGGAAAGGTCTCGTGCATCTGCTCACTGATCCCAAGGCGCTCGAGCGATCGGCTCGCAGCCATTCGTGGTGGTCTGCCTTCGAGGACCTTCGGACGCGCTATCGCTTTTTCCATTGGGAGCTCCAATTCCCGGAGGTCTTCCTCGCTACGGAGCGTCCCGGGTTTGACGCCGTGCTCGGCAACCCTCCCTGGGATGAGGTCCGGCCCAAGAAGATCGAGTTTTACTCAACGCACGACATTTTGGTCCGCGGGCTTCGGGGTAAGGAGCTCGATGACCGAATCGCCGAGTTGGAAGAGAAGAACTCCGATCTGCGCTCTCGCTTCGAGCTTTACGCAGATCACTTGGAGCGTATCCGGGCATTTTTGAGGAATACAGCCGACTTTCCCTATTCGGAAGCGGCCTCACATTTGTCTCGTGTCGACCTTTCGAAGTACTTCGTCGACCGTGCAGCAAGACTTGTGGCCGAGCGTGGTGCTGTAGGAATGATTGTGCCATCCATTCTTTACAACGGGGATGCTTGCATCGGTCTCAGGCGTCTCCTCTTGACGCAAGCCAGAGTTGAGCGATTCTATGCTTTCGAGAACCGGCGGAGGCTTTTCCCGATTCACGCCAGCTACAAGTTTGTGAACCTCGTCTTCCGCAGAAGTGTCCCTCCCGAACCCTTCGCCGCAGCCTTCATGCGTCACGATCCCGAGGAACTGGTCGCGCCCGGCGAAAAACCTTGGCTCGTCCGCCTTTCTCGCGAGGACATTCAACAATACTCTCCCGGGACTCTCGCGTTTCTTGAGTACCGAAACCCGCGCGACTTTCAGATGATCGCCAAGATGCACGCTGGGCGACCAACCATAGGGTCGCCACCGACCGACGAGGGATCTTGGAATACAAAGCTTTTCGATTATCTGGCGCACAACGGCCTGTACAACACAACATGGGATCGAGATCTGTGGACTGATCCTTCGACCGGGAAGCTCTATACACCTAAATCTGTGCTCGGGGATGAGCCTTCGACAGACGAGGAAACCCTGAAGCGCATGCGCTCGGCCGGTTTCTGGCCGGTCTTCGAGGGCAAGCACATCGACCAGTTTTTGGTTGGCATTAAGCCAATCCGCTGGTGGCTTTCCATTGAGGCCGCCGAGCGCAAGTACGGCAAGAAACCATCCGCCGAACCACTGCTTGTTTACCGTGAGACCGCTAGCAACACCAACGAGCGGACGTGTATTGCCGCGGTGTTGCCTGGACACTCGGCGGGCGCCCACACGCTTTCAGGGGGACTAGTCGAGGGAGTGCCGGCTGAAGTCGCCGCCAGCGTGTTGAATTCTATCTGCTTTGACTTTGCCCTCCGGCTGCGAACGGCAGGGACACATATAAGCTTCACCATCCGTGATCGCTTAAGGGGCCCTTTTTGCTGGAAGACGTGCTTGCAAAAGGCCATGAAGACGTGCTTTCCTCTTGTTG
>DASXJP010000379.1:0-15128 GCA_036497345.1 Thermoanaerobaculia bacterium
TCGCGAACGAGGGCGGCGCCACCATCTTCCAATCCTCCGGCCTCGCCCTCAACGACCTCGGCGCCCTCCTGATCGCCGTCCACTCGACCTCCCTCCCCCCCGGCGCGTATCGCCTGGAGGTCGAGGGGCTGCCCAGGAGCGGGGCGCCGGTCTCGGTGGGCCGGTTCCCGCTGCGGGTGGCGGGGCGGTAAGCGATGTCAATCTACAGAGAGCCTCGCCATCCAGGCAGGTGGAGCTAGGCTCCCCCAAAGAGACGGACGACGTTTCCGTGCCGCCACTGTCTGCTGTACTGCCGCGCGCACTACAGGCGGATCTACCCACCAGCATAGACCCCGCCCAAGAGGCGGCGCCTCCTGGTAGCATCGCCTGCAAGGCGCGACCGCCCTTCAAAGCCCAGGAGGAGCCCCCATGTCTTCGGATCCATCCGCGCAGGCCGCCGGCTCGCCGCAGAGCCCCGAGCATCATCTCCGCTTCCACGCCCCCCACCTCCACCTGACGGCGGTCTTCGGCAGCGACTGGTTCGGCCAGAAGGCGGAGAGCTTCGCGCGCTTCTTCGGCACGCCCGTCTTCCTGGTCCTCCAGAGCGTGCTCGTCGGCGTCTGGATCGCGTTCAACGTCTGGGGGCTGGCGCATTTCGATCCCTACCCATTCATCCTGCTCAACCTGGCGTTCAGCACCCAGGCGGCCTACGCGGCGCCACTGATCCTCCTGGCCCAGACGCGGCAGGCGGACCGCGACAAGGCGCTCTCCGAAGCGGACGCCCAGCATCGCGAGGCGCTGGCCGCCGCCAGCGTCGAGCGGCAGGCTCTGGCGGCGCGCCAGCAGGAGCAGGTCCTGGCGCTTCTGGAGCAGAACACCGAGCTGACCCGGATCACCCGGGAGCTGACCGCGCGCATCGAGGAGCTGACGCGCGAGATCCACACCAGCACCTGCCCGAGCTGACGGAATCAGGCTCCCGGCGTCTCGAGGAAATGCATGTCGGGCGGGCCGAGGACTCCCGCCTCCTGCATGATCTTGCGCAGCTCCTCGGAGCCGGCGAGCGCGCGGGCGCGGCCGAGGTCCTCGGCCTCGAAGAGCACCACGACCTCCTGGGGATCGTCGGCGCCGCGCAGGACGTGGCGCACCGTCAGGCCCGCCTCCCGCTGCCGCGGCACGTCGGAATCGAAATAGGGGCGCCAGCGGTCATAGTCCTGCACCTTGTGAACCACGAGAACGTAGGGCATGGGACATCCCTCCTCTGAGAATGGGATTACATCCCTATCCTACGGTGGGGCCGGCCGGTTTGGATGAGCGGGGGAGCTCAATTCCCCGCCGATCCTCTCCGCCGCCAGCCGGTATCCGGCCGGCGTGAGGTGCTGGTCGATCGAGTAATAGATTTTCTGCCCCCGGGCAAGAGCCTGGGAAAAGGGCGCGGTCAGATCGACGACGGGGATGCCGTGGCGGGCGAAGATCCCCCGGAAGATCTCGTTGGGATGGGTAAGGTCGTAGCGGGCGGGATCGAGGCCGAAGCGCTGGAGGTTGGCCTGCCAGCGTTGGGGGTCGACCTGGATCAGCGAGGGGATGATCACCGCCAGGACGCGCGCCCCGCCGGCGTCCGCCGCCAGCGCGGCCACGGCGCGCTCCGTCTCCGCCGCGCCCTGGCGGACCCTCTCGGAGGTCCCCGCCTTCGCGTAAAGGTCGAATTCCTCCCGCTGCTGGCGGGTCTCCAGCGGCTCCGGGCGGCCGAGGAGGCGGCGGAGGGAGGCGCCGAGGGAGGAATTCTTGATCAGCACGAAGAGCTGGGAGTGGTAGTAGAGCCAGCGGGAGAGTCTCCCCGCCTTCTCGCCCGGCATGAACAGGGCGCCGTCCACCGCCATCGGCTTGGGTCCGGGCACCGCGTCCTGGAGGTCGTTGCCGATGAAGACCGTCACCAGGACGACGTCCGGAGCGAGCGGCCTGCCCCAGCGCTCGAACCAGGCGGTCTCGTCCGGAACGCCGTAGCCGGGAGCGCCCGCGTTGAGCACCTCGGCGCGGATGCCCCGGGAGCGCAGGATCTCCTGGAGCCGGGCCGGATAGGTCTCGTCACCTTGAGCCCCCACGCCGAAGGCGAAGGAGTCGCCGAGGACCAGGACCCGGAGCGTGCCCGAGGCTTTCGGTCCGATCTCCGGCCCGCGCAGCCCCTCCCGGTTGATGGAGACCCGGGTGTCGAATTCCACCCGGTTGGAGACCGTCCCCTGGAATCCCGGCTGGAGCCGGTAGCGGCGCGGCGGGTCCGGCACGTAGAGCCCGCGCGAGACGGTCATCACCGCCTGGGGACGCACCAGCCGCACCGCCACCTCGGCGATCAGGAGGCCGGCGCCGAGGCTGAAGCCCAGCAGGAGGAGGCGGGCGGCGAGGCGGCGGAGCATGGCGGGGGGATGGTATCAGGTGGCGAATCGTCTCTTGAGCTGAGATAATCCCGTCTATGGGAATCAAGGTCGTTCTCCAGAAGGGCGAGGATGGGTATTTCGTCGCCCACAGTCCCTCCCTGAAAAGCTGCTGGTCTCAGGGAAAAACTCGCGAAGAGGCTCTCCGCAACCTCCGGGAGGCGATTGAGCTATACCTCGAGCCCGATCCCGAGGACCTGAAAGAGAACGAAGGACAAGAAGTCGTCGAGCTGACTCTGTGAGGCTACCCCTCCTCTCAGGACGGCAGGTCCTTTCCGCTCTCGAACGCCTCGGCTTTGTTGAGATCCACCGTAAGGGCAGCCACGTCAAGATGCGTCATGCCGACGGCAGGATCATCGTATTTCCCTATCATCCTGAGGTCGACCGCTTCACTTTGAAAGGAGCGCTGCGAGACGCGGAAATCAGCCTTGAGGATTTCCTGCGTGAGCTCCACTGAGCCCTCCCCGATGCCCGCCGCCCTCCCCCGCGTCGCCGCCGTCGTCATCAACTACAACGGCAAGGAGATCACCCTGCAGGCCGTCGCGAGCCTGCGGAAGATGACCTATCCCGATTTCGACCTCGTGGTGCTCGACAACGCCTCCACGGACGGCTCTCCCGAGGCGCTCGCCGCGGCGTGTCCCGATCTCAGGCAGGTGCGGGTGGAGGTCAACCGGGGGAGCTCCTCCGGCTACGCCGCGGGCTTCCGCTGGGCCTTCGAGAACGGCTACGACTACGTGCTCCTGCTCAACAACGACATCGAGGTCGAGCCGGACATGCTGACCGAGCTGGTGCGGGCGGCCGAGTCGGCGCCGGACGTCGGCTGCGTGGGCCCCAAGTGCTACTTCCACGGCGACCGCCGGCGGCTCTGGTCGGCGGGGGGCATCCTGCGCTTCCGGGAGTCGATCACCCGCGAGCGCGGCTACGGGGAGATCGACCAGGGGCAGTACGACCGGGACGCCGAGGTGGACTACGTCAACGGCTGCGCCATCCTGATCCGCCGCGCCGCCGCCGAGGCCGCCGGGATGTGGGACGACTTCTTCTACATCTGCGTGGACGACGCCGATTTCTGCACCCGGGTCCGGCGCCGCGGCTTCCGCTGCCTGTACGCGCACCAGGCCGTGCTCTACCACATGGTGGCCTACACGACCGGCGGCTACAGCCCGAATCGGAACTTCCAGCTCGGCCGCAGCGGAGCGATCTACGTGCGGCGCTACGCCCGGCCCTGGAACTGGCTCACCTACCTCGCCTTCAACGCCGCCGCCTTCCCCGTCGCCTGGCTCCGCGAGCGGCGCAAGGGGAACCAGGCGGCGGTGGTGGCCAAGCTGAAGGGGATCCGGGCGGGGCTGAAGGCGGAGATCCCTCCGCCGCCGGCCCTCTCGTAGGAAGCCTTCGAAAAGGGACTTCAGGGACTCCAGAGACAGCAGGGACAGGATTCTTTCTTGTCCCTGGAGTCCCTGCCGTCCCTGGAGTCCCTATTCTAACTACATCCCGCCGGCCGGCACCGCCTCCACCGGAGGCTTGTAGACCAACCCCTCGCGGTCCTCCGGCGGATTCGGATCGTAGAGACGGATGACCTCCTCCGGCACGGGAGCGAGGTCCGAGGCCCGGCGCAGCTCGAAGAGGGTGGTCCCCGTGCACTCGCGGTCGATGCTCGGCGCGCCGCCCAGGGTCCTCAGCTCGTCGAGATGGGCGGTGCGGAAGTCGATGCTGAAGCGGGAGCGCCCCGAGGTGTTGGGCACCGTCGAGTGCAGATGGGCGCCGGAGAAGAGGATCAGGCCGCCCGGCGGCACCACGACGCGGAATTCGGGCTCCAGCTCCAGCGGCTCCTGCGGCTTCGGCTGCTTGCGGGTGTCGGCCTTGACCTCCTTGGCGGAGCTCGCCCGGCCGGTCTTGTTCCACTCGTAGTGGTTGTACTCGTGCGAGGAGTTCTTCACCGGCTGGTCCCAGTACCTCTGGTGGAACGCGAACGAGCTCTCCGACTCGAACGGATAGACCGGCAGCCACCAGTTGAGCTGGCACGGCGGCGAGGCGTACCAGATGTCGCGGTGCGGATGGAGCACGTAGGCGACGCCCGCCGTGAGATACCCGCCGCTGGTGGCGACCCGCATGCGGGGAACGTCGAAGTAGGTCTCCTCCATGTCGCACCCGACATCCCGGAGCAGCTCCAGAAGCAGCTCCTTGGTGCGCGGATGATGGATGAACCGGGGCTTCAAGGGGCCGACGACCTCGACGAACTTCTCGACAGGGAGGCTGTCCTGGGCGTGCACGGGGTCGAGAGGCGCGAAAGCGTCCTCGATCAGCGAGCGCGCGAATTCGGCGAGAGCCCTGGTGCTGGGGCGCGGCGAATAGACGAAGACGTCCCCGGAGTAGAGGCGGCGGCGGCGTTCCTCATCCCCGAGGTGCGTGTCGAAGTAGATGGTGCTCATGGGATATCCCTCGCGGAAAACGGACGTGGGGGTCGGATGGAAGATTCTGCAAGGAGAGTATATGGAGGAGGCGGGAGGGGGGTCAATCAGAGGTCGGGTCCGCTCGCCAGATCCAGGATCCGGGCGAATTCGGCATCCAGATCCTTCCCCCGATGGAATCCCCGCAGGTTGATCAGCTCCAGAGTCTCTCGCGCCTCCTGGAGATCCTCCGGTCCCATGCGCCTCCACAGGAACTGGCAGTCCTGCAGATCCTTGGGACGTCCGGCCAGAACCTTGAGCGCAAAGAGGTGTCCGGTTCTCACGATGGGAACGACGAGCTCCTGCATGACCATCATTCTCTCGGAGGCCGCCACGATCTCAGGCTCCACTCCGGAGGAGGCGAACATGAGATCCACGATCAACCCATCCTCCTCCTCGTCCTCAGCGGCTTCGCCTTCAGGAACCAGAAACCGGACCGTCGCCAGACGGCCAACGTCCTTCTGTTCCATCACGGCCCGGGTCGATGCCTCGCGATAGCCTCGTCCACGTAAAGCCCGGATGATCTCTTCCGCTTCACGGTCTCCGGCTACGGCGATCGCCATGTCGAGATCTCTGGTCGTCCTGGGCTCCGCCCGAGCGGCCACGGCCAACCCGCCGATGGCAGCCCAGCGGAGGCCAAGCGCTGAGAGGTCAGCCTCTACCCGAACCAAAGCTCTGGCGAGTCGAATCAATGGGAATGGGATCGGCCCGGAACATCGGCCTCAAAAGGGGTGCGGCTGTAGTTGGGGTCCTTGCGCAGCCAAGCCCGCAGGCGGCGCTCGATCAGATCCTCGTTCTCCTGGGGGAACCAGCGGCGGAGGTTCTGCCTCATCATCGCCTCGGCGGCCTCGTAGAGGTCGAACATCAGGCGTACCCGGGCCAGGACCTTGGGATCGTGGATCGGCTCCATGTCCCTCATTCTACTATGGTCCTGCCCGGACCTGCGCTAGACTGCCCCGCCGTGAGCCGCACTGTCAATCTGGCCCTCGCGGCGGTCACGGCGTTCTTCCTGCTGTTTCCGCTGACCCTCGGCAAGCCGGGGCTGCCGCCCCACCTCAAGGCGGACGAGGCGGCCTACTATCTCGCCGCGCAGAGCCTCGCCTATGACCACAACCTGCGGGTCGAGCCGCGGGACGTCGACCGCGCCTTCCAGGAGTTCCCCTTCGGGCCGGTCAACAACATGATCGTGATGTCCGACGACGGGTGGCACACGGTCTATTACGCCAAGCCCTATATCTATTCGCTGTGCGGGGCCCCCTTCGCCCGGCTGGCTGGCGCCAACGGCATGCTGTTCTTCAACATGGCGCTGACCATGGCGATGATGTGGATGGGGTATCTCTACCTCCGCCGGTACAACCCGCCCGGGCTGGCGGCCCTGTTCGCGGCGTCGTTCTTCCTGCTGAGCGTCGGCTTCTCGTACGTGTTCTGGATCCAGCCCGAGGTCTTCAACATGTTCTCGATCGCGGCCTGCCTGTTCTTCGGCCTGCCGCGCA
Source organism: Thermoanaerobaculia bacterium (assembly GCA_036497345.1). Lineage (GTDB taxonomy): Bacteria > Acidobacteriota > Thermoanaerobaculia > Multivoradales > UBA5704 > DATARR01. Next base: position 6,343 of record DASXJP010000379.1, read on the forward strand.
TCGACGAGACCGGCCTCCCCGACCGCCGCCGCGAATGGCTCTTCGCCCTCCTCTCCGGCGGCGTCCTGGCGCTCGCCGTCTACGACAAGCCGATGTTCGCGGCGGTGGGTCTCGCCCCGCTCTGGGCCTACCTCCGGGACCGCCGCTGGCGGACGCTCGGCGTCTGGATAGCGGGCGCGGTGCTGAGCATGGCGGTCATCGCCGGGATCTCCTGGCGGCTGACCGGCCATCTCTCGCCCTATCTCGGGTCCGGCGGCCGGCAGGGGGTGACGCTCTGCGAGCCGGGCAAGGTGCCGATCAACCCCGAGGTGGTCAAGGCCCGGGCGGGCGGCGGCGGGAGCGGCGGCGGCGGGGAGCCTGTCGCGGCAGTGCCCAATTCAACCACCGGGAATCACTGGACGTGGCTCTTCCGGCCTCTGGACGTGACCCTCTACGAGGAGGCCGAGAACATCGTCTATTTCCTGGTGGGGCGGCATACGGGGATGCTGATCTACACGCCGTTCGCCGCGTTGGCCGTGGTCTTCTTTCTCCTGCACGGCCGGCGCCGGGCCGGGGAGCGGTGGGTGCTGCTGGCGGCGGTGACCGCCATCGCGCTCTATTTCCTGACCTTCATCGCCTGGAACTGGCAGGGGGGCGGCGGCTTCGTGGGCAACCGCTACTTCATCACGGCCATCCCGGCGTTCCTCTTTCTGGTGACCGAGATCCGGCCGCCGCGGCTTCTCCTGGTGGGGCACGTCATCGCCGGGCTGTTCCTGGCTCCCCTGCTCTTCACTCCGTTCGGCGCCGTGGTCCCCGAGCCGACGCTCCAGGCGCACGTGCGGGGCCTGCCGTTCCACTTCCTCCCCCTGGAGCTCTCGCTGCGCAACGTGCCCGGCTACGAGCGGGTGCAGCTCGGGGACCTGCGCGTGGTGGGGCGGAAGGACGTCTTCGTGCCGCAGGGGGAGCAGATGTGGGTGGGCGGCGCCAATCAGGTCGAGCTCTACTTCATCGGCACGCGTGCGATCCCCAAGGCCGTGTTCCAGGTGACCAACCTCGCGCCGGGAAACCACGTCGAGATCCGGATGGGCAAGGCCCGCGAGGTGATGGATTTCGGCGGCGAGGAGACGCGGCGGGTGCGGCTCGATCCCGGCGAGCCGTTCCGGGTGCGGCGGCAGAAGTGGGCCACGTTCTGGGTCTACAGGATGATCGTGACCTCGAAGACCGGCGCCGTCCAGCACTGGGTGCGGCAATATCCGCCCAACCACTGCCCCACCTTCGCCCAGGACGAGAAGACGCAGGAGAATTTCTTCACCGGGGTCTCCCTCGCCTACCTCGGCAAGGGCGAGCTCCTGGACGCCGACGTCTACGAGCTCCAGTGGGGGAACACCGTGGCGCCGCGGCAGGTCCGGGCCGGCGAGCCGTTCATGGTGATCACGCGCCTGTTCAACCGCAGCCGCTATCCATGGACGGCGGAGGGGGTGGCGCGCGTGAACCTCGCCTACCATTGGCTGGACGAGAGCGGCAAGCAGATCGTCGAGGACGGCCTGCGCACCCCCATGCCCTGGCCGGTGCCGCCGGGCGGACGGGTGAGCGTGCAGCAGAAGGTGCTCGCGCCGCCGGCGCCGGGGCGGTACGTGCTGGAGCTCGATCCGGTGCTCGAGACGGTCTCCTGGTTCGCGCAGAAGAATGGCGGCAAGACCCAGCGCATTTCCATCGAGGTGCTGCCCAATGCTCGATAACCTGAAGGAGGACACCCGCCGGCTGAAGATGATCAAGAGCAAGGCGTTCCCCTGGTACGTGATCGAATCGCTGCTGTTCGAGACCGGCTACCAGGCGGTGGTGCTCTATCGGATCGCCCACTGGTTCAAGAGCCGGCGGGTGCCGGTGCTGGGGCCCCTCTTCGCCCGCTACAGCCAATTCCTCACCGGCGTGGACATCTCCCCGGGCGCCGTGATCGGCCCGGGCCTGCTGATCAGTCACGGCACGGGGCTGGTGGTGGGCGGCTGGGCGCGGATCGGCCGGAACGCCATCCTCCTCCACGGCGTGACGATCGGCTCGCCGAACCCCGGCCGGATCGAGAAGATGCCGGTGATCGGCGACAACGTGTTCATCGGCGCGGGGGCCAAGATCATCGGGGAGGTGACGATCGGGGACGACGTCTTCATCGGCGTCAACGCCATCGTGACGCGGGACATCCCCAGCGGCAGCCGAGTGCTGTGCACGTCGGGAATCGAGGTCACGCCCCGGCCGGACGCAGCTCCCGCATCCCCTTCAGCGTGACGATCGCCCGCCGGCCGGCGTCGTGCTCGACCGGCTCGGCGGCGTAGGCGGCCTGGACGTAGAGCTCGGTCAGGGTGCGCGCCGGATCTTCGAGATAGCGCAGGCTGGCCGGCAGGCCGTGGAGGACCTCGTACGGGGTGGATTTCGCCGGCCGTGGCGCCCCCAGGCTCGCCAGGAAGTCCAGAAAGCGGAGATAGGCCGCCAGGACCGCTTCCCGGGGCGGCAGGAGCGCCAGGGCCTCCAGGTTCGCCAGAGGATCGACCTTCCGGGCCGGCCTGGGACGATATTTGAACAGCCCGGCGAACCGGCGCAGGAGATTCCGCCAGCGGTCGAGCATCCTGGCCCGCCACCCCGCGAGCTGAGGCCAGAGCTGGACGAGGGCCCAGAGACCGGCGAGCGCGAGGGCCAGGATCAGCGGAACGAGCAGCCATTTCCCCATGGTGGCCAGCGTCCGGACCAGGGCCGCGGCGGGCCCGGTCAGCGCCGCGGCCGCGTCCCGCGCGTCGTGCTCTCCCCGCTCTCGCGCCTGATCGGATCGCGATCCTCGCCGGGAGGGTCCCTCCTCGGGAGGGCGCGTCTGGAGGTTCCCTGCCCGATCGGCTTCCTGATATCCACGATCCGCCTCCGCTCCCTCGCCGCGAGCCACCGGCGGCCGGAGCCGGCCTGTGCCCTGAAACTGGAGCCCCGGCACGGCCAGAGCGGCGGCGAGCACCAGGACGAGGAGCCCGCCCGCCAGGACCAGGCGACCTGGGACCAGCAGCGGCGAGACCTGGCCTCCCGCCCATTCGGCGCGACGGAGCGAGTCGAGCGAGGAGCCGGCGGCGAGCACGATGCCGGTCGAGAACAGGAAGATCACCACCGCCGCCAGCGCCCGGATTCCCGTCTGCGGAGCGGCGTTGAGCAGGACCGGCTCGCCCAACGCGAAGCCCAGGAGGGCGAGCGCGGCCAGGCGGGCCACGGACAGGGCCGGATTGGGCGGCGGGGCCGGCGGGGCTTTTTTCTCCGGCGGCTGGATTCCCGTCTGCGCCGCCTTCTCCTTCTGCCAGGCCTCGACGCGGAGGCGCTCCAGGCCGTAGAGGCGCAGGCTGGTCCGGACAGGGCGCCCCTCCTCGGGGCTCAATCCTTGCGTCACTTTGGTGGCGAAGCGCCAGACGGCCGCGATGATGAGCAGATTGGCCAGCTTCTCGCCGAAGCCCACGGAGCGGCTCTCCCAGGGCTCGGCCAGCATCACCATGATGGTGGCGATCCCCAGGGCCGCCGTGTAGCACCCCTGGAGCTCGCGGTCCCCCTGGGAGTGGCCGTAGCGCTCGATCAGCACGGTCGCCACGGCGAAGCAGAAGCCGATCCACTTGAGCTGCGGCCCGCCACCCAGGAACGCCGAGCGGACGTCCACCAGGTACCAGAGCAGCGAGGCGACCATGGCGATCACCGCCGCCGGCACCACCACGTGATGGGTAAGGAACGTGAACAGGTCGTCGTCGAGCGGCTGTCCGGAGGCGATCACAGGCTCTGCGCTCCCATCTGCTCGAGATCCGCCTCGTTCCCCACAACGTGGACAGGGACCCCTTCCAGCAGGCTGGTGGCGACCGTTCCCGGCCCGGTGGTCTGGATCCAGACCACGGCGACGTCGAACCCGGAGCGTTTCAGGCCGGCGAGCGCGCCGCCCAGCTCGTGGCCGAGGTCGGGGGTGATCACCAGCAGCACCAGCGAGCGCGGCAGGCGTGGGGCCTCGGCCACGAGCAGCTCGGGGAGGGTGAGGCCGGGCGCCAGGGTGAGCCGCGCCAGAGCGGAGCGGAGGCGGTCGCGCTGCCAGGCGCCGCGACCCGGCTCGACCTCCAGCGGCCGGAAGGCGGGCATCCGGCGGCGGGCCTCGGCGTCCTCCAGGGCGTCCTCGAAGCGGCGGAAGCTGCCGCCCGTCCAATCGGCGGGGAACCGCTCGGCCGCGTCGCCGCCGTTCGAGATCAGCCCCACGGACTGGCCGCCGGCGAGCACCAGATCGGCGATCGAGGCCGCGGTGGTCACGGCGAGCTCGACGCCGGGATCGGACCCGGTCTCCTCCGGCGCGCGTGGATACGCCGCCTTGCCCATCTCCACCGCCAGGAGCACCCCTTCGAGCACCGTGGGCTCGAAGAGCTTCACCTGGAGGACGCCGGTGCGCGCGGTGGCCCGCCAGTGGATGCGCCGCAGGCCGTCCCCCGGACGGTAGTCGCGCACGCCCAGGAAGCGCGCCGGGTCCTCGAACGGGCTCCGCTGGCGGGGGATCTCGTGGATGGGCCGGTGGCCGAGCGGCCAACCCTGTCCCAGCGGCACGGCGCGGGGCAGCACGGTGATGAAGCGCACCTCGGGGTCCACCCGGAACCGCTTCACCAGCCCGAAGGGGTCGCTCGCCTCGATCACCGCCGGCCCCACTCGGAACAGCCCGCGCCGGGTGCTGTGGAGGCGGCAGGCGGTGTGCATCGTCCGCTCGCTCCCCAGGGTCTGGAAGCCGCAGGTCACCCCCTCGGCGTCGAGGCCGGGATCGATCGCCTCGCGCCAGAAGAGCCAGGGGGCCGGAAGCCCCTTGCGGTTGTGCAGCACCAGCCGCGACTCCACCACCTCGCCCAGCTCGATCTCCGATTCGGCGAGGCTCCGGCGCACCTCCAGGCCCATCAGGCTGGCGGCGGGCAGGAAGGCCGCGAGGCCCAGCACCGCCGCGGTCACCACGGCGGCGTAGAGGAAGAAGCCGGCGGAGAACAGGGAGACGAGCAGGCCGATCACGCCCAGGGCCGTGGCCCAGAGGAGAAGCTGCCGGCGTCGCAGGCCGCGGACCTCGCGCCGGACCTCAGGTCTGGCTGGAATGATCATCCCGCGACGGGACGGCCCACGACCGAGCCGGAATCGACGATAGGGGCCGGCACCAGACCGACCGCCTGGTCCACCACCTGCTGCGCGCTACGCTTGGAGAGCCGCCCCTCGGTGCCGAGGATCACCCGGTGGTACAGCATCGCGGGATAGAGGCGCTTGACGTCGTCCGGCAGCACGAAATTCCGGCCCGCCATGGCCGCCCACGCCTGGCAGGCCCGGTAGAGCCCCTGGGTGGCGCGGGGACCCGCTCCCAGCACCAGCTCGCGGGCGTTGCGGGTGGCCGTGATCACCTGGATGACGTAGCGCCGCACCTCCGGATGGACGTGCACCTCGCGGACCTCGTCCTGGAGCTGCGCCAGCGCCTCCAGGCTCAGCACCTGGGCCACCCCTTCGAGGGGATCGCCCTTCTCCCCCCGCACCAGCATCTGCTCCTCGGCCTGCGGGTTGGGATAGCCGATCGACAGGCGCATCAGGAAGCGGTCGAGCTGCGCCTCGGGCAGCGGGAAGGTCCCCTCGTGCTCGATGGGGTTCTGGGTGGCGATGACGAAGAACGGCCGCTTGAGCGGATAGGTCCGGTTGTCGACGCTCACCTGCCGCTCGGCCATGCACTCGAGGAGGGCGGCCTGGGCGCGCGGAGTGGCGCGGTTGATCTCGTCCGCCAGCAGGATCTGGGTGAAGACGGGGCCGGGGTGAAACTCGAAGTTGCCCGTCTTCTGATTGAAGACGCTCGACCCGGTGACGTCCCCCGGCAGCAGGTCGGGCGTGCACTGGAGCCGGCGGAACCCGCCGCCGAGCGTGCGCGCCAGGGTCTTGGCGAGCAGCGTCTTGGCCGTGCCGGGGACGTCCTCCAGCAGGAGGTGCCCCTCGGCGAGCAGGCAGGCGAGCACCAGCTCGAGCACCGGCCGCTTGCCGTAGATGACCGTCTCGAGCTGCTGGAGGACGGCCTGGGCGGCTTGTTGGACCTGTTTCATGGCCCGGGCCTAGCCGTTCGGGAGCCCCTCAGCGACCTCCTGCCAGAGCTCGATCAGGTTCAGCCGGATCCCGGGAAAGTCCTGGGAACGGTATTCGGAGCCTTTCGGTGTGACCACGAGCCGCCCCCCTTCATTGCGCAGGAATTCGATCTGCCGCTCGTAGGGGTCGACGATCCAGTACTCCCGGACGTCGTGCTCCGCGTAGAGCCGGAGCTTATCGCCGCGGTCATTGCGCGCCGTGCCCGAGGAGAGCACCTCGATCAACAGGTCGGGAGCCCCTTCGATCCGGCTCTGGATGATGCCTCTGCGCGCGGGGGAGACATAGAAGACGTCGGGTTGGACGGCCGAGTGCTCGGTCAGATAGACGTCGAGAGGAGCCACGAAGGCCCAACCGCCAATCTTGCGGACGGCCCGGCGAAGCTTCTCGAACAGCACTCCGACGACAGTCTGATGAAGAGGCGAGGGGCTGGGGCTCAAATAGAACCTCCCGTAGATCAGCTCGCAACGAGGCTGATCCGGCAAGGCCTCGTAGTCCTTACGGCGGTAGGGTCCCAGATCGTCGGAGGGGGCGAGCGGGACGTCCTTCAGCAGCGGGATTGCCATAGGGTAAGTATACCTTTGAGCGGCTAAACCCCCCGCATCGGCCGGACATGGATGTCCGTCACCTCGGCCGTGCGCGGCAGGGCCAGGGCACTCAGAACCATCGCGGCCACGTCGCCGGGCTGGAGGAAGCGCTCGGGATCGTAGGGCCTCCCCTCGAAGCGGTGTACCTCCTCCTGCATGGCGGTGGCGGTGCGGCCGGGAAAAACCGTCAGCACCCGCACCCCCTGCTTGTTGACCTCCTCGCGCAGGCCGTCCGCCACGGCGCGCAGGGCGTGCTTGGAGGCCGCGTAGGCGACCCAGCCGGCGCGGGCCGGGTTGGCGCCGGCTCCGGAATTCACGAAGACGACCTGCCCCTGGCGGGCGAGGAGCGACGGCAGGAGCACCTGCGTCAGGAGGTACGGAGCGTGGACGTTGATCCGGTATTGCCGGTCGAGGTCCTCCACGGAGGTGGTCGCGAGCGAGCCACCCACGAAGAGGCCGATGCTGTGGATCAGGACGTCCACTCCACCGAAGGCCGCGAGGGCCCGTTCGGCCAGGGCGCGGACCTGATCGTCCTCCGCCAGATCGGCCGCGAAGGTCTCGACGCCCGGCGAGAGATCGCGGGCCCGCTCCGCCACGAGGTCGAGCTTTTCGGCGCTCCGGCCGCTCAGCATCAGCCGCGCCCCCTGGCGGGCCAGTTGGATGGCGATCGCCTCGCCGATTCCGCCGCTGGCGCCTGTGATCACCGCCACCTTGCCTCTCATGGCACCTCCTCCAACAACCCGACCACCAGCAACGCGTCGGCCGCCTCGCGGATCGCCGCGAAGCTCATGCCCGACCTCTCGGCGATGTCGAGCAGATCGTTCTCCCCGTCCGAGAGATTCAGCACCCAGAGGAGGGCCAGCTCGCGCGCGCGGCCGGCTTCGTCGCCGCCGATGGTGCGATAGAGCCCCCGGCGGCCGAGCTGGGGCTCGCACTTGGGATTGAGATTCCGATAGCGGCGGTTCCCTTCCAGCACGTCCATCACCGCGAGATAGGTGCGCAGCGAGCCCTCCAGCGCCTCCGGCTTGACGAAATCGAGGTTGTCCGCCGAGGTGTGGTATTCGGGATAGCGGCCGTACGGCGTCCGCGTCAGCGAGCCCACCGCGAGGTTGAAACCCGGCGAGCAGTATTGCCGCTCGTCGTAGCCGAAGGGGACGAACTCCTCGACGCCGAACGGCGCGCCCGAGGATGCGAGGACCGCGAGGACGGCGCGATCGATCTCCGAGCTCCCTCGGCGGCTCTTCTTGTAATGAAACTTCCCCGGATCGCCAAGGTTGGCGGCCACCAGGCCGTGATCGATCCTCACCTCGTTGAGCGCCAGCCAGGTGATCGAGCCGATCGTCCCCGGGATGAACAGGAACCGATAGGAATACCGCCGCCTTGGACGGGCCTGGAGCTCGCGGGCCAGCTCCGTCGTCACCGCGATTCCGGAAAGGTTGTCATTGCAGAGCGAAGGATGGCAGACGTGGGTCGAGAGCAGAACCTCCCGCTCGGAATCCCCCGGCAGCAGGCATTCGCCGTAGGTGAGCGAGCCGTCGGCGAGAGTGGAATCGATCAGGACCTCGTACTCCCCCTCCGGCAGGGATTCCAGAGTGCGGTGCCGCAGGCAGAATCCCCAGGTTTCCTTGTAGTAGGAGGTGCGGTAGGGGATCAGATCGGGCTTGTCCGGCAGGGTGAACAGGTGCTCCTTCAGCTCCGCGAGAGGCAGCTTTTCATGGACCGGCACGCTGTAGCCCAGGACATGGAGATTGCAATCCTGAAAGTCCACTACTTTGCGTCCGGAGGGGTCCTTGATCCAGGCGCCGCGGATGTTCCACTCCTTCGGCACGGTCCAGTCGAAGACCTGCGTGCCGGTGGGGACCTCGCGGATCTCCAGCGGGATGCGCTCCTGAATCATCCTGAGCGTGCGGCGGACGCCGTCGCCCGTGATGCTGCGGCAGATCGGGTAGGCGGCCGCGATGAGGTCGATCATCCCCCGAACCCTCACCCCCCGGCCCCCTCTCCCGTCCCCTCCCGCCCTCCCTCACCGGGAGAGGGGGAGAACAGCGGTAATGCAAGGTCTTTTTGTGAGATTACAGTCACCGGCTC
>DASXJP010000380.1:0-18925 GCA_036497345.1 Thermoanaerobaculia bacterium
AGGGAGCAGGAATCGAGCGACTTGACGCGTTGGCTGGCCTGCTGCATTACTTGCCGATTTCGACAGCAGCTATGCGTCAGGCGGCTCTGCTGTGGGCAAGGGCGCGGCAACAGGGTCAACCTCGCAGGGGACAAAGCGCTCGATGGAGACGTCATTCTTGCCGCGCAGGCAATTGTTCTCGAAGCACCGGACGTGCTGATCGCGACGACCAAAGTCGGCCATCTTTCCCGCTTCGTACCCGCTGACCTCTGGCAGAACATCGAGCCGCTGTAAGAGCCCGCCCTCGTCTCTGTCACGACTCCAGGTCGGCAGGCCGGGCCTGTTCACCTCGCAGCTCGGGAACATCTTCCGTGAGGCCCAAGCCGGCGAAGCGGGCAGCGATCCGTGAGCCGAGGGGCTGGCGGGTGCCGCTCTTGTCTCTGACCGCGTCGCGGAGGATCTCGCGGACTTCCTCTTCCGTGCTGCGACCGTGAAGGTGTGCGCGATGTTGAAGTTTGGTCTTCACGTCGTCATCGAGATGTCGGATCAGGAGCTCAGCCATGACGACATGATAGCGGTTACTGCGTCTCCTGAGCCAGCCCGTAAGGGCGTCAGGTATTAGCCCGGGCCGTGAGGCCCGGGGAAGTGGTGTCAATTCGATCCAAAGCCCCGCAGGGGCGGCAGGAATCATTGCCTAAGAAGAGCCTGTCGCCCCTACCGGGGCTCATGGATTCGAGGGGAATCTTTGGCCCCGGGCCTCACGGCCCGGGCTAATTCCTACCGCCCTACGGGCTCGGCAGGCTTGCTCCAGCGAGGGCTGGGTGCCAAGCGCTTGGATGAGCCTCGGCAGGGATGGCAAGTTAAAGGCACCGTCTCACGAGGGCCGACGGCGCCTCGGGGGGCACGGCGCTTGACGGGAATGTAGCCCGCAGGCTACACTGTAATATACGCGTTGAGATGACCGAAGTCTACCGAGACTGGATTAATGCGCTAGCCTGGATTTCCACGGGTCAGAATTCGCATAACGCTGGCCAGGAGCCCATGGGCCGAGTACTGGCATCTTGAGGCCGACGTACGTTATCCAGAGGGGTGCTCTGATAGGCGTCCACGCAGGGAGCTTCTTTCCAAGTTATCCAGCGTTGAGGGGCTAAAACGCCCCCGGTGGGATCGGGCATGTTCCGCTGTCAGAGCACCCAACGGCCTAACGCTGGTCCGGGGCTCCTCCTTGAGGGCGCGGCCCTTTTGGGGTGGGTTCCGTTAGGCTGATGACTTGCCGTGGAAATCCAGGCTAGCGGATCGCGTAGCTCGTGCGAGGATTCAGGTTCGTGTTGACCGGCTTGTCCACGGCAACCCGGGGCAGCATCGGGTCCTCACGGATGGTGTCTGCGAGCTCAAGATCGACTTCGGTCCTGGCTACCGTGTCTACTACACCGAACGAGGTGGCGCCCTCATCGTGCTGCTGGCAGGTGGTGACAAGTCCTCGCAGCAGAAGGACATCAAGATGGCTATCGAGCTGGCCAAGAATCTGTAGGAGCCTCGAAATGTCAAAGACCGTGGCCAAGAAAACCAAGACTATTCCCTACGACGTGGCGGAGCAACTGCGGACTCCTGCAGAGATGGCCGCCTACCTCGACGCGTGGCTCACCGAGGCTCCCGACGCCGCCGCGGGGATTGCACGCGCCCTGGGTGACATCGCGCGCGCTCGCGGTATGTCGCAGGTCGCAAGGGATGCGGGGCTCAGTCGGGAGAGCCTGTACAAGGCCCTCAGCGAGAACGGCAACCCAAGCTTTGCCACGATCCTGAAGGTGGCCCGGGCTCTGGGGTTGCGGCTGCGCGCCGAGGCGGCCTGAGACCAGGAAAGGGGAAACGAGGTGCCGGAAACGGGTGCCAGGCGTTTAGCGCGCCCCGTTGAGGCCTCATGGTAGGGACGGTGGCGGTTCGCTGTCAACCTTCAGCGGTGGCGCGAAGCCCGCCTCGTATACAGCGCCTCCTGAGATGGCTTGCCTTCGCGAACGAGGTGGAGCTCGCCTTCGGCGAGCATACGGCGCAGGACGTCCGAAACGGTCCGCGGACCTACGGGCTCCGGCAGGCGGCCGTGAAGCGGCGGTTGGTGGCCGCGGCCACGGAGCCGAGGGTGCCTGGGGCCTGGGAGGAGCAGCCCTGGCGGTCATGAGCCCGGGTAGGTGTTGCCGCGCGCGATATTCTTGATGACGACCGTGATCGGCGGGTTGCACTCGGAGGCTGGATTCCCTGACAAGGTCCGGGTTTCGCCCGGTTGCACGAGAACCCCGATGCCACAGTCCGTGTGGCTGATGTCGGTCCACGTGGAATCGACGTGATACCAGGTGTCGAATCCCACCTGGCAGTGATCGGCCGCGCAGCCCTGATACGTCACCAGGTAAGCGCCGACATTTCGGAACATCGCCCGCGGGTCGGGCGCCCAGCCAAAACCGGTGCCATATCCGAGATCCGGATTCTCGTGGCCGTTCTGGTCGCAAACGGTAACGCGGCCTGCCTTGCAATTGGTGAAGCTGATGGCCACTCCCCAGGCGCTGAAGCCCGTGCTCTGCCTGTCCTGCGGGACGATGGCCTTGATATTCTCAACGGAGCAGCTCCTGACGGAAACGAACGCGCCGTACACTTCGAGACCCGTGGACTTGGCCCCGGTATGGGATGGGTCAACGCCATCGGTGACGAAGCTGGCCGTAAAGTTGTCTACCGCCACCATGGCGTTCAGGAACACCGACATGCCATGACAATCGTCGCTGCAACCGGTCATGCCGGTGGCCGAACAGCTTTCATACTTCAAACCCAGGCAGAAGATGGGGCAAAAGCCCAGAACGGTATGGCCCAGGTTTCGAATGTTGCCGCCGAAGCACGACTGGAAATCCTCGGCGGTACAGTTGGCCGTCGTGACGTTCACGGAACCGACGTAGCTGTAACCCTGCACGGAGCCATCATAGTTCACCAGGTTGCTGACCCGGCAACCACTCACCGTTCCGGACACGGTGCTCAGCAACTGGATGCCGGCGCTGGAGTCCGCGGTCACGTACATGTATTGCACCGTGCAATCGGTGATCTTGACGCCCAGGGCATGATTGACATGAATTCCGGCGGGGCAAAGGTTTCGTATGTCCAGATTCTTGAAGGCCAGCCCGCTGACGGTCAGATTTTGGATTGTCAGGTTCTCCACTTCCTCCGCGCGGATGCCGTAGTAGCACATGCCGGCCAGGGTGCCGTTCTGGATGGTCACGCTGGAGGCGCCCTTGATGCAGATGCCGGTGATGTGCTGACCGCTGTCCCCCACGATCGCCGCCAAAACATGGTTGGACAGATCCAGTGTCACGTTGTCCGTGTCCTCGATGACGATCGCCGCGCTGGCCACGGCGCCCGGCTGCCAGGTCAAATCAGCTGCAAAGGTATAGGTCCCCGGAGTCTTGATGACGATGCCCTGAGGAGGAATGCTCGAAATGACGTTTCCGGTCTGCTCCTCCTGCCCGCTCACCGAGCCAAGAGTCGAATTGATCTCGTCGATGGCGCCGGTCGTGTCGTACCGGTCCACGAGCGCTTTCTTGTCCAAGTCTTGGAAGACGCCGTGAGCAAAGATCGTATCGATGATGGCATGGAAGTCCGTGGAGCTCATTTTTCAGTCCCTCCCCGACAGCAGGCAAAGGCATGGATTGTAACCAGACTATACCCTACTCCGGCTTCGACGGCGCCTCGCCAGGCGCTTAGCGCGCGCGCACGCCGCGGCGCGGCATGGATGAAGGGGAGCCGGTGAGCGATCCAGGGTCTCGGGCCGGGTCTCCGGGTCCTGCGCCAGGATCTTCTCGACCCCGCATTCTCTGTGTTGACGCGGATACGGAAGAGAGATAGGATTCCCCTCCAAGCTCAGGAGAATGAGCCCTCATGTTTTCGGGCGCTGGACATCGCGGAGCTTCTCATTCCCTCGCGTTCGCCGTGACGCTCGCCGCGCTACCGCGTGCTTCGAGGAAGGCCGCGTTCTTCTTCGTTCTTGCCGCCGCGACTTGCCTGCTTCTTCTATCTTAGTGCTCGCGTGCCGAAAAGCCGGCCGGCGACGATCGGGCCATGGAGAAATAAATCCCGACGTCAGGTATCGGGAGCAGGACAAGCTGAGCCGCGCGGTGAAAAACCGCTTTTACCGTGAGCTCGTCGAGAGCGACGTCGTGTTTTACATGGGCCACTCGCGTTTGGGATGCGGAATGGAATTCAATGCCCAGAGTGGGGTCACGACGCTCTTCAACGCGGTCTTTCGCTCGCCGATGCTTCCCGTGCTCAAAGCGCTCCGGCAGCGCCCGACGAAGCTCAAGATGATCGGCATGTTCTCCTGCGACTCGAACAAGTATTTCCGCGACGACTTTAACGGCGCCAATCCCTCGCTGGCGCTGGTTCTCACCACCGCCGACATCTATGCCCGCCCCGCGGAGCAAGCGAGCCTCGGTGCTCTGGATGCCGTTCTGGCGAAGAAATGCGCTCGCGCCTTCGATGAATCGATGATGTCGGCTTATGAGCCCAATCCGGGTATGACGTACCTGATTCGCGGACAGGGCCCAGACATCTGGTTGCAGTCGCGGTAGTGGAAGAGACGTCCCAATCCGTTTCAGCACGACGGCCAAAGGATCCAAAGGACTGCAACGAGAGCAAGGACAGGAAGGGTGCCTCAGCGGTCATCGGCTCCTTCGTCCTTGCAGTCCTTGCAGTCCTTGCAGTCCTTTGGGTCCTTGAGCCGAAAGAGCTAGTTGCCGCCGTCCTCCGGCGGGCAGTAGTTGTTGGTGCAGCCGCAGTTCGGCCAGGTGCCAAAGCAACTGACGCAGCACTGTGAGCCGTCCGAGTAATGGGTACAGATGGGCTGGCAGACGCCGCCGGTCGCCGATGACGGCGAAGCAGTGAGCGCGCCGACCAGGGCCGCCGCGGCGAGGGACAGAAGCAGCATCCTTCTACGCATTCCGAGCTCCTTTCAGACAGATGGGAAGCCACTTCCCATGACCTCCCATTTCTCTGGTGTGCGCCGGAGGGGGCAACGAGCCAGAGCGCTCGTCAGAGTCGAGCAGAGACGCCTGAAGGAGCGCCTGTCATGCGCAGTCGGGGAGCGGCCACTATGCTAAAGTCTTGAAATTCTACCGCCGGCCGTGCGACGAGGGCCGGCCAAGGAGGCTCTGATGAAGAAGAAGGTCAAGAAGCTTACCCTCCACCGCGAAACCTTGAGCGCCCTGTCGGATCTACGCCAGGTCGTTGGGGCGGCTACGGCAAAGACCGTGTGCGCCACCGCTTGCATTACAAACTGCGCCGCCTGCAATTTCACCCCAGGGACGAACTGCTGCTAGCTCCAGGATACCTTCTGGCCCCTTGATGAGGACGGGCTCTCGCCTTCCGGGAGCCCGGCCCGCCGGCTTCCCCGCCTGCTATGCTCCCCACTCCATGGCCACGCACACGGGCGAGGAGCGGGTGTGGGAGGAGGATCTGGAGATCCTCACGCCTCACTACGGGATCGAGGACGTGCCTCCTCCCGCCGAGACGCTGCTCTATGCCTGGCAGCACACGCTGGTCGACGTCTCCCCCTTCGTGCTGCCGCTGATCGTGGCCGGCACGGTGGGCTATTCGGGGCCCCAAGCGGCATCGATGGTCTCCGCCTGCCTGGTGCTCATGGGGGTCGCCACGTTCGTCAACGCCACGTGGGGGAACCGGCTGCCGTCGGTGCTCGGGCCGTCGGCGACCGATACGGGGGCCATGGCCACGGCGGGAGCGATCTTCGGCGCTCCCGCCATGTGGATGGCCGGGTTCGTGGGCGGGCTGTTCGAGACGGCGGTGGGCGCGAGCGGCGTGCTGCGGTCGCTGCGCCGGTTCCTGCCCCCCGTGTGCGGCATCGTGGTGCTCACGATCGGCATCTCGCTGGCCCGGGTGGCGGGGGGCTGGATCTTCGCGGACACCCGCCCGCGGATGCTGACCCTGGCCGCGCTGGCCGTGATCTCCATCGTGCTGCTCACCGTGATCGGAAACCGGCTCCGGATCGGGGTGCTCGCCCGCGGCTCGCTCCTCTTCAGCCTGCTGCTCTGGGGCGTGATCGTGGCCGGAGCCCTGGGTCTCGCCGACTTCGGCGCGCTCGCCCGCGCGCCGTGGATCGGGTTGCCCCGGCTCTTCCTTTTCGGCGGTCCGGGGATGGGGTGGACGCTGGCGGCCGGGGCGGTGTTCGGAGTGGTGATCGGCTTCGTGGGCTCGATCGCCGAGTCGATCGGCGACTACGCCGGCACGTGCGCGGTCTCGGGGGTCCCCTACCGGATGCGGCACATCCATCGCGGCATCACCGTCGAGGGGCTCGCGTCGGCGATCGGGCCGCTGTTCGGGGCGCTGCCGCTCACCACCTACGCCCAGAACATGGGGGTGATCGCCACCACCCGGGTGGCCAGCCGGCGGGTGGTGCAGGTGGCGGCGGGGATCCTGCTGCTCTACGGGCTCTCGCCCAAGACGGGCACGCTCCTGGTGCTGATCCCGCGGCCGGTCGTGGGCGCGGTCTTCCTGGTGGTCTGCGGCATGATTGCCACGGGCGGTCTGCGGCTGCTCGCCTGCGGGCCCAAGGACGAGGTCCATTTCCTGACCACGGCGATCTCGCTGATCGCGGCGCTCACCCTGCCGCTCGCCGCCGCCGGCCAGAAGGAGTGGCTCACCGCGCTCTCCCCCACGGCCCGGCTCTTCCTGAGCAACGGTGTGGTGATCGCGATCACCCTGGGGATCATCTTGAACGCGGCCCTGCGGTCGGCGCTGGGGCCGCGCTCGGAGCCGCTCTAGCGCGGCACGAGCTGCCGCAGGAGGTCGAAGAGCCCGGGGAGGCGCTCCCGGGGGATGCTCAGGCGTTGCCCGAGCTGGCGGTAAGACGAGGGGCCGGTCTCCGGAGCCTCCTCTCCGTGCTGGCGCCAGAGGTGGCGCCAGAGCGTCCTGAGCTGGCTCCGGGTGCGCGAATCCGCCTCCAGGCGCTCGATGGAGGCCGAAACGCGGCGCTCCACCTCCTCGAAGCTCTGCCCGGAAACGCCGTCGCCGCCTTCCTCCTCGTCGAGGAGCGCCACCCAGCGCCCCCGCGCGTCTCGCTTCAGAGGGTCCAGGAGGTCTTTGAAACGAAAGGCCTCGACGCCGTGCCCGGGAAGCTCCAGGAGGAGCTCCCGCAACCGCCGGGCGACCGCGGCCAGCTTGCGGGTCTGCGCCGTGACCAGGCCCGGCATCAGCTCGTCGTTCCAGCGGAGGACGATCCGCTCCCAGTCGGCCGGCGTGGCCAGCGGCTCGGCATCGGGACGGAAGCCCAGGAGGGTGTCGTTGCGGATCTTCCGGTCGCCGGCGAGGACGTGGAGGTCTCCGGAGGCGACGGCCTCTTCGACCGCGGCCTGCAACAGCTCGAAGATCCGGAAGCCGAGCGGATCGTGGACGCGCTGCCGCTCATGCAGGAAGTGCCGGACGTTGAGGAGGACGAGGCCGTCGATCTCGGGCTTCTCCAGGAGATGGCGCTTCAGGCTCTGCAGCCGGTCGACGAAGATGAAGGCGTAGCAGTCGGCCACCAGCTCTCCAAGGGCGCTCTGCGCGCGGGCGGAGCCCGCTCCCGGCGGCGCCTCGGAGTCCCAGCGCTCCCAGCCGCAGACCCCCAGATAGTGGGGCGGGCTCTCCCACAGCCCGCGCCGCTTCATCTCCTGGGCCAGCGCGGCCCGCAGGCCGTGCCAGGTGTCGTGGAACAGGTCCGCGTCCGGAGTCCGCGCTCCCTGCAGGCCGCCGACGAACGCCGTGAACACGGACGGCGAGCTGGTTCGGCGCGGCCAGCGTTGCGCCGAGGAGTGCGGAGTGACGAACTGGGTGGAAGGCCTCTTCTTGAGCATCCGGCTGTCTCCCGGCGAGCCGATAGGCAGACTCGCCTTATACTGAGCTAACGGGCGAAATCCGGAATTGGCGGCGCGGCGGCCGGCGAGAGCCTTTTCGCTTCAGCAGCAGTCGACGATGACACATGGATCCAGATCTGCACCCGTCCGCGTCGTGAAGCCACAGGCGCTCTGGCAAGACATGCGCTCTTCGCTGGCCCCCACCACCTTCCAGGCGTCGGAGCGTTCCAGATCGCGCAGCGTCTCCCGTGAGATTCGGAGCTTCTTGACCCCGTTCTTCTTCATCTGGCCGCCTCCTCAGGCTGACAGTCGGGCATGAGCCCGCAGTGGGACCGCTCTTCGATAGTGGACGACTCTGCGGATCATAACTATATGGCCATGGATGGAGGACCGCAAGGTTTCGGGTCCGGCTCGACGGCCGGCGAGGGCCTGACGGATCCCACGGGCCCGACGGAGCGGGAGCGCCGCGCCGTACCGCAATACCGCATCCTCGGCGTGGCCGGCATCGGCGGCATGGGC
This sequence comes from Thermoanaerobaculia bacterium, assembly GCA_036497345.1. Taxonomy (GTDB): domain Bacteria; phylum Acidobacteriota; class Thermoanaerobaculia; order Multivoradales; family UBA5704; genus DATARR01. The sequence goes on from DASXJP010000380.1 coordinate 8,373, forward strand.
GTCGTCTATCATGCCGAGGACACCCGCCTGGGGCGCCCGGTGGCCCTCAAGTTCCTGCCGCCGGTGCTGACGCCCAACCCGCGAGCCAAGGCACGCTTCCTGAACGAGGCGCGGGCTGCCGCCGCGCTCGATCACGCCAACATCTGCACCATCCACGAGGCCGGGGAGACGGCCGAGGGGCAGCTCTACCTCGCCATGGCCTACTACGAAGGGGAGACCCTGAAGCAGCGGCTCGAGCGGGGTCCCCTGCCGGCCGCCGAGGCCCTCGACATCGCCCTGCAGGTGGCTCGCGGTCTGTCCAAGGCGCATCGCCAGGGCATCGTCCACCGCGACATCAAGCCCGCCAACCTGATGATCACCGTCGATGGCGTCGTCAAGATTCTCGACTTCGGCATCGCGCGGCTGCCGGACGAGACCCTGTCCAACCCTGTCCTGGGCACCCCCGGCTACATGTCGCCCGAGCAGGCGCGGGCCGGCGCGGTCGACGCGCGGAGCGACGTCTGGTCGTTGGGCGTGGTCCTCTACGAGATGCTCACGGGGCGCCTGCCCGAGAGGCGCGAGGAGGATCTGCCGGCCGAGCCGCCGGGCCTCGACCGCGTCCTCTCCCGCATGCTCGCCGAGGAGCCGGCGGATCGCTATCCGGACGCGGCGGCTCTGCTGGCCGACCTCTCCACGCTGGTCCCCGCGGCCACCGGAACCGGGAGCCTACCGGTCCGGGCTCCTGGCCGGCGGCGGCCGGTCCGGACCCTCGCCCTGGGGGTAGCGCTCGCGCTCGCCGTGACCGCCGGCGTCGTGCTCCTCCGGAGCACCGTTCCACACGATCGGGCGGAGACGGATCTCAGCCAGGCCACGTTGACTCGCCTGACCGACCTGCCGGGACGGGAGTGGTTTCCCAGTCTCTCCCCGGACGGCAGCCTCTTCGTCTTCGCCAGAAAGCTGGGCGACCGCAGCCGTCTCTTCCTGCAGCAGGTAGGGGGCGGCACCGCTCTCGACCTGCTCCCCGACTCTTTCGCGGGCGATTCCCAGCCCGCCTTCTCCCCGGACGGCAGGCAGATCGCCTTCCGCTCGGAGCGCGACGGCGGCGGCATCTTCGTCATGGGGCTGATGGGGGAGTCGGTGCGCCGCGTGACCGACTTCGGCTTCAACCCCGCCTGGTCGCCGGACGGCAGAGAGATCCTCTGCGCCACCGAGGGGATCGACAACCCGCTGGTGCGGAGACACCCGAGCGCGGTCTACCGGATCAGCCTGGCGACCGGCCAGCGGCGGCTGGTCTCGCGAGGCGACGCCGTGCAGCCGAGCTGGTCGCCGCACGGCTTCCGGATCGCCTACTGGGGGCTCTCCCCCTCCGGCGAGCGGATGATCTGGACTCTCCCCGCGGCCGGCGGCCGGCCGGTCCAGGCCACCGCGGGCAAGAGCATCGACTGGAATCCGGTCTGGTCCCCCGACGGGCGCTTTCTCTACTTCGCGAGCGACCGCAGCGGCGTCATCAACCTGTGGCGGATGCCCATCGACGAGCGCTCGGGGCGGACTCTCGGAGATCCCGAGCCGGTCAACACCTCGGGCCAGGCGAGCATGCTGGTCAGCCTCTCGCGCGATGGCAGGCACATCGTCTATGCCAGTGACGAGACCCGGACCATACTCGAGAAGGTCGCGTTCGAGCCCGCGAGCGGCACGGTCGTAGGTCAACCCGCGGCGATCACCCAGACCTCCGATCGGATCTCCGCCTTCGACGCCTCGCGAGACGGCCGCTGGCTCGTCTATCAGACGTCGATACCTCAGGAGGATCTCCTCCTCGTCCACCCGGACGGCACCGGATGGCGCCGGCTGACCGAGGACGCGTTCCGCGACCGCCAGCCGCGCTGGTCGCCCGACGGCACGCGCATCGCCTTCTACTCGAACCGCGGCGGCCACTATGAGATCTGGCTCCTCCGCGCGGACGGCAGCCAGCTCGAGCGGGCGGCGGTGATCCCCGGCAAGCCGGCGTACCACCCGATCTGGTCCCCCGACGGCCGCTGGATCGCCTGCGACCTCGGCGAAAACGAGGCCCTCATCGACCTCTCCCGGCCTCTGGCGGACCGGCGCCCGCTGCTCCTTCCGCTGTCCGGGCATGGGTTGGGCTTCTCCGCCTCTTCCTGGTCGGCGGACGGCCGCTGGTTGGCCGGGGCCCTGCACCAGCCGGACGGCCGGCAGTTGCCGGGCGTCGTCCTTTACTCCCTTGCCGGCGGGAAATACATGCAGCTCACCGATCATGGCCAGAGCGCCACCTGGCTCTCCGACAGCCGCCGGCTCCTTTACTCGGATGGCGGCAAGCTCTTCCTGCTCGATACGCTGAGCAGGGCGTCGCGGCAGGTGCTGGACGTTCCCCCCGATTCCGACTACAGCGATTTTTGCCTGAGCCCGGACGATCGCGTCCTCTACCTGGCGCGGGACACCGAGCAAGGCGACATCTGGCTGCTCACCATGAGGTGAGCCTGGGCGGCAGCCGGTTGGCGCCGCCAATCCATCATTCCCCCCGTTAGATTGAAAGTGAAGGTAAAGAAGGCCCCGCGAAGGTGTGCCCACAGCGTCGCATGCCCGAGAGGGCCGCCGAGCCTTTCCACGTGCCGAAGAGGATTAGAAATCAGAGGAGGGCCGCTCATGGACATCCGGCGTCGCAGGTCGCTTCGCATTACTGGGTTTGCAGGAATCGGTCTCTTTCTGCTCACTTCACTCGCCAAGGCTCAGCCGTCGAGTTGTTCGGTGCCATCTCCAGGAACCTATTGTGATGTCAGCGTCGGTATCAGTCCTTTTGCCACCGGAGGGCCCTTCGGCGGTTTCCAGAGCGAGCCCGGGACCGGGGTTATGCTACCCATCACCGTCACGTTTTCACCCCCGGTGGCCTCCGTTTCCGTCACCGCGTTGGATCCGGATTTCCCGGGCAACCGGATGGATGCGTTCGACACGTCAGGCGCGCTGATCGGCTCGGCCTCATTTACCGGGGATGGGAGGCCCGGGGTATTCACGACGTCGACCGTAACCCTGACAGGAGCCGGCATCGCTCGCGTCGTCCTCGTACCGGCCCCAGCCGAATACGTGGCTTACAATCTCAGCTTTACGCCGAGCGCTGCTCTGAAGCTCCAAGCGGTCGATCCCTACCCGGCGCTGATCGGCTCCGATGGAGTGACGAGCGACCCTGAACGGCGAGCTGTCGAAGGCAAAGAGGTCACCAAGGCGGCGGCGGACGGCGCGACCCTCCTCCTGCTGCGCGCAAGCGGCCTCCAGCCGGGGCAGGTCACCTTCTCGGTCGACAGCGGTAACACCGGTCACGACGGCGGGGTGAGCGCCGGCGGCAGCCAGCGGCTCGCCTCGGTGACGGTCCCCGTCGTGCAGACCTCGCAAGGTATGGAGGCGTTCGCCTTCTACTGGGTGCCCGACGACCTCGACCCTGCCTTCATTTCCCAGCGAGTCCCGCTCACCGCGCGTCTGGTGCCAGCCAGCGGCGCGCCCAGCGAGAAGAGCCTCACGATCACCCTCTTCACCCCGCCGGTCCTCCTCGTCCACGGCATCTGGTCGGACGCCGGCACTTGGAAGACGTTCCCTTTGCGAAACAGTCCCCTTTTTCAGGTCACCCCGGGCGACTACAAGAGGACGCACGCCCATCACTTCTCGGAGAACCGCATCTTCGTGCAGCCGTTCATCGAGGAGGCCCTGGAGAAGTTTCGCAGCACGGGGGGCGCCGCGACCCGGGTCGACTATGTCGCGCACAGCATGGGCGGCATCCTCGGCCGCCTGCATACGCAGCTCTCCTATTACCGCAACCCGTTGAACTTTGGCCGGGGCAACATCCATAAGCTCCTCACGCTGGACACGCCGCACACCGGCACCCCGGCGGCCCTCCTCGCGCTCGTCCTTTCGACGCGGCAGGGGTTCGTCGACTTCTGCCGCTTGATCCGCATGCCGATCGACGAGGGGGCCGTCGAAGATCTAGCGACGGGGAGCTCTGCGATCGCCGGCATCGAGGTGACCCCGCTGCCCGCGCACGCGCTCGTCGGCACGGGAGGCTCGGACTTGACCAACGACGTGAACGCGCTCAGCCAGTTGCCGGGAGATCTCGGCTTGCTTTACTCCGCCTTCAAGCTGTTTCTGGGTCCGCTCAACGACATCTTCGGGGGCATGCAGCACGATGCGCTCGTCGACCTCCGCAGCCAGCAGGGCGGCATGCCTCCGGCGGCCATTTCGTCTTTCCACGGTCTCGACAGCCTGCACACGAGGGTGACCAAGAACGGCGAGTACTCGGACCGCGTCATCGCTCTCTTGCTGACGTCGATCACCGACCCGGCCTTCAGCAACTTCCCGGCCCCGAGCACGCTCGGCTTCGCCGCGCAGTCGTCCCGCCTCGCCCTCCGCAACGATCCCGCGCCGGTGGAGATCCAGGGCGCCCTGCGGATCGACCTGCCCGCCGGTTCGAGCGTGCTCGCGGGAGGCTCCCTGCCGATCGCGTTGAGCGCCCAGAACGGCTTCGTGCCCGTGCGGGTGGCGGCGCTCAGCCTGGCCAGCTCCCGGCTCTTCGACGCGCCGCCCTTTACGACCACCCTCGACATCCCCCAGGACGCCGTCGGCGACGTGCTGGTCCTGGCAGCGGGGGTCGACGCGGCCGGCGCGACCGGCTACTCCGATCCCGTCACGATCCATGTCCAGGCCGGCTCTCCCCTGGATTCCCTCGAAGCGATGGACGCCACGCCGATCCTCTTCGGAGCCGGCGACAGCCGGAGTCTCGCCATCGTCGGCCACTTCGACGACGGTGTCCTGCGCGACGTGACCTCGCCCACCGCCGGCACTACCTACGCGAGCGCCGATCCGGGAATCGTCACGGTCTCGGACTCGGGCCTGCTGACCGCCGTGGCTCCCGGCGAGACGGAGGTCGTCGTCGAGAACGCCGGGGTCTCGACCACGGTCGCCGTCACCGTGCTCGCCAACCGCTCACCTCTCGCCGTCGCCGGCCCCGACCTGACCGTCGAGTGCTCCTCGCCAGCAGGTACCGCCGTCGACCTGAACGGCGGCGTGTCGGCCGACCCGGACGGGGATCCCCTGACCTTCGCCTGGAGCGGGCCGTTCGGCTCGGCGACTGGCGCGACGCCCACCGTGACGCTGCCGCTCGGCGCGAGCACGATCCAGCTCACCGTCGACGATGGGCGGGGCGGGTCTTCCTCCGACACCCTAGACGTCACCGTGCGCGACACGTCGGCGCCTGTTCCGGGACCGGCGACCGCTTCTCCCAGCTCCCTCTGGCCCCCCAACCACAAGATGGTGGCCGTCACGGTCCAGGCGAGCGCCCAAGACGCCTGCACAGCAGCGCCTTCCTGCGCCATCCAGAAGGTGACGGCCAACGAGCCGATCGATGACGGCGCCGTGGAAATCACGGGACCGCTGTCACTCAAGCTCCGCGCCGAGAGGCTCGGAGGAGGATCGGGAAGGGTCTACACGATCGAAATCTCCTGCCGCGACGCCGCCGGGAACGCAGCGACGACGACCGCGACAGTGACGGTCCCACACGACCAGGGACACTGATGGAGAACGGGACACTTCTCAAAGGAGGATACCTCATGCAAGCAGTGAGACAGGGGCTGCGCGCCCTCTCGGCGTTCGCTCTTGCGGTGGGTCTCGGTGCGCCAGCGCACGCCACGACGCTCATCCGTGCAGGCCTCGACGATCTGGTCGCGGGCAACCGAACGATCGTCGTCGGCACGGTCCGGAGCGCGCACTCGTACTGGAACGAGGAGCACAACTTCATCCTTACCGATGTGCGGTTCGACGTCGAGGAGGTCCTGAAGGGCGATGCGAAAGAACGGCACCTGACGATCACGATCCTCGGGGGAACGGTCGACGATCTGACCACCGTGATCGTGGGTGGGGCCGACTTGGTACCCGGAAAATCGTACGTCCTGTTCCTGGATGAAGGCGACCTGCCGGGCGTCAGAAACGTACGGACCGTCCGCGATCACTCGCAGGGTGTTTTCGAGGTGGTGAAGGCCCGTGACGGCCTGCGGGCCGTGAGCCAGGCAAGCCGTCAGCCCCTGCACCCCGACGCTCTCGGGTTCGTCGACGTGCCCGGGGAGGCCCAGGGCCTGCCGCTCTCTTCCATGATCCAGTCGATCCGCGAGATCGCGGCCCGGCAAGGCAAGCCTGGGGAGGTGAAGTAATGCGATACGCATCATCCTGCGGCCGCCTTGTCGGCCCCATGGCATTGATCCTCGCAGTCTGGGCGGCGCCGTCCCAGGCCGTCCGGATGGTCAATAATCCCACGCCCGGTCGCACCACCGGAATCGGAAATGCGGCGGTCACTTGCGACGACCCAATTGGCTTTACCCACTGGACCCATTCCAACATGACCTGGTATCACAACCCGGCGAACCAGGGCGCGGGCAAGGCGGCGGCCCTCTACAACGCGATGAACGTCTGGACCTTCGTCGATGGCGCCAGCCAGTCACCTACCTATGCGGGGACGACCTCCGCGGGGTTCACCACGGATGGCATCAATACGTTGTCATGGGGGACCGGCAACGGCTGTTCGGGAACCTGCCTCGCCCTGACCGCGCTGGTCCTCCAGTCCGGCCAGGTGATCGTGGAATCGGACGTCACGTTCAACAACGACGTGACCTGGACGACCAACGGGAACGATTACGACACTTGGGCAGTGGCGGCGCACGAGCTGGGTCATACCATGGGGATCGGTCACTCCGAGGTTACTTATCAGCCGCTGCCCACGATGCACACGCCCTACAGCGACATCGGTGGTTTACAGCAACGGACGCTTGAGGCCGACGACAAGGAAGCCCTCCAGTGCTCACAAACCCATTATCCGACGACGGTCTCCTGCGTGCCGGATGGCGGAGTGGATGACACGCTTTCCAGCACTTCCTGCTGTAGCGGAGTCGCGGTCAGCGGTTCCACCTATTGTCTCAATCCTGCGGATTGGGGCACTACCTGGGCCAGTTGCTATCAGATCTGCGGCACCCCGCTGGTGGGCGGATGTGTCCCTTCCGGGGGAATCGACGATACGCTCACCAATACCTCGTGTTGCAGCGGCTCGGCGGTGCCGGGAAGCACCCGCTGCTTGAACCCGGCAGACTACGGCGGCAGTTGGACGACGTGTATCCAGACCTGTCAGTGAGGAGCGCGGAGCAGATAGGAGGCTAGACAGGCTGCCTACGAGCCACCCGTGGAGCACACCGTCTCCTCCGGGTGGCTCGCCTGTTTCCCCGGCCGGGTCTGGGCGTCGACGAAGCAGGCGACGTCCCAGGCCTCTTCCACCGTCAGCGCGCCGCCGTTGCCGTAGGGCATGTTGGCGTGCACGAAGGCGGCGAGGTCTTGCAGGTTCAAGCCCATGCCGGCCTGGATGTTGTAGGAATTCGGACCCCAGAGCGCGGGCCGGTAATAAGTGTGGCTCAGATATCTCCCCTGCCCCTCGGCGCCGTGGCAGAAGGCGCACTTCTGCTGGAAGATCGAGCTCCCCCGGGCGGCGCTGGCCTTGCCGGACGACGTCGGCGGCAGCGGCGGGAAGCCGTTCGGCAGCGGGCCTGAATAATGGGTGCGTTCCTTCCAGTCCTTCCACTGCTCGTCCAGCCACTTGAGATAGGTGGTCAGGGCCCGCATGGTGGGGTCCTGATCGCAGGAAACGCTCGAGCCCTCGATGCTCCCGCCGCCCACGGTGCAGATGTCGCTGCCGTTCTCGCTGCGCGAGAAACACTGATTGATCCGGTTGTAAAGCTTTTCGGGCGTCGGGTACTTGACGAACATGCCGACCCACCAGGCCGACTCGGGGTCGCGGCCGGCGCCGAGATGGCAGCTCGAGCAGTGGAGCTTCGAGCCCACGTGGGCGGGCACCAGCTCGTAGGTCTGGATGGCGATCTGATAACCCGTGATGACGTCGTTCCAGTGCTCCAGGTCCCATGGTGAGACGGGATGGGCCGGCGGCGGGATGATGCGCTCCTTGCGCGGCACGCGGTCCGGCGGCGGGCTCGTGGGGTCCTGGTTCGGCGCGGGGTAGGCGTCGTTCAGGGAGAAGGTGAAGTTGGCCGACACCCAATTTTTCGTGCGGTCCGTCCCCGCCACGGCGTGGCAGCCCATGCAGCTCGACGTTTCCTGGATATAGGTTTCCAGGGTCGTGTTGCCCAGCAGGCGCGGGCGCACCTCGAAGACGGTGGAGGGCTGCGTCCCCTGTCCGGCGGGTTGGTAGGGCCACTGCGTGGAGATCAATTCGTAGCGGCTCAGCACCGATCCCGTCTTTACCAGCGCCCGCTGCATGTCGCGGTTCAGTTGAGCGATGTTGTCCACGGCCTCGCCGGTGCGGGCGCAGTCGGGACCGTGCGAGGGGATGGGGATCAAGCGCGTGGTCTGGTTGGGAAAGCCAGGGGGCGACTGCCGGTCCGGGATGCAGCCCGGGCAGTCCGCCTTGTGGAACGACGCCGGCACGCCGTGCGTACCGATCACGTTATCCACCTGCTCGAAGGTGGACCAGATCCATTGCGGCGCGCTGGGCGTCCTGGTCATGACGTGAAAGCCGACCAGGCCCATCCGCTGCCGCCTGCAGCCCTGGAGCCCGCGTCCGCCGGGCGATTCGCAGAGGCAGGCGTCGGTGGTGAGGAAGCGGCCGGCCGCGCCGCCGTCCACCTCGCGCCAGGCGGCCTTCACGATCTGCGAGCCGTCGGGAAAGCGGATGTCCTTGGCCTCGCTCTGCACCCGGCCGTCCCACAGGTGGTTGCTCACGATGTAGTCGAACACCGTGCGGTTCAGGCGGATCTCGAAGCGCACGCGGCGGCCGGACTGGTCGGTGAGCGTGCCAGGCAGAGTGCCGTCGGCGTAGGTCGGCTGGACCGTGGAGTCGAGGAGGTCGGCCACCTTCTCGTCGCGCACCAGGAGCTTCTCCGCGCCCTGGCAGGCGGCGGGCAGGGCCTCCGGCGCGTCCCACGGCGCGGGCGGCACCGGCAGGCCGTCCTTCTCGCGGAAGACCTCGCCGATCTCCTTCCAGGTCTCCCAGACCCGCGGTCCCGGCGCCGCGATCGGCTTGGCGGGATCGGGCACGCCGCGCCGCCCGCGCAGGGCCGGCCAGTCGAGGGCGATCAGCACCTGCCAGGAGAAGAGGTCCGACGCCCGCTGCCGCACGTAGAGCGCCGGCTGCCGGAGGCCGCCCTGGACGTCGGCCGGCAGGGAGCAGCTGATCTGGGGATTCCTGAGATCGGCGCCGCAGACCCGCGGCAGCGGAACCTCGGGACCCCGGCACACGGGGCCGGCCCCGGATGGGACCTGCGCGACGGCCAGAGCGGCCGCGGAGAGGGCGACGGCGGACAGGAGCCGCTGGAGTGGGAGCATGGCGGGGGGATTGTACCTGGCCCCCACCCGAAACCTCACCCCCTGTTATCGGTCGGATCGGTCGGATGGCCTCTTTTTTCGGGTATCGCGTATCCCCCAGACTCCGGCCCGCGTATAAGCAGTCATGGATCCACACGAGATGAATTTCCAGGGCCGCGCCGAGGCCCGCTACGTGGCCTTCCTGGAGACGATCGCCAACCTCCGTCCGAGCCTGCACCGGTACTGCTCCCGGATGACCGGGTCGATCTTCGACGGCGAGGACGTGGTGCAGGAGGCGCTGTTCCAGGCCTACCGGATGCTCGAGAGCTTCGACGACAGCCGTCCTCTGAAGCCGTGGCTGTTCCGCATCGCCCACAACCGGTGCATCGACTTCCTGCGCCGCCGCGGGGTGCGGGAGGAGGCGGAGACGGCCGCCACGGAGCCGGATCGGGTGATGCCGGCCGAGCCGCCGGGGCCGGCGCTCGGACGGGCGGTCGAGCACCTCGTGCTGGCCCTGCCGCCGAAGGAGCGCGCAGCCGTGCTGCTGAAGGACGTCTTCGACTATTCGCTGGAGGAGATCGCGGAGCTGGTCGATTCCACGGTGGGAGGCGTCAAGGCGGCGCTCCATCGCGGCCGCGCGAAGCTGCCGGGATCGCCCGAGCGGGAGGCGGCGCGCGAGAGGACCACGGAGGAGGCACGGCTCCTCCATCTCTACGTCGACCGGTTCAATCAACAGGACTGGGACGGCCTGCGGGAGCTCATCGCGGCCGACGCCCGCCTGCGCGTGATGGACCGCTTCGCCGGCGCCATGGCCGAATCCTCCTACTTCGGCAACTACAGCCGCTGGCCGATACCTTGGCGGCTGGAGGCGGGAGAGGTGGACGGCGAGCCCGTGGTCATCATCCTGTTCGATCGGGACGGGAGTGGATGGAGGCCCGAGTCGGCTGTGCGCCTCGAAATCATCGCTCAACGCGTGACCGGCATCCTGGACTACATCCACTGCCCGTGGATCCTCCAGACGGCGGCCGTGGTCACCGTCGGAAGAAGCGCCACGAATTGATCGCGTATCCCGGCGGGCTCGGGAGCCGTAACAGCACCAGAACCGCAGCTCAACCGGAAAGGCAGGATCGATCATGAATACGCAGACTCAGACCGCCACGGCAGGGACCGTCGTATCGCCCGAGGAGTGGCTCCAGGCGCGCAAACGGCTGCTCGCGAAGGAGAAG
>DASXJP010000381.1:0-13152 GCA_036497345.1 Thermoanaerobaculia bacterium
CCCCGTGAGCTGCGAATCGTAGTAGTTGATCACCTTGGTCGAAGCGTCCGCGGTGGTGACAGTGAAGGCCAGCGAGCGCCCTTCGGCGGTGGTGGAGTCCAGGTTCCCCTGCACCGTGCCGCCGGGGTAGACCGGCAGCCACGAGGGGAGGTTCTGCGGGGCGCCGGTGCCGCCCCAGGTCATCGTGGACTTCTGGCCCTTCTCGTCGGTCGCCTGGACGTTGACGCTGCCGCCGGAGGTGTCGACGGTCGCGGTGCCCTTGTCCGTCTTGATCTCGAATTTGCCGTCCTTGCCCTTGGCGTTGAAGGTCACCGGATTGCCGTGCTCATCCTTCAGAGTGATGCTCGGGTTCTTGGCGAACCGGTCGACCGCGCGCTTGGCGAAGTAGCCCATGATGGCGAACGCGATGCCACAGAGGATCAGGAGCACCACGCAGCCGATGCCGATCCAGGCGAGCGGGCTCATGCCCTTTTTGACGGGAGGCGCGCCGGGAGCCGCAGGGGGGACTTGAGACGTTCCATTCATGAGATTGCCCTTTCGTGGACGTCAGGAGACGCAGAATTTGCGGCCTCTACGATACCATCGATCCCCTCGGGGTGACGCGCCTTGACAGCCCCCACAGCCGGCCTCAGAATTCCTCGAAAAACCCAGAGACCTCCTTCTTGCGGTCGCCGATCCCCCTCTTCGAGCCCTCCGGGGTACACGGCGCCTTCGTGGCGCTCGGCACCCTCGCGGCCGTGACCGTCTTCCTCCTGGAGGCCCGGCGGCGCCGCACGCTCGACGACCGGCTGTTCATGATCCTCACCGGCGCCCTCTTCTGCGGCGCCCTGGCGGCCAAGCTGAGCACGGCCTGGCGCTATTTCGCCGCGGCTCCCGATCCGACCCTGCTGGGGGCGCTCGTCTACGGCGGCAAGAGCGTGCTGGGGGGCCTGGCCGGCGCCTACTTCGGAGCGGTCGCCACCAAACGGCTGATCGGCTACCGGGCGCCCACCGGCGACGTCTTCGCGCCCGCGGTGGCCCTGGGGATCGGCGTCGGCCGCTTCGGCTGCCTGCTCACCGAGACGCCCGGCACCCCGACCGGCTTCTCCTGGGGGGTGAAGGTGGACGCGGCGCGGGCGGCCCTCATCCCCGGGTTCCCGCCGGCCTGGATCGGCGTGCCGCTCCATCCGTCGTTCGTCTACGAGATCGCCTTCCACTTCGCCATGCTCGCCGTGCTGCTGCGCCTGCGCCGCCGGCCGGAGCTCCGGGGGGAGCTGTTCAAGGTCTACCTGCTCGCCTACGCCACCTTCCGATTCCTCATCGAATTCGTGCGCGGCAACGAGGTGGTCTGGGCTGGGCTGACCCGCTCGCAGCTCTTCCTGATCCCGTCGACCCTGCTGCTGGCGGGGTATTTCCGGCGGCGCCGGCGGTCGCTCCCGGTCCCACCCGTCCTGGAGGCCGCGGATGTCTGATTCCTTGGAGCGGTTGGTCGCCTATCTGCAGGAGAACGTCGGGCGCTACAGTTTACAGTCCGTCCGGGATGCGTTGCTGCGGCAGGGCCATGACCCCGCCCTGGTCAACGCGGCGATCGCGGAGTACGACCGGCGGCAACACGCGGCGGCCGCTCCGGCTCCTCCCCCGGCGCCGGCGACCGGGAGGCCGATCGTCTGGCCTTACGTCCTGGTGGCGATCCTGATCAACTCGGGTCTGGCGGCGGTCGCGGGCATGGCGGCGCTCTCGGTGCCGATGCATCAGACCTCGGACACCAGCGCTCTCCACTTCACCGTCAAGCTCTTCCTCGTCGAGGCTGTGGGTGCGTTGCTCATGATGCCCACCGGAAAGCTCCGGAGGCTCGGCTGTGGGATCCTTGCCGCCATCCTCCTCGGGAGCGCGGTCGGGCTGCTCAGCTTCGTCGGATACTGCGCGGCCAACATATGAGAGGCCCTATGGACGACCAGCAAATCGAGACGCTGTTCGCCTACCTGCGGGAGCACTCCGGACGCTACAGCCTGTCGGCCCTGCGCGAGCAGCTCCTCCAGACCGGCTACGACCCGGCTCTGGTGGACCGGGCGATCGCGATCTACCAGCAGGAGAACCCTCCCACGTTTTCAGCGCGGGAGTTGGTCTGGCCGAAAGCCGTTCTGGTGCTCTTGGCCAACATCCTGCTGGCGTTGCTCGTAAGCTCGAGCATGATCTGGAGGTCCAATGGCTTCAGCCTCCCCTTCCTGATCGTTTGCGGGGAGATCCTGGGTGGGATCGCGCTCCTCTCTTCGCCGAAGGGACGTGTCTGGGGGCGCGCGCTCCTCTTCGGGCTCCTGCTCACAATCGCCATCCCGCTCCTCCTGGTCGGGGTCTGCATTTTGCTCTTCTCCGCGGGCCAATGGCACTAAAGGAGACCTCGATGCCTGGAATGACCCTCCGCGGCGACCGCCTTCTCCGTTACGTCTCGGCCTTCTGCCCGCACTGCCACGCCGAAGATCCCGAGCGCCCGCTCGCCGAGGTGCGCCGGCTCTCCGGCTATCTGGCGGAGGAAGGAGATCGCGTCTGGCTGGTGCGCGGCTGCCCCGAGCACGGCAAAGTGCGGACCCTCTACGACGAGTCGCCGGAGATCCTCGCCTACCTGGAGCAGTGGACGGCGCCCACCAAGCGCCACGAGCCGGACGTGCCCGGCAATTTCGATCCCATCCCTCAAGCCTATCTGCGGGGCCTCGGCGAGATGCAGACCCAGCACACCTGCATCCTGCTGGAGGACGTCGAACGCTCCTGCAACCTCTGCTGCCCCAACTGCTTCGCGGCCAGCTCGCCGGAATCGCGCGGCGTGGTGCCGGTCGCGGAGGTGCTGGCCAACGTCGACACCCGGCTCTCCCGCGAGGAGGGGCGGCTCGACGTGCTGATGCTCTCCGGCGGCGAGCCGACCCTGCATCCTCATTTGACCGAGATCCTGGAGGGGGCGCTGGCGCGGCCGGTCGGGCGCATCCTGATCAACTCCAACGGCATCGAGATCGCCCAGAACGACCGCCTGCTCGCCTTCCTGGAGAAGCACCGCCGGCAGATCGAGGTCTACCTGCAATTCGACGGCTTCCGGCTGGAGACCCACCGCCACCACCGGGGCGCCGACCTGCGGCGGATCAAGGCGCGGGCGGTCGAGCGGCTCTCCCAGGCCGGAGTTTTCACCACCCTCACGATGACCGCTTCGCTGGGGGTGAACGACGACGAGATCGGCGACGTCCTCCTCTACGCCCTGGAGACGCCGTTCGTGGGCGGCGTCACCATCCAGCCCCAACTCGGCAGCGGCCGCTCGACGCCGATCGACCCGCAAGCCCGGCTGACTCACGGCGGCGTGCTGGCGCGGCTGGAAGGGCAGACCGGCGGCCTCGTCACCTGGCGGGACCTGACGGCGCTCCCGTGCAGCCACCCCCACTGCTGCAGCATCGGCTACCTCCTGAAGACCGACGCCGGGGATTGGAAATCGCTGGCAACGATCGTGGGACATGAGACGCTCAAGACCCATCTCGGGCTGGTGAGCAACCGGATCATCGACCCCGAGCTGTCGGCCGACCTGCGGCGGCTGGTCAAGGAGTCGCTGCTCGGCCTCTTCTCCGAGGCGAGCTCGCTCGCGCAACCGGGGATCGGTGAGCTCTTCCGCAACGTCTGCACCGCTTGCGACCTCGGCCTCTCGACGCTGGCGCGGCTGGCGGGGGAGGCCGTCTTAGGGGGAATGACCGGCCGGCGCGACGTCCTGCGCGACCTGCTGGGCCGGCGGGTGAAGCGGATCGTGGTCAAGCCGTTCATGGACATGCACACGATGATCGAGGAGCGGCTGGTGCAGTGCTGCGTCCACGTGGGGACGCGGGGGGAGCTGGGGCACCAGTGCGTCCCCTTCTGCGCCGCGCAGGCCTGGCCGGCGCTGCACCGGCTGAAATTGTCGGAGAGAGCCGGAGAGCGGACGTAGGGGCGGCCCTGTGTGGCCGCCCTGGGTGGGGGCGTCAGGCCGGAACAGCAGGGCGGCCACACAGGGCCGCCCCTACGAAGAGGGTTAACCCGGATTTCTCACAAAGGGTCCGTTCCCGGCCGGTTCCGGGGCTCAATCGCGGACGGAGGGCTGCCGTGCCCTTCGTCGGCAGGTTGGGAGCTGTCGAAGGGCAAAAGTGGAGCGTAATAAGGAGGCCTTGAGCGCTCGTAAAGTCGCAGGTTTCCCGCCCCAAGACACACCTCTCCCCTGGAAAGCACAAAGCGAAAGTCTTCGGGCGGGAGATCAGCCGATCGGAGCGGGCCCGGCTCGTAAATTGCCAACGACTTGAGCCCACAGCGTCGCGTACGGGTAGCAACTGGCCAAGTGAACCCACACACGACGCACGGTGACCCGGATCTGCGCACCGATCTTCAGCAGCTTGAGGCGAATGGTGTCGCAGCGGGCGCGAGCCAACTCGGTGCCTTCCAGGCCTAGCCGGCGCAACTCGTTGAGCAGGATGTAGGCCACCGAGGAAAGCCACAGACGCAGTTGGTTGCTGGCCAGATTGTGCGTGGAGGTGCGGTCGGCAAACAGGCACAACTGCTGTTCTTTGATCCGATTCTCCATTTCGCCGCGAGCGCAATATAGTTGCTCGTACAGAGCGGCGGCGGGCCAAGAGTCCGCGCTCAGGGACGTCACGACAAAACGGGGATTGGCGCCTTGCGCCAAGTGCTCGGCCTTGCCGATGACCCGGCGGGAGCAGGACCAGCTCTTGCGCGTTCGATAGGAGAAGTCTCGAAAGATCCGAGTGGCCTGGCTCGACTGCTCAAATTGCTCGCGCGCCTGAGCCATCTCCCCGCCCAGAGCCCGCTGCAACCGGGCGTTGCGGGCCAGTCCAAAGAGGTAATCTGTCGCATGCTGCTCACACCACGCCATCAACTCCTCCCGCGCAAAGCCCGAGTCGGCGCGCAGGATAATCTGAACCTCAGGCCAGCGGCGGCGAATCTGCTCCACGATGCGCTCCACCTCCTTCACCGCCCCGGCTGAAGCATCCCGATCCGAGCTGCGCAGACGGGCACACAGCAGGTGAGTCCCGCAGAAAATGTAGAGCGGCAGATAGCAGTACCCCCCGTAGTAGCCATGGAAAAAGCGACCCTCCTGCTCGCCGTGCAGAGGATCGTCGGTCGCGTCCAGATCCAGAACAATCTGCGCCGGAGCCTGCTCTTGGGAGGACAAGAAGGTTTCGACAAAGAAGCGGTCCACCGCCTCGCTATCCACCGAGATCTTCCGATAGCGGTCCTGCTTGACAGCCCCCCACTCCAAGCGGTTCAACGTGCTCTTGCCGGCCAACGGCTTGCCCCGGTCCTGCTCCTGACGGCGGTCGTTCCCCGTCGGGTCCGCCTTGCCGACTACCGTCGCCAGCAGTGGGTCCGCTCGCAACTCCTGGTGATCGTTCAGATCCTCATAGCCCAGAGCTAGCCCGAGGACTCGCTGGCGCACCAACTCCTCAACGCTGTGCTCCACATAGGCGGAATTTCGCTGATCCTGAAAGCAGGAGGCAAAGCGCCGAACAATCCCACGACGCCGTTCAACCTCCGACAACAACAGCAAACCGCCATCCGAGGTCAACGTCCCACCGTCAAAGGCGGCCACCACCGTCCGCCGGCCCACCCCTTGAAATTCCAACTGCTGAGGATTACAGTCTGTCGTCATAGGGCTATCCTTCCTTTGCGGTATAAGTGCTGCCGACACAACACTTATACCACAGGAGGTAGCCCTTTCTCGTGTCTACGGTGAGAAATCCGGGTTAAGATTCATCCATGAGCGAGACCCTTTCGGAGACTCCGGAGCTCACCCGCGCCCGCCAAGCCCGCGAGGACCAAGCCGCGCTCGCCGCCGAGGGGGCCCGGCCGCGGCCGATCCCGCCGCCGGCGATCCCCGATCCGCTGCCGCTCTGCGTCTATGCCACGGTCGCCCTGCTGGCGTGGATCTTCACTCCGGCGCTGGCGGCGGCGGTGTTCGGAGCGGTCGCCTTCCACGCCTATTGGAAGTCTTGGCGGGCGGGGCTGCGCCGGAGCGACTGCATCCTACGCGACCCCCGGCTGGTGATGCTCTACCTGGGGCTGGTCGCGGCGGCGGGGACGGCGTTCACGGTCCTCAGGCTTCTACATCTCTTCCGGAGGGCGTAACGGACGGAAGCCGACGGGATCAGAGGCGACCCAGGCCGGCCGCCCCTGATGTGCCCAGGCTTACTGGCAGCGGTTGCTGCAGTTGGTGCAGGTGTCCGTGAAGTTGCAGGCAACACAGTTCGTGCCGGCTAGCGTGGGGTCTCCGCAACACCCCGTGCCCGCGGAAGCGCCTCCGACGGCGACCCTGAGGTTGGGATCGTTCAGGCTCAGCAGGGTCTCCCGGTGCAGGTGAAGCTTCGTGGCATTTCTCTTCATCACAGGTCTCCTTGGCTATCCCTGTCAGGCTCCGGCGTCCATCGTCGAAGCCTCTCGACTCTCGCAGGAAGTACGGCGTCGTCGTAGGCGCATTGATGCTAATACAGATTTAGCTAATTTTCTAGCCAGCGGGCACCGCTTGCCAGATGCTCCACAAGCCGCTAGACTTTCCCGGCTCCTGGAATCGGGAGTGACCCGGTAGGGTTTTGTTCTGGGGCACGACCCGCCGGCATAGCTCAGGGGTAGAGCTACGGTCTTGTAAACCGTAGGTCCCCGGTTCAAATCCGGGTGCCGGCTCCAGCCCCCCGGTCCGGGTTGTCAGGGCTCTTTGGAGGTGTGGCCGAGTGGACAATGGCAGCAGACTGTAAATCTGCCGGGCTTCGCCCTACGGAGGTTCGAATCCTCCCGCCTCCACCATTCCTTCCTCGCTTCGGACGTTCAGGACCTGACGCGGGAGTAACTCAGGGGTAGAGTCACAGCCTTCCAAGCTGTTGGTCGCGGGTTCGAATCCCGTCTCCCGCTCCATCCTTTTCCTACGTAACCCTACGTAAATCTAGCACTTACAGCCGATGGTGCTTGACTTACGCTTGCGTAAGTCTACGCCATTTTGCTCCCGTTTGCTATCCTCTCTGCTGACCATATGCTGACCCGAAAGCGATCCGGTCAGCAGCGGGTCAGCACGGGCGCCGGCCTGAGACCACCTTCAGACAGCCGGGCGCCTAAAGGGGAGGCACCATGCCTGAGCTGCTCAAGAAAGGCCGGCTCGACAAGCTGGCGGCCGAAGCGCGAGCCAATCCCGGAGGCCCCCGGCTGGTCTACGACTCGGCGATTCCGGGCTTCTTTGCGCGCCTACGGGGCGGGCGCCTGTCGTTTGGTTTCGGCTACCGCTACCACGGTAAGGAGCGCCGCATGGTCCTGGGGGAATACGGCCCTCTCACGATCGATCAGGCCCGGGAATTGGCGGGTCCTCTCTACGCCACGGTGCGCGCCGGGGGGGACCCCCTCGCCGAACGGCAGGCCCGCCGAGAGCGGCGCGAGACGTTCGGAGACGTGGCGGCGGCCTATCTTGAGGACCTGGAGGAGCGGGCGGCAACAGGTGCCAGACGGGGCCGCCGATCCACTCTCGGCGAGTTCCGGGGGTTGCTTGAGCGGCACGTGCTTCCGCGTCTCGGCTCCAAGGAAATCGCGGCGCTTGGCCTGGAGGACGTCGAGGCGGTCCATAGAGCTCTCTGGAAGACACCCGCGACGGCCAACCGGGCACTCACCACCCTCTCCGCTGTGCTCGGGTTTGCGGAGCGGCGCCGGCTCCGGCCGATCGGCTCCAATCCCTGCAAGCTGGTGTCTCGCCTCAAGGAAAGCCCCAAAGCTTCCCGGTTCTCCCTTGACGAGCTGCGCAAGCTCGGAGCGGCCCTACAGGAAGCAGAGGCCGCAGGTGAGATCACTCCAGAGGCGGCGCTGGCTTTCAAGCTGCTGGCCCTCACCGGCTGGCGGCGGTCTGAGCTGCTGGCGCATGCGCTCAAGGATCGTCGCCCGGACGGGGGCGGCGGCCTGCGTTGGGCGGACATCGACCTCGCGGCCCGGGTGGCGCTCCTGCGCGATGCGAAGTCCGGGGACCGATACACACCCCTCGCGGCGCCGGTCGTGGCTCTGCTGGCGGCGGCCCGCCCCACGGACGCGGCACCCGATGCTCCGGTCTGCTCGGGCCGGCGGCCGGGATTGCCTCTCGCGAACCTGGAAAAGCCATGGGCCGCCCTTTTGACGCGCGCCGAGCTACAACCCCGGGGCCTGCATTCTCTGCGCCGGACGGTCGGCAGCGTGGCGGGAGATCTGGGATTCGGGGAGTACCTGATCGGCGCGTTGCTCGGGCACTCCCGCGCGGGAGTCACCGGGCGATACG
This sequence comes from Thermoanaerobaculia bacterium, assembly GCA_036497345.1. Taxonomy (GTDB): domain Bacteria; phylum Acidobacteriota; class Thermoanaerobaculia; order Multivoradales; family UBA5704; genus DATARR01. The sequence continues at coordinate 8,273 of DASXJP010000381.1, forward strand.
TAATCCCCGCGCAGGACCCGGTCCGCGAGGTGGCGGAACGTGTTGCCGCGATCATCGCAGAGGCGCTCCAGCTCGACTCTCGCGACCTTGCCAAGGTGTTGCCCATGACGAGCCGCGAGGCCGGAGGGAAGGGAACAATCCCGGCGGGCGGTGGGTGACGCATGGGCGGCCACCTCTACCGTGTCGTCAAGCGCTTATCCTGGATTGAGGGCGGCAAACCCGCGCCCCCACCAGAGTGGTGGGAGGGCGGCGAAGCTGTCACATACGAGCCCGGGGATACCATCGAACTGGAAGACCAGGATTTGCCGGGCATCTACTCCCGCCTGGAAGCCCTGGACGATGCCGGCCGCGCCGCCCTTGAAGAGCTACGCTCCCAGAAGAGCGGTGGAGTGATTACGTCACTCGACGCGGAGGAGTGCAGCGCTCTCGTATGGGCGTTGGCCCATACAAAGGTAGTGCAGGGCGAAGGGATGAAAGAAGCGCTAATCTGGGCTATCCGCAACCGCGCTAAGTTGCCCGATGATTCCGAGTCCCGGGAGTGGATTGCAGACGTCCTCGAAGGCAAGCTAGACCCCGAGCGCAGCCGGGGGAGACCCAAAAAGCGGCAAGGCTACGATATGGTCCGCTCCGCTGTCGAGAATAGCATCGCGAGAACTTATCGAGACTTACTCGGCTTATTCCAGCATGACCGTGAGGGGGCTTGGCTTGTTACTGAGCGGTGGCGGCTCCGTGAGGAACAGCCGGACGCCGCCCTCTGGCGCAGTCGGGAGGTGAATGACCTCGACACCGATGAAGCGCGGCGTTCCTGCGCGGCGGCACTGGCTAAGTTGGGCGCGCGAAAATGCCCTCCGGCGGGGCGCAGCCGGGAGACTGCGCGCGAGCTGGCACTCCAGACAACCGCCGAGCGCTACGGCAAGCGCTGGAAGGATCTAACGGGCAAATCTTTGACGCCCGCCGTGGTCGCGCGTCTCGTCACGCTCGTAGAAATCCGCGCAAAAAAATCCAAATAATCTGCGCGTGCAACGGCGCGGCGCTCAGCGCATGATCGCGCCATGGATACGAAAACCAGAGAGGAATCCAGCAGCAGACAGGCCCCTACCGTACTCGACACCCGCGCCGCCGCCGACTTTCTGGGGGTGAGCGCGAGGACATTGGAGGGACTTCGCGTTAGAGGCGGCGGCCCCCGATATGCCAAGGTCGGCGGCTCCGTTCGCTACCGCCTAGCGAGCCTGGAGGAGTATCTCCGGCAGCAGGAGCGGACCTCGACATCCGACCCCGGACAAAGGGATTCCGCTCCCCGGGGCCGGGGCTAACGTGAAAGTGGGAAAGCCACTATCTGCGCCGCAGTCGATCTCCGTCCTCGATTTCCTCAAGATGGATCTACCGCCCCGGCGTTGGCTGGTGGAGCCTCTCATTCAAGAGCGGGATATCACCATGCTGCATGCGTGGCGGGGAGTCGGCAAGACGCATTTTGTGGGGCACCTTGCGTGGGCTGTTGCGTCTGGCGCGCCGTTCCTACGGTATACGGTGCCACAGCCGGCGGGTGTCCTCCTAGTGGACGGAGAGATGCCCCGAGAGGATCTGCAAAGCCGGTTTATGGTCTGCTCTCGGAGCTACGCCGTTGAGCAGGCGCCACCTTTCCGGCTTCTCTGCGCCGATGCCTTACCGGACGGAATCCCAAGCCTTTCCACTGCGGCGGGACAGGCAATCATAGAGGCCGAGCTGGACGCCTTCCCAGACGTGCGGCTGTTGATCCTCGATTCGATCTCCACCCTCTGCAATGGCGGACCCGGCGGACCAGCAGAGAATGAGGCCGAATCTTGGACGGAGATGCAACCCTGGCTTCTCAAGTTGCGACGGCGGGGAGTGTCCCCCTTTATCGTCCACCACGACGGCAAAGGGGGCAAACAGAGAGGAACATCGAAGCGCGAGGATGTGGTATCCCAAAGTATCCACCTCAAACGGCCGGAGGACTACAACGCTTCCCAGGGAGCTCGCTTCGAGGTGGTCCTCGAAAAAGCCCGGGGTGTCTATGGGGCTGACGCGGAACCTTTCGAGGTGCAGCTCGTGACAGAGGCCGATGGGCGTGTGAGGTGGGAGGTAAAGGAGCTTGAGACAGGATCGTATGCCAAGCTCCTCGAAAGACTTCAAAACGGGATGCCGATAGGGGAAGCCCGCAAGGATCTAGGGATTTCGCGAGCGACGGCCTACCGGCGTAGGAAGCAGTGGATAGAGGACGGGAAATTGAACGTGGGCAGTGGAGAGGAAACGGAGGAGGAATAGCGGCCCCCCGTCTCAAGTCTCACGCCTATAGGGGGGTGAGAAATGAGACAGCGGCTTAGGTGAGACGAGCAGTGAGACGGAACCGGGGAGACTAAGAGGAGCGAGCCGACCTAAAGCACGGGCATAGAAAGTCTTAGGCATTGAGGTCGAATCGTCTCACCGAGTGAGACGCGCCTGAGACTCCCGAGACAAGGCATCTCGCCTGTATAACCGCACCCATGAAAGGCACGACCCATGAAAGCCCGTAGACAGCGCTGCACAGCCCACGTCTCAGACGGCTCCCGCCAGTGCGGACGGTGGGCGATCAACGGCTCTACCGTCTGCGCTACTCACGGCGGCCAAGCCCCCCAGGTCAAGAAATCTGCACGGGAACGGCTGGCCGAATTGGTAGAGCCGGCCCTTGAGGGACTGCACAAGGCATTGAAGTCTGGAGAGATTCCGTCTATCGTGAAAGCCGCTCAAATCGTGCTCGATAGAACCGGCTTTCATCCGTCAAAGGCAATTGAGTTGACCGGAGAATTTGTTGGACCTGTCGAGGTAGTACCTGCGGAACGCCTAGACCGCTTGAACCTTGAGGAAAAGGAGAAATTAGTTGAGATGCTGGAGAGAGTGGGCATATCGTGCCGATCAGAGGGAGGCCGATCTTGAGCCGAGACGTTCACTCTGAGATGTTTTGTGGCTCGGTGAATGATCTATCATAGAAGATTGGCAGAAGTGGCAGAGGGTTGAATCTGAATGCCCATTTTGAGAGGGCCGGAGTAGTCAAGTGCCACTGTCACGCTAACAGGGGGGAACGATTCTGAAAAAATGCGATATTCGAGTTTGTAGCGCCCCACCTCATTGATGATCGGCTGTCTAGGCACATCCGCAGCGCTGTGAAGAAAAACCCCTGGCTGATTGACCCGAATGACAAAAGCGCTGAAGTGAGCCTCGTCTTGCGGAAAGATCGTTTTGTGAAACCCCTTTTGCCCGGCCCATTTGAGATAGGAAGAATCCGGGCGAGTCACTAGTCCAGTTACCTCATTAGTAACCGAGTGGAGAATCGCCACAGTGTCGAATGCGGACCGGTCTTTGCGATGGTTTTGGACCCACAGAAACCAGACTTGTCCGGTGCTAGTCCCGGTATGGTCGGTAAATTCAATGATCCCGTTAGGGGGATCAGGTTCAAGTTTAGACACCACCAGATTGCGAGAATAATTATTGTTCCACCCCACACGGAGAATTTCTTCACGCACTAACTCCACCAGTCGGTCGCGAGTAAATTTGAGTGGGTGTACAAGCAGGTAAAAGAGCATCCCGTAGGATTTCAGCCCTTCTTCCTGGAAGGCTATTATGTCCTTGATCTCCCACGCTCTTGCCAAGGCAAACTCTTGATGCGTGAAGACCGAAATCTCCAAATCGCCAGGGTTGACAGGTTCACGTTTGAAGTCGATGAAGAGGTAATAGTCCGTTTTGGACAAATGCTCGGTAATTATTGACATCACGTCATCAAAACCCTGAACTGAATCAGCGTTATAGCAGCCCATGTGAAATTCATCTGTAATCATTTGTTCAATCTGCTTGGCTATTTCCCGTTCACCCTTGCGCTGCCCACAACTTAGGAATACGGTTGCCATAATGTCATTCCCTCTTCGTTCCTCGAAGCCGCTCGGGTTGTTTGAGACAGCATAGACCACAGAGGATCAGCCTGCCAACCTTGGAAGAGATCGGCCCGCGCTGACCCGACGATAACACCTGGGAGGGCAAGCATCCCTAGAATCCGCTTTCGGATTTTCGAGAGGCTATTGAGCCGGTGTCGGATTCCTTGCCTCTGGAATGGCATTAGTTCCTCTACCCGAAGGGGGCCTCAAGCGATCGGTTGCCAAACCCGCAAGGGCTCCACTCCAGGAGGGATTGAGTAATCGGGAGCAAATTTGGCGAGGTATTCTAGTCGATCCTGCGCGCGTTGACCTCCACCATCTCGTTCGATGTTCGCGCGGCACGCTTCAGAATTGTTCTCAAAGAACACCCACTCCACTATAGCTGCCGGGACGAGTTCTGCCAGGATGCGTACAGTTTCGGCTCGCCGCGGGGCTTGGCAAAATGCGATATCTGCGATCAGACAATCCCGCCCCTCTCGCAGCGATTTGAGCAGATCTTGATAATGCCGACTGCCAGGAAGGCTCAAGGTGGGAACTAGCGAATCCTTGAAGTAATCGCAGACCACCAGCCCATTGTATTGGGAGCGGTGGCTTTTAACGAAGTGTGATTTACCCGACCCTGGTAAGCCTACAACGATTACCACTTTTGCCATAAAGGACCCGCCTTTCTGCAATACCCGCGTGTTGCGTACCCCCCCCCCCGGACAACTTCACTTGGATGCATTCGAGCATCAGGATGACTCCCGCGATGAAGGCGGGGTTTGCTCGGAAGCCTTGGAGCCTCACGGAGTTGCTGGCGGCGGCACAAGAGCGGGCGGAGTGAAAGACTTTATTTCAAGTGAACCTTCCCGGCCCGGATTGACAAAAATACACTCGAACCGTTCGGACTCCTTTAAACCTGTCACCCTTGCTACGATCTTATGCTCTCCAGGCCCCAGCTTCCATGCTGGATTCTGG
>DASXJP010000382.1:0-17537 GCA_036497345.1 Thermoanaerobaculia bacterium
GATATTTTTCGGCGCCCTCCCTCTGCCCCAGTTCACTTCAGACGTAATGCTCTCATCGTGGGGGCAAAGGGCGCAGGCAAGACAACCCTGATTAGATACCAAAAAGAAATTCACGAGGGCGTTGCTCTACATGTTTCGTTAGCGACGGAATTTTCGGCCCTGGCCAAGCAAGCCGCGCTGGGACCCTTGGCAAGCGAGATCCCCAAAGAGATGGAGCATCTCCTAATCGGCAAGGCAATATCCCTCCTTGCCATCTCTCTTGCTGTACGCCTATCAAACAAGGGGATCTCAATTCCTCGAGATCCATTATTGGCATGCCTACCCGAAAACTTCGCGGCCGGAGGAACTGGAATTACCCCAGAATGGATGAACAACACAAAAAGATCCATTAGCCGGGGCCCCCTGGAAGATTTCGCCCACCTGGAATTGGAACGACCATTGCCCAATTTTCTCGCTGCCGCAGGAGAAGAAACCCAGAAGAACCACGGGCCCCTCTTAGTTATGCTGGACCGAGCGGACATGGTACCTGGCCCGGCACTCATACCCGTATTAGACCTTCTTGATCAATCATCTGGTTACATAGCGGTACTAGCTACACGCCCAGGCCATGGAGCCTCCAGCCTAGGAAGGACAACCGAGGTAGTTGTTGCTGCCGATCACTATGACGTCCTACATCTTGGGCTTTGGCCTCGGTCCAATGATTGGATAAGCTTCATGGAAAGCGCCTTGCATGCTCAATTCGACCCAGGGTCTTTGTCTTCGCTTTCTGAGCATGTACGCATGGCTATTATCGGGCTTTCCCGAGATTCTATTCGCACTGCGCTAGAACTCGTCGCCCGAGTGCTCGACAATGGAGAGCGGAATATCGACGAACTACTCATGGAGAGCCTATCAGACTTAAGGGAAAGCCAACTCGTCGCTATCAGAAAAACCTTGCGCCCGTACCATCCAGATTTTGGTCGGTTCTTGGGTGAGGTCCGCAAATCCATATCCCAGGGCAAAGTGATCGACTTTCCTGTGGTGGTAGAAATCGAGCCCAGGATGGCAGAAAATCTCTTTGAAACGAGTCGTCTAGGAGTCTTTGTAGAATCCGCTCTGAGGTCTGGCGGACTTTGTGTCCCGGAGGGGGAGATCTGGATTCCAGGCTTCAGTTCGCAAAAAGTAGAGGTACCCCCGCTGCTGCTTTGGCGTCGCGAAGACGGATTTTGGAACCCACAAGCCAAAGTACCGATCCAAATTAACAAAAATGAGAGTTCTATATTCAAGGGCGGAGGCCCCGTATCTGATCCCGCGCTATTTATAGCCTACAGAATGGATTTCAAAGTGAGCGACGAATTCCGCAAGCGCCTTAAAGACAGTGTCACAGCGCGCCCGGCCTTGGCACGATGGACAATCAGGGATGGATGCGTACCCGATGGAGCGAACTGGGCTTCAGCGATAAGAAAAAGGCTCTCTAATTGCCGCGCCGTAGTCGGAGATATCACTGGAATGAGGCGTGAAGTTCTGTTCGAGCTGGGTTTTTCATTCGGCCTACGTCGCCCGGTGATTCCAGTAGTGGCAGAACCCACGGATCGCGAGAATCTTCCTCACTGGCTAGGCGATACCCAGGTAGGTCACTACAAGGACGCCGGAGGACTTCGAGGAATTGTTTCCGCCATCGAGACGCACGCTTATGATCCGGAGTTCGCGAAGCCCCCAAAGCCTCCGTCTCCGATACCAAGTTTGGCAGTTTGGCTAGGCAGATCAAGATGGAATGAAGAGTCAGCAGAGCATTTCGATGCCATTTGCAGCCAAGAGGGCCTCAAGGGGGAAGTTTACAGCGACACTGCACCGGAAGATTTGGCGATTCGCAGGGGTGGCGCGGCATGCCTTCTCATAGTCTGCCTTGATGGTGGGAAACGGGACGCTCTCCTGCATTATATATGCGGCATTGTCATTTCCAAGCCTGCACCGGGATATGGGACGAAACGATTAGGCCGACGCATTTTCATTTTGGAACGGCCTGGCGAGAGAGAACGCCCCTTGGTTGCGGCGGGGCTTTCCCACTGCAAAGAGGTCTCCGTGGCGTCACTTGACAATATCGCGGAAAAGATTCGCACATTCACTGACGAATATCGAAGGTGGAGTGAGGGTTCGTCACGGTCGGAGTTAGCATGAAGAGATCAAAACTCACAGCCAAATCGCTCGCACATATTTTATCGAGACTGAACAACACTCAACGAGCTCTGTGGTGCGGGGCACTCAGCTTTGAAGACAGATGCAAGGCCTCGTTGAACAATCTCCAACCGGCCCGCCTTAGTGCTAGCCGGGGGATACTCGTGGACTATCACACAGCTATTTCTCCGTCTACCCAAGCAGAAGAGAGGCGCACCTTTAACTGGATGGAGATTGAGACTTTGGGCCATAGCATCTTCCGGAACGGGATCGAGAAATTGAAGTGCTCTGCATATCTGTTCCAAGAATTTCAAGACTTGCTCGCCAGAGAGATAGAGTCTCTGAATCCAGACTGCGTGATCTTAGATATAACCTGCCTCACCAAGGTCCACGCACTGGCTGCCGCTGCCTTTTTCGCGACGACAGAGAAGACATTCGACGTCTTTCTAGCATATAGCATACCCGAGAACTATGGCTTTGTCTCTAACGCAATCGGCGAGCCCGCAGCATGGCGAGACATATTGATTGCCCCACTAGCCGATACAGCCATGCTCTTTAATGAGGCAAGTGGCCGCGGCATAATAATGCCGGGACATGAAGCCGATCGCCTAATCATAGCCCTTGGCGAGATCGAGCCGGCGGCCGGAGTCATCGTCATCGCAGAGGCCAAGAGGCGCCCCGACCTCAGGCAAGTCACTGAGGGGAAAAACGGTAAAACCATTAAACAGTTAAGTCGAGTTCGCGGTGGGCGATGGAAAAAATCGGTTGTTGGCTTAGCAGATTTTGATGGGTTGAGCGCTATAATAGAAGAAGAGGTATTGCTCGCACAGGCACATGAAGCGCCTGTTATCATCTTCCCCTACGGACCGAAATCGCTGTTATTTGCAGCCGCTTGGCAACTGACAAAGGATTACCCGGATGCATCATGGTTTGTTTACCCAATCCCTGTCGCGTACGACGCCGACTACAGTTCTGGGGTTGAAGAAACACTATGGATGCAAATTTAGACGCCCAGTCTAATAACAGATTCATGAAAACCAGCCCCCTCGGAGATAAGTGCCTGCCACTTAGATTAGATAGTTCCTGTCCTGCGGGGGAATAGGTGCCTGCCGTTTGGAGTAACCCCTCCTTCTCCCGAGCCGCCCCGACACCCCACCAAGAGGCAAAATCCCGCTGTCAAGCCTCTCCGAGAGCGGCTTTGAGGGGGCTCAAGACTTCATTGGGGCACGGAAACACGACATTGACTTCATGAATTGGCCACCCAATCGCCCTCCCGCCTCCCTCCAGGTGACTCACAACCAACTCTTCAGACCCGAGCCCGCTCCGCCGCGTCTACCCGCCCACGAATGGCAACGCTGGCGGGAAGCACCCCAGCGGGAAGTCCGGATTGGGGTCTCCCCTCTTGAGCTTGTCGGAGGCGGCGACGAAGAGAGCGAAGCCCTCGTAGAAGACCTGGCGCATCGCCTTACTTGCCGCGTGGAGGAGCGGGGCCGGCGACTTCTTCACCAGGTTGGGACGGGTCCAGGGGTGCTGTACAACGATCTTCGCCGCGCCGAGCGGCCTGGCTCCTGTCCGCCTCCGCGCCGCGGCGGCATCCTCCTCGATCTGGACGGCCATCTTCCCGACTCGTTCCCGGTAGGCCTCCGGAGACAGATGCTCCCGGCAGGGAGCGGCGAGAAGGTCACGGTCTCGGAGGTGGCGTGCTGGGCAGGATCGGCGTCCTCCCCCTTGCGGCGGGCGAGGTGCTCTTGGGTGCGGTCGTGCCAGTGGCCGGTGAGCGGCTCGCCGTCCACGAGGGCCGGCGAGGACGCCGGCGGTCCCAGGGGCACGGGCGTAGACTGTGTGTATGAAACGCACGAATCTTGTGTTGGACGAGCACCTTCTCGAAGAGCTGACCCGTGTAAGCGGCGAGAGGACGTACTCCCGAGCGGTCACGAAGGCCATGGAGGACTATTTGCGGCGCCACCGGGCAGGACGGATCTTCGAGCTTGCGGGCTCCGGTTTGTGGGAAGGGGACCTTTCCGAGATGAGAGGCGACGCCGCGGCGACGGGCCGGCCACGCCGGTAGATGGCCATGTTTCTGGTGGATACCTCCGTCTGGATCGAGGTCTTCAGGAGGCCGAGCCGCTTTGAGCTCGGCTCCGTGGCCGATTTGGACGAGGTGGTCACCTGCCTGCCTGTGATCCAGGAAGTCGGCTGGGATCGAGGGCCGGGGTGAGCCGGATCTACCCGACGTTCCCCCCGTGGTAAGCTCTCCTTGGTGGACATCATGAAGAACGCGCTGAAAGTCGAAGGCGAAATTACTGAAGACGGGCACCTGCTCGTCGAGCTTCCGCCTGAGACCCCTCGTGGCCGAGTGGTCGTAACCCTGGAGCTCCTGTCCGAGGACGATCTCAAGCTCACGGAGGAAGACCTCAGGGGAGAAGGGCTCACTGCGGAAGAGATTGCCTCGTCTCCGGAGATCGGGGCCTGGACTGAGGGCAAGGACGAGCAGAGCGGCGCGGAGTACGTGGAGACCATCCGGCGAGCCTCTCCGCGGTATTCATGGTGACCGACGCAATTCTCGACACCTCCATTCTCATCGATCTGTTGCGGGCCTTCCCGGCAGCAACGGGCTGGTTTGCCAGCCTCGGGCGACAACGGCTGGCCATCACACCAGTGGTCTGGATGGAGACGGTCCAGGGCGCGACCGATCGAGCGAAACGCGCTTAGGCGATTCGCTTCCTGCGCCAGTTTCGCATCGAGCATCCAACGGAAGACGACAATCGCTGGGCGATGCGGCAGACGGCCAGCTTCCACCTGAGCCATGGCATCCAACTCCAGGACGCCATGATCGCTTCGGTGGCGGCACGCCTCGCGGTTCCGCTCTACACCACCAATCTCAAGCATTTCCAGCCGCTTCCCTCGGTGGACGCGAAGAAGCCTTATTGATCCACCGCGGGCCGGTCCTCGCGTTGAGGTCCGGGGAAGAGGAGCCCGGCGATTCTTCGCCTGGTCAAGCGTACTCATAAAGAGGCACCGAGCGGGCCGGCTTCGCGGCATCCCGGAGCAGAGCCTCGATATGGCGCACGGTCTCGGGCTTCAGCAGCACGTCGCCGCCTCTCAGGCCTGCAGGAGACCGACTTCGTAGTCGCGGAACGCGGGGTCTCGGGTGATGATGGTCAAGCCTTCGATCCGGGCTTGGGCGATCAGCATGCGGTCGAAAGGGTCGTCGTGATGGCGGGGCAAGGTGGCCGCGGCCAGCGAGTGCCGCGCCGTCATGGGCAGCTCGACGAAGCCGTTCTCCTCGATCTCCTCCACCAGATCGGCACCGTCGAGGTCGAGCTTCCCGAGGGCGGCCTTGATCGACAGCTCCCAGACCGTCGCGGCGCTGACATGGACGATCGAGGAGGGATCGGCCACCGCCTGCCGGGCTTCAGCTCTGAGCTCGGGGTCTTCCGCCAGCCACCAGAGAAAGGTATGACTGTCCAGCAGGAGCTTCACTCTCTCTCCCCACGGAACGCAGCCAGGATCTCCTCCGGAAGCGGCTCGTCGAAATCGGCGCCGACACGGATCCGCCCTTTGAGCCGTCCGGGCTTGCGGGGCTCGGCGGCCACTCGGACCAGCTTGGCGACAGGCCTGCCGCTCTTCGCGATGATGACCTCTTCTCCCTGGGCGACTCGCTCGAGGAGCTTGGAGAGGTGGGTCTTGGCCTCGTGAACGTTGAAGACTTCCATGGCATCTCCTTAGCTAAGTTAGTCTACTCCGGTCACTCCAGGCCGTCGAGCCCCGGACGGCTGGCCGATCGACAAGCCCAACCCAGGAGCTCCCGGCAGGAGTTTGCGAAAACAGCTCCTCGGCCGAAACGGTTGGAACGTCTCCTCGGGCTCGCGGGAGTAAGGACACGACCCGTCGCTCACCAGGCTCGGTGTGCTGCTTGCGTCTTGTCTGTAGAGACGAAGTGCATCTTGAGACCGCACCCAGGAGTACGGTGCGCGGCGCCGGAGATCGAGCTCGGCTTCGACTTCGGGCCGCTGGAGGGACCGAAGCCGGTAGCGGTCAAAGCGGACCGCGCACTTGTTTCTTCTCCCACTCCTGGCGATGCTGGTTGGCCTCCGCCAGCGAGCGGAACTTGCGGACGCCGGGCTCGAACCTCCAAGGGTGGAGCGCGAAGCTCAGCTCGGTCAGCTCACACGCGATGCGCAGGTTGTCCGGATCGAGCGGCCGAAGCGGCCGGACTCCGGGCATGTCGGTCACCGAGCGGTACTTGCGGATCGGCATCATTCGTCTCCCAGACCGAAGGCTTCCTCTTGTTCGAGGGTACATGCCTCGACGGAGTCTTCGTCGAACACATGCTCAACGACTCCGTACGGTGGACCATGGAGCCAGCTTGGATCATCGGTCATGGACCGCTGCTCGGTGCGTTTCGACCTGTCGTTCGGGTCAACCGCTACGCTGACAACTTCGTGCGGCTCCAGCGAGATGGCAACAACGACGCGGGAGCCGACATCGGTACAGCGCCAGCGTTTGCCGGCGCACCAAAACTCAAGGCCGATGTGAAAGTCGTTGCGTTTCATTGGTGACGATCCTCACGTCCAAGGCACCCAGAAGTATAGTGCTCTCCGCCGTGGCCAGGAGTATGAACGAGTCTGCTTCGCGACCCGCGAGACGGTGACTCTCTCTCCCTTGCCTTGTTGGGAGCATCTTCCCCCCGGAGGAGCAGAAGAAGAAGATCGCCGGTCTCGTCGGTGACCGACGCCGGATCGTAGTACGCCGAAGGCCCTGTCAGGCCGGCAGGAGTCCGACTCCGTAGTCGCGGAAGGCGGGGTCTCGGGTGACGATGGTCAAGCCTTCGATCCGGGCTTGAGCGATCAGTATGCGGTCGAAAGGATCGTCGTGATGGCGGGGCAAGGTGGCCGCGGCCAGCGAGTGCCGCGCCGTCATGGGCAGCTCGACGAAGCCGTTCTCCTCGATCTCCTCTGCCAGGTCGGCACCATCGAGGTCGAGCTTTCCGAGGGCGGCCTTGACCCAAGGAAGAGTTGCGCACTACGTGCACAACCTATAAGCTGCGCCCCCATGACCGACCCCGAATACGAGCAGCTCAAGAAGCACCTGGAGGAGCAGCGCCGGATCGGCATGGAGCTGGTGGAGCGGGCCTATGAGGCCCAGATGCGTTCCCTGGAGATGATCCGGACGCTTCAGGGCGGGAGCGGTCCGGTGGCTCTCCCGGCGCAGGTTTCTCCAGAGGCCCCGGAGCGGCCCCGGCGCAGGACAGCTACCGAGGTGACGTCGGATGTCTTGGGGATCATCGCCTCCCTGCCCGAGAGGTTTTCCCGGCAAGAGGTGTGTGAGGCCCTTGGCTATGAACCGGATCGCGGGGCCCTATATAAGACTTTGCAGAAGCTCGTCCAGGGGGGTTGGTTCGTGGTCGAAGCCACGGGTCAAGGCCAGACGGCGACGGTCTACCGCAAGACGCCGGATTGATCCCCGACGAAGTGGCCCGGATCGGAGGGACTTTGGCGCCGGTTTCCGCGGGCGGCAGATCCGGCGTGGGCGCAAGAGATTCCGAGGCGCGCTTGCCGTCCCGGATCCGCTCGCTCCCGCCTTCCGGCTGGGGTTTACGGCCCCGGAGTCGATTGGGACTCCGCCGCGGAATAGTGCACATAAGATCCGGGGTAGGTGACCTACGCCGGATCGTAGTGCACTAAAGACCTGGGGCGGAAAGCCTCAGACCCGGCGTCGTGGAGCCGCCTCCCGAGGCGGTGATCGCACGCCGGAAGGCGACAGGCCCGGGATTCGGGGCGAATGGGACACGCCGGGACGGTTCGTTTGCCTCCCGCCCGCCCGCCGGGCTAGCATGCGGGGCAATGCAAGCACCCATGAGCGGCGTGAGCCCGGGCTCCCGCTCCCCCGCCGGGGCTCGGATTCGGGCTCGCGGTCATCGTCGGCAGCACGATCGGGGTGGGCATCCTGCGCACGCCGGGGCTCGTGGATCCGAAGGACGACACCGGACAGTCCGAGATCGGCTCCTGGTACATCCGCGTCGGGCAGCGCGATACGTCCGCGCGGCCGAGGCGTATCTCGGAGTGGCCAGGGGGCGGTAGGGGGAGAAAAGACGGCAAAGACAAGGAGCTCGCTGGCCAGGGGTTTTCTTGCCCCTGGCCAGCCTGAGCCACCTTATCCCGCCGCCGGTTTCTCCACCGGAACCACGTAGGAGATCTCCCGCGCGATCCACTCGGGATTGGCCTGCCCCTGGCAGGCGGCCCACCAGGCCTGGGGCTCGTTGCCGAAGCGGACCATGCCGCTGTGGCTCGCCGGGTCGTTCTGGTCCACCTGCGGATTGGGGTCGACGAAGCCGAGCTTGCTGCGCAGCAGCTCGACGTCCGCGGGCTTGCCGGTCAGGAAGTGCCAGCCGGGGCCCGTGTGGTGCATCTCCGCGTAGGCTTTGAGCTTCTCCGGCGTGTCCTCTTCAGGCTTGACGGTCAGCGAGTAGAAGCAGATGTCCCGCTTCCCCTGCTCGGTCAGGATCTTCCGCACCCGTGCCAGGTTCGCCGTAATGATCGGGCAGACGCCCTGGCAATTCGCATACATCAGGTTGAGGACGACGATCTTGTCCTTGAGCAGGTCTTCGTAGAACCGGACCGGCCTGCCTTCGTGGGTGGTCAGGACGACGTCCGGAAAGAAACGCCGCCGCATCATCTCCCGTCCGGAGACCGGGGGCGCGAAGGGCCCGGCCGCGGGGGGGCCGGCGGGGACCTCACAGCCGCCCGCCGGCAACACGCGCGCCAGGGGGAGCAGGGCCGAAACCGCGAGCAATCCTCTTCTCGTCACGTTGGACATGGCAGGATCTCCTTTCGACTCTCGGAATCGGCCTCACGGCCGGCTGTTGGTGTCCCCGGACGTGGCGATGTCGAACCGGACCATCATGGCGTGATCCTCGTGGATGATGTTGTGGCAGTGCATGGGATAGGGGCCGACCCAGTCGCGGAAGCGCATGAAGATCTTGACGTCTCCCCGGCTGGTGAGGCGGACGACGTCTTTCCGCGACTTGTTGACTCCCGTCGAGGCGCCGCCTCCGCTGCCCCAGCTCGAGCCGCTGTGCCAGCCCGAGCCACCGCCCCAGGTGCCGCCATACTGGCTGTCCGGGTAGAGGCCCGCGGCTCCCGAGAGGATCTGGAATTCCTCGAAGTGAATATGGATGGGGTGCTCCCAGTCGCGGCCGCCGCTGAGCGACCAGGTCTCGACGCTGTTCTTCTGGACGGTGAAGCGCGGATGCAGCCCGTCGAAAAACTGACCGTTCACCGTCCACTCGCCGTTGCGCGTCTGATCGAAATCGAAGTCGCGCTGCACCCGCGGCGTGGCCGTGGTGCTCGGCAGCGCGTAGTAGGCCGGCAAGGTGGCCGGGTTGACGCTGTTGTCGGCCACCTGCGGCAGGTCGACGATGATCTTGAGCAGCAGGTTGCCCTGGCCCGCGGACTTGATGTTGCCGGTGGGGCCGCGGCCGTTGGTCTGCTCCAGCCGGTTTTCCAGATAGAGGGTCTTGCCCGCGAGTTGGGTGAAGTCGAGGATCACGTCCGCGCGCTCGGCCACTCCCAGGGCCACGGCCGGGACCTGGATGGGCGCCGGCAGCAGGTTGCCGTCGTTCGAGATCTGCCAGAATTGATTGTTGGCGCTCAGGTTGTTGAGGTCCGTCAGGTAGATCTGTTGGAAACGCGACGGGCCGGTGTTCAGCCAGCGGAAGCGGTAGCGCCGGGGATGGACGTGCAGCACGGGCTGGATCACGCCGTTGACCAGGAATTTGTCGCCCAGGATGCCGTCCAGGTTGAAGGTGTCGAAGACCAACTGCCCGCTCGTCGGATCGAAACATTTGTCCGCGAACATCATGGGGATGTCGTAGTCCGGGAAGCTGGGCAGGCGGAAGCCGGTGGTCTCGTTTCCGGTGTCATGTTGATTGAACAGCAGATAGAAACCCGCGAGCCCCTTGTAGACGTTCTGGGAGGTGAAGTCGACGCGGTGATCGTGATACCAGAGCGTGCTCAGCGATTCGTTGACGTCGCCGTTGGGCAGGTGGGTGGAGTTGAAGCCGGCGAGCACGTTCGGGTAGTAGTGATCGTAATATTGGCCGCTCGCGAAGAAGTCCTGGGGGAAGCCGTCGCTCTCGGAGGGGTTGTGGGCGTTGTGCAGGTGGGTGGTGACGGAAGGAAATCCGAAACCCGAGTTGTCCCCGGTGAGCGCGTTGACGTTGCGGACCAGGATGGGCGTGCCGTACTGGGCCACGTAGGTAGGGCCCGGGCTGATGCCGTCGAAGCCCCAGAGGGTCTGCTGCGGCAACTGATTGGAGACGGTCACCAGCCCCGGCCGCTGGGTGACCTGATAGGCGACCGCGGTGGGAAACGGAAACCCGAGCGGCGGCGCCTGGTGGGCGCGGGTACGCCCTTCGTAAGGCAACCCGGTCGCGGGATTGGTGGCGGTATTGGGATTGATCTGTGGCGCGGGAGTCAGCGACGACCAGGCGACGGGCTGCTTGACCGGCATGATGGGGAGCTGCATCGTGAAGGGAGTGGTCGCGGGGCTGGCGCACTGGCCGCCGTTGTAGCTGCCGCCTCCCCACGCCCAGGCGCTCAGGCCATTCTTCGCCACCAGATAGCCGGTGCTCGAAAGCAGGCCCATCTTGAGGAGGCTCCGCCGGTTCATCAGGCCGGCCTTGATGAGCTCCTGACGGTTCTTGAAGGCGTTGTACATCTCCTTGAACCTCGCCCGTGAGACCTTTTCTCCCAGACTGTTGTAGTACATGCGCTCTCCTCCTTGAGTAGAACTGCACGATTCCCGGATGCTTCTTCGCCGAGGCGAATCCGGACTCAGGTCTACGAACTGTCGCTAAATAAGAAGGTGCCCTGCTCGCCGGACCGGGAGACAGGCGGGTTTGCCTCCGGCCCGCCCGGCGGGCTAGCATGCGGGGCAATGCAAGCACCCATGAGCGGCGTGAGCCCGGGCTCCCGCTCTCCCATCGGCCAGCTCCGCCGGCTGCTGGGGCTCGGATTCGGGCTCGCGGTCATCGTCGGCAGCACGATCGGGGTGGGCATCCTGCGCGCGCCGGGGCTCGTGGCGGGGCATCTGCCCAGTGGCGCCGCCATCCTGGTGCTCTGGCTGGTGGGCGGCCTCTATACCCTGCTCGGGTCGGTGTGCCTGGCCGAGCTCGGCACGATGGTGCCGCGGGCGGGCGGGTACTACGTGTACGCCCGGCGAGGATTCGGCGACTGGGTGGGCTTCGGCGTCGGGTGGACGGACTGGCTCACCTACTGCACGGTGCTCGCGTACGTCTCGATCGGCCTCGCCGAGTTCATCGGCGTGCTCCTGCCGGCGCTTGGCGGTTGGAAGCGGCCGATCGCGGTGGGCACGCTCCTGGCCATGGTGGTGCTCCAATGGTTCGGCCTGAAGGTCAGCGCGTGGTTCCAGGAGTGGACGACCGCGATCAAGTTCCTGGCGTTTCTGGCGCTCATCGTCGCGGCGTTCACGATGAGCCCGGCGGGCAGCCCGGGGCTTCAGGGCTTGGGCGAGGTGCGCGGTCTCACTTTCGCGGGGGTCATCCTCGCGTTGCAGGCGATCGTGATCGCCTACGGCGGTTGGCAGAGCGCGCTCTATTTCACCGAAGAGGACCGTGATCCCTCGCGCAACCTGCCGCGCGCGATGATCGGTGGCGTGGCCGCGGTCATCGTCGTGTACCTGCTGGTCAACCTGGCGCTCCTGGTCGTGCTGCCCATACCGGATCTCGCCCAGTCCACGCTGCCGGGCGCGGACGCGGCGGCGGCCATCGCCGGCGATCGGGGGAAGCAGGTCATCACGGTGCTCTCGGTCGTCTCGCTGCTGCCGCTGCTGAACGCGATCCTGATGATCGGCACCCGGATCCTGTTCGCGATGGGCCGCGATGGGCTGGTCTCGCGGCGCGCGGCGTCGGTCAACGCGGGGGGCACGCCCGACGTGGCGATCGTGGTCACGATCGTCGTGGCGCTCCTCCTCATCGCGTCCGGCACCTTCCAGACCCTCATCGCGCTGGCGTCGGTCTTCCTGGCCGTGAACTACTGTGTCTGCTGTCTGGCCCTGGTGGTGCTGCGGCGGCGGGAGCCCGGCGCCGACCGGCCGTTCCGCGCTTGGGGCTATCCCGTGTCGGCCGCCATCGTCGTCGTGGGGGCGATCGTGTTCCTGGCCGGTGTGCTGGTGAACGATACGCAGAGCACGGTGAGGGCGGCGGGCTTGCTGGCCGTGGGGGTGGTCGGGCGGGCGGTGGTAGCGGGCAGAGCGGGAAAGGGGTAATCGACGCAACCTGTGTGGCATCGATCAATCCAGCGGCGCAAAATAAATTCAGACCCCCTTACTTCCCCCACGCCCCGCCCATCCCCGCCATCAATTCCGCGTACATCTCGATCCCATCCCACAGATTCTGCAGCCGTAGATTCTCGTTGATCCCATGCTGGTTGTTGTCGTGGTTGACCATGGGGACGCCGATCATGGGGGATTTCAGGATGCCGGTGAAGGTGGACATGGGGACGCTGCCTCCCAGCATGGGGACCTGGATCACCGGGCCTCCCGTCGCCTTTTCGACGAGCGTGGCCACGGCGCGGGAGACCGGCAGGCTCATGTCCGTGCGGTGCGCGGGGTAGTCGAGGGACCAGGCGACGCGGGCCACCTTTGGAAAGGCTTTCAGGGTCTCTTTGTCCGGCGCCTCCTCGACCAGGTGCCAGCCCTTGGCGCGCAGGAAGGCCTCGACCTTGTCTTTCACTTTTTGCGGCGTCTGGTCCGGCACCAGGCGGAAGTCGATCGAGACCTGGGCTTCGGTGGGGATGGCGTTCGCGGCCCCCTCCCCCACCTCGGCGGCGCGCAGGCCGCGCACGTTCAGCGCCGGGTCCATCAGGCGGTCCTGGAGACGGGCCCCCTTCCCTTCGGTACGGCCCAGGCCGAGCTCGTCCTCCAGCGAGGCCTCGACGGGAGGCATGACGGCGATGGCCTGCTTTTCGGTCACGGTCAGCGGCTTGACGTCGTCGTAGAAGCCGGGGATCAGGATGCGGCCCTCCTCGTCGCGCAGCGCCGCCACCAGATGCGCCAGCTCCACGGCCGGATTGGGCGCCCAGTTGCCGTAGTGGCCGCTGTGGAGCGGCCGGATGGGGCCGTAGACGGTGAGCTCCAGCCCCGCCACGCCGCGCGCGCCGAAATAGATCTGCATCCTGCGGGTGGGGTGGACCGGCCCGTCGCAGAGCAGCCAGGCGTCCGCGGCGAGCAGCTCGGTGTTGCGCCGCAGGATGCTCCCCAGGTTGTGCGAGCCCTGCTCTTCCTCCCCTTCCAGGAAGAGCTTGACATTGACCGAGGGCTGGAGCCCCGCGGCGCGCAGGGCGTCGAGCGCCGTCAGGATGGCCACGATGGGGGACTTGTCGTCGCTCGCCGAGCGGGCGTAGAGGCGCCACTCCGGATCGAGCGGACCGGTGACCGACTTGAGGTCGATCTCCTTGACGTTGGTCCCGCCGAGCGGCCCGGAGCGCAGCACGGGCTTGAAGGGATCGGAGAGCCACCCCTTCTGGCCCACCGGCTGGCCGTCGTAGTGGGCGTAGAACATCAGGGTCCGCTGGGCTCCGGGGACGCGGAGCTCGCCGTAGACGGCTGGCGGCGTGCCCGGCCCCGCCGAGAGCCGCTGGACGGCGAAGCCCCGGCGCTCCAGCATGGTGGTCAGGCGGTCGGCGTTGCGCTCGACGTCCGGCACGCGGGTGGCGACGTTGGGCAGGGCGAGCAGACCGTCGAGCTCGCCCACGATCTCCTTCTCGTGCGCCGCGCGGTAGGCCCGCACCTTGTCGCGCACGGCGTCCGGCTGCGCCTGCGCCGCTTGTACGGAAAAACCCATGGAAACCGCCGCGAGCAGCAGGGCGCCTCCCAATCCGGCCGATCTCCAGCTCATCTTCTTCTCCTTACAAGACATATCTCCTCCCGGGCGGCCTATTGTACGGCCACAGGGAGGGCGGATTCCGGATTGTCTGAGGGAGATTGGGATGGTCGGGGCGAGAGGATTTGAACCTCCGGCCTCACGGTCCCGAACCGTGCGCTCTACCAAGCTGAGCTACGCCCCGACATATGCGGTCTCATTCGGGATTCAACCGCGAGGAGGGGGAGGATAGCGTGCGAGGGCGGCGCGGTCAAGCGGGGGGCGGGCCACCCCTTCAGTGCTGCCTTCTCTTCACCAGCAGGCGCGCCTGCCAGTCCTGGGTCGGGATGACCGCCGCTCCTTCGAGCTGGAGGGTCTCCTCGGGGACGCGGGGCGGCAGGCAGCGCTCGGCGGCGCAGTGGTCGGCCAGGTAGGCGACGAAGGCGCAGATCAGGGCGTCGAGGTTGTCGTCGGTCTTGAAGGCGAGCTCCTGCTGACCCGCCCGGCGGGGGCGGAGGCCCGTGCCCTCGGAGAGGAGGAGGAGCATCCGCTCGCGGAGATCCTTCTGCTGGTTCCGCTGCCCCCGGTCCTCCGGGCCCGCGGTCGCGCCTTTGTAGTGCGCCACCAGGGCCTCCGTCACCTCCGGGTCCGCGAGGCTGACGATGACCAGGGTCCAGGCGACCCGGGGGTGGGTCTCGATGAGCCGCCCGGTGCCGCTGCAGACCACCTCGCGGGACACCCCCAGGAGGTTGGCCAGCTCGACGGCCCGCCAGACGTTCGAGCAGCGGCTGACCTGCTGCACGGTGTTGCGGGGGAGGCCGTACTTGGTGACGCGCTCGACCATCTCGCGGTCGGTGCGCCGCCAGAGGAAGGGTTCGGTTCCGGTGTCGGGTCCGGTCTGCCCCAGGAACCAGCGCATGCAGGACGCGGGGTAGGAGAACGGCTGGTCCACCGCGGTCTTCTCCGCCGCCCGGGAGCGCTTTTCGATACGCTCGAGCCCCTCGTGGCCGCGCCAGGATTCCTGGGGAAATTGATAGAAGAGACCCTCGGAGGCGTCGAGGATCTCGGCGACGCCGGTGTTCCCGCTCTCGCCCGCGAGATCGACACCCAGATAGGTCTTCATACCCTCTTATAGCAGGGATTGGTGGGCGATGCGCGCCGCGCGCTCACCCCGGCAGCTTGTGCTTCTCCACCTTCCCCAGCGCGTTCCGCGGCAGCGCCTCGATCCGCCGGATCTCCCGCGGCACCTTGAAGCCGGCCATCTGGATCTTGCAGAAGGCGATCAGCTCAGCGTCTTCCACGCCGTCGGCGGTCTCCTCGACGAGGAAGGCGACCGGGACCTCTCCCCAGTCCGGATGGGGACGGCCCACCACCGCGGCCTCGCGGACGCCGGGGAAGGTCACCAGCACCTCCTCGATCTCCCGCGGATAGATGTTGAAGCCGCCGCTGATGATCAGCTCGTGGCGGCGGCCCAGGAGGGTGATGTAGCCGGTCTCGGGGTCCTGCTGGGCGAGGTCGCCGGTTTTAAACCAGCGGCGGCCTGGCTCGTCGTGGACGAAGCTGGCGGCGGTCTTCTCGGGCGCCCGCCAGTAGCCGGCGAAGACGTTCGAGCCGCGCACCTGGAGCTCGCCGTCGACGATGCGGGCGGAGACCCCCGGCAGCGGCAGCCCCACCGTGCCCGGCCGGCGCGGCCCGGCGTAGAGGTTGGAGAGATTCATCCCCGTCTCGGTCATGCCGTAGCGCTCGAGGATCTCGTGGCCGGTGAGCTCGCGGAAGGCGGCGAAGGTCTCGGCGGAGAGCGGCGCGCTGCCGGAGCAGAAGAGACGGACGTGAGAGAGATCAATCTTATTCTTAGATGAGCGCAACTCTTCGACGAGCCGGCCGTACATCGTGGGAACGCCGAAGAAGAGGGTAGGCTCTCCGGTCAGCAACGTGGAGACGGCCTCGGAGGCGTCGAAGCGGCGGCGCAGGAGCACGGTCGCTCCCGCCGCGAGAGCGCAGTGGAGACCGACGACCAGACCATGCGTATGGAACAACGGCAGGGTGAGCAGCAGCACGTCCGCCGGCTCCCAGGCCCAGGCGGCGAGGAGACCGGTCATGGTGGCGAGCACGTTGTCGTGGGTGATCTCGGCCCCCTTGCTCTTTCCCGTGGTGCCCGAGGTGTAGAGGAGCATGGCGAGATCGCTCCCCTCGACGAGCGGCGGCGCGAATCCCGCGGCGTCGCGCGCCAGGCCGTCCAGCTCCTCGGCCAGCAGCACCTCCCCCACCTCCAGGCCCTCCAGGATGGCGGCTTGCGCCTGCTCGGTGATCAGGAGCCGGGGCTCGGAGTCCGCCAGCATGTGGGAGATCTCGCGCTCGCGGTAGGCGAGGTTGATGGGCACCATGGCCGCGCCGAGCCGGATCACCGCCAGGTAGGCGATCACGAATTCCGGCCGGTTGCCCAGGAAGAAGGCCACCTGGTCCCCCTTGCGCACCCCCCGCGCGGCGAGGCCCGCCGCCAGCGCGTCGGCGCGGGCGAAGAGGTCACCGTAGGTGAGGGTGTCGTCCTGGAAGCGCAACGCCGGCTTCTCCGGCGCGCGGCGGCGGGGGATGGCGAAGAGGTCGTGGAGGTTCATGGGGGGATGGTATCCCGAACCCTCACCCCTACCCCTCTCCCGTCCCCTCCCGCCCTCCCTCACCGGGAGAGGGGAACCGCCCACCCAAAAAACCTTGGTTTTTCTCCCTCTTCTCCCGGTGCGGGAGGGGGGAGGGGACGGGAGAAGAGGGCCGGGGTGATGAGGGTTTTCCTCGCCCTCCTCCTCTCCACCGCCCTCCACGCCCAGCCGCCGGCCTCGGAGCCCTCGTTTTCCGAATCGCTGGACGTCCGGGAGACGCAGGTGGAGGTGGTGGTCACGGGCCGCGACGGCCAGCCGGTGCCGGGCCTCACCCGCGAGGATTTCAAGGTGCGGGAGGACGGCAAGCCGGCCGAGGTCACCCAGGTGTCGGCCGCCGCGTCCCAACCGCTGATGATCGCCGTGTTCTTCGACGATCTGAGCCTGGGCGGGACGGCCCGCGCCAACGCGATCGCGGGCTTGCGGCGTTTCTTCGCCTCGGGCCTGAAGCCGGGAGATCGCGTCCTCCTCGCCCGTTGGGATGGGAAGCTGGCGGTCCAGGGCGATCCCACCGGGGACGCGGCGGCGCTCGGCGCCATGCTCGACCGGCTCGGCGCGGCGCTCCCCGTGCGGGGGTCGGCCCAGGAGCGCGACGCCATCCAGCGGGCGATCCAGCAGGCGCAGCCGTATGACGAGGAGCGCGGGAACGGG
The DNA here is from genome assembly GCA_036497345.1 of Thermoanaerobaculia bacterium. Taxonomy (GTDB): domain Bacteria; phylum Acidobacteriota; class Thermoanaerobaculia; order Multivoradales; family UBA5704; genus DATARR01. The sequence goes on from DASXJP010000382.1 coordinate 17,341, forward strand.
ATGGCCCTCATCCAGGCCGAGGCGTCGCTCGGCGACCTGCGCAACTACTCGCGGGCGCGGTCGGACGCCGCCCGCGCCACGCTCGAGGCCCTGCAACAGACGTTCTCCCTCCTGGCCGGCCAGACGGAGCGCAAGGCCCTCCTCTACGTGGGCGGCGGGATCCCCCTGCGGCCGGGCGCGGACCTCTTCGCCCTCTG
>DASXJP010000383.1:0-10515 GCA_036497345.1 Thermoanaerobaculia bacterium
TCTTGTTCGGTCTATGGCACCACCTTCCCCCAGAGACAATCTGTATCAACCCTCCAAGCCGTGCCGTAGAGGCCGACCGCAAACCGTACCAGATACGGGTTGCTCGTGAGGTGGGCTTTGCGATCCCTCCAACCTTGTTCAGCAATGACCCGGCTAAGATTCGAGGCTCAATCCGCAAGTGGGGCGGACGAGCGATCTACAAGCCTTTGGGAAGCCGCAAGAACTTTTGGTGGGATAGCCAGGCACAAAGATTGGTTACCCTCTTCACCACCGCCATCGATGAGAGCTCGCTTCCTGATGACCGTACTCTAACGTTGACTCCAGGTATATACCAGCCTTTGTTGCCGAAGGCGTTCGATCTCCGAGTCACCGTTTTTGGCCACACTGTATTTGGCACAAAAATACTTTCCCAAGAGCAGGAGCGTAGCCAGATAGATTGGCGTAATGGCCAACGCACGCTGCACTATGAGTCATTTGAAGCCGGAACAAAAATATCACAGCTCTGCATTTCAATGCTATGCAAGCTCGGACTGCTAATGGGGTGTTTCGATTTCGTCGTGACTCCAGACGGTGACGTCGTGTTTCTTGAGGTCAACGAAGGGGGCCAGTTTCTGTGGCTTGAGTCTGCCAGTGGAGCTCCCATTCTGGATGCTTTCAGCGATTTTCTCATTCAGCCACGAGCTGACTTCCGGTGGCAGCCCCCACCGGCTCCTCTTCGCATCCAGCAAGTCCAGGTGCTTGCCGCGGAGAGAATGGCAGAGGCTGCCGAGACCCATGTTGATCCAGAGTCTTTCTATCTCGATGCAGCGGAGCCGGCCGTGGAGGTGAAGCCTGATGGACAGAAGAACAGCTCTTAGAGGTTTGTTTCTCAGCTTCTCTCTGTTCCTCCTTCAGACCTCCGGGGCTCTCCCCCTGGAACCTGGGAAGATCGGAAACATGGACGTCTTCGGGGTGGCGCCAGGATCCATCACAGAATTGCAGCGCTGCTTCGGTGAAGCCGCACGAGAGTACTTGACCGCCGCCTCGACACCAGGAAACGGGCCCCGCGCACACGAGCTCGAAACAAAGCTGGAAGAACAGATCAAGGCCGCGGGTGGGTTCGAGGCAGTAGAGATCTCCGCCGTGCATTATTTCCAGCCCAACGTTCCCTCGGACCTGACTTTCAACATAACGCCCAAGGGACAGAAGCCTTCGATCGTATATATGCCGGAGCCCAAGGAGGACGTTCCTGATCCGGATGGCTTGTTGGCGAGTTGGCGGGAGTACGACATGATCGGAAGCTCTCTTGACTTCGCGGGAGAGATCGCCGATTCACCCCCCTGTCCCGCGCACCACTGCACCTATGGTTTCGATCACCCCAAGCTCCGTCCGTACGGGGAAAAATTTGCTCAGAAAGTGCCGGCGGACCGGGCCGAGCTCATCCGGGTGCTGCGAACGGATAAGGACGAGAAGAAGCGCGGCAACGCCGCCTACCTCCTCGCGCACCTGCCCGAGGCTCGGGATGTGCTGAGCATCCTGCTGCCGCAGCTCCGCGATCCCTCGCCTTACGTCCGCAACAGCGTCATGCGGGTGATCGCCCTGATGGCCGAGCACGGCGAGGTGAAATCGATCTCGCTCGAACCGATCCTCCCCTTCCTCGCCTCTCCGGCGCTCACCGATCGAAACAAGGCTGTCTCCATCGTTGCCGCGCTGGCTGGCGACAAGAGCTACCAGGACCTGCTCGTCCATCGTTCCGGCTGCGACCTCGTGCGGCTGCTGGAGACCAAACTGCCGAATCAGAACGAGTTTGCTCACCGGGCGCTGGTGAAGCTCCGGGGAGAGGATCTGGGGGCTGCCAACCCCGCCGCTTGGAGAAAATGGCTGGAATTCCAGAAGGTTTCCTGCCCGGCGGAGCCACAGATCCGCCCTGGTACTCTTTGCCCGACGAATCCCCAACCACCCTCCCCGCGGCAGAACATCCGGTCAAATCTTAAAAATAATTAACAATTGGCGCTTAAAATAAAATAACATCGATCCTCAACCCAGATTTAGTATTGCTGAGGAATGTGTTGTTGTGCGCTTGCCCGGAGCGTCCTGGCGCCTCGTCCGGATCGCTGCAAGCACAGTAGAGGACGGTGCGGCTGGCGAGGTAGTCGAGGGTATTCATGGATCTCAAACCGCGGTCTCCGAGCATCTGGCGGCGCTCGTACAGCCGGAGCACGCACCCGGATTCCGTCGCCTGCAGGAAGAAGCCATAGCGGAAGCCGCCCGGGGAAAAGGTAAAGAACGGGCCGGGCTCGGTCTGGCGCTGAAGGTCCGCGAAAAGGCCGGTCGTCATCATGCGCGCGGCGTCGCTCGTCTCCCCCTCCTTCTCCAGCACGGAGGCGACCTGCGCGGAGAGAGACCCCCGGCAGGCCGCGTCGGAAAGGTCCGTCAAGCGGGCGGCGCGAAAGCTGGGCTCGTACTCGACGACGTAGGGGACCCCGGCCGAGCCGCAGCCGGCGAGACAGATCAGGAGCAGAAATCCGAGCGGACGCATCCGATTCCTCCCTTCCGAGTCTTTCGACGCACAAGGCAAAGCAGGTGCCAGGCCCGCGCCCCAGGAACCGCCGATCGGGGCGGGCACGGAACGTCGAAAAGATCGGACACCCCCCGTCTGGAGGATAGAGCACCTCTCCCCTTGACAAACTAGGAGAGACCGCGGCACACTCCTAGTCAAGCTAGGAGAGAGACGCCATGAGCAAGACCGCAGACCTGCTTCCCGGCACCCTCGACATGCTGATCCTCAAAGCGGTGTCGCTGAAGCCGCTGCACGGATACGGCGTGCTGCTGCGCATCCGCCAGATCTCGGGCGACGCGCTGGACATCCCGCAGGGGTCCCTGTACCCGGCGCTGTACCGGCTGGAGCACCAGGGGCTGATCGTGGCCGAATGGGGGCAGAGCGAGAACAATCGCAAGGCGAAGTACTACACCCTGTCCGAGGCTGGGCGCCGCCGTCTGGAGGAGGAGACGGCGGGCTGGAACCGGCTGGCGTCGGCGATCGCCGCGGCCCTGAGCGCCGAGCCCGAGGAGGCGTGAGATGCCCAGAGGCCTGCTCGCCACCTTCCAGACGCTCCGCCGGCGCGACCGCTTCGAGGACGCCATGGCCGCGGAGATGCGCTTCCACGTCGAGCGCTACACGGAGGACCTCGTGCTCTCCGGCGTGCCGCCGGCGGAGGCGGCGCGCCGCGCCCGCCGGGAATTCGGCAGCCTCGACAACGTCAAGGAGGACTGCCGCGAGGCGCGCGGCCTGCGCCCCTTCGACGAGATGCGCCGGGACCTCCGCTACGCCGCCCGCCTGCTGCGCAAGACGCCGGGCTTCACGGCCACCGCCCTGGCCACCCTGGCGCTCTGCCTGGGCGCCAACCTGACCATCTTCGCGGTGGTGGACGCGGTGCTGCTCCGGCCGCTGCCGTTCCCCGCCGCCGGCCGGCTGGTGAGCGTCTACAACACCTATCCCAAGGCCAGCGTGCCCAACGACGGCTGCTCGCTGCCGAACTATTACGAGCGCCGGGGGCAGATCCCGGCCTTCTCGAGGCTGGCGGTCTACCGCGACGCCACGGCGGTCGTGGGCGAGACGGGCGCGACAGAGCAACTGCCGGTCACGCGGGTCTCTCCGGACTTCTTCTCCACCCTGGGGCTCGGCCCGGTGATAGGTCGCGTCTTCACGGAGATGGAGACGATGGAGGGGAAAAACGGCGCGGCCATCCTCACGGACGGCTACTGGCGGCAGCGCCTGGGGGCCGATCCTGGCGTGCTCGGCCGCGCGATCCGCGTCAACGGCATCTCCAGGACCGTGGTCGGGATCTTGCCGCCCACCTTCAGCTTCCTCTCGTCCCAGACGCTGATCTACCTCCCGCTCGCGTCGAGCCCGGACGAGCGCGCGCCCCAGAAGCGGCATTCCGGGACCGCGCACATGATCGCCCGGCTCGCGCCCGGGGCCACGCTGGCGGAAGCCCAGGCGCAGATCGACGCCCACAACGCCGCCGTGGAAGTGAACGACCCGGAGGCGAGGCTGATCGCCGACGCCGGCTTCCGCTCGCTCGTGGTGCCCCTGCGGGCGGACCACGTGGCGGCGGTACGCCCCACCCTGCTGCTGGTGCAGGCGGGAGCGCTCTTCTTGCTCCTCATCGGCGCGGTCAATCTCGTGAACCTGCTGCTCATCCGCGCCAGCGGCCGGGTGAAGGAGCTGGCCGTGCGGCAGGCGATCGGGGCCAGCCGGCGGCACGTCGTGAGCGGAGCCCTGGTGGAGAGCACGCTGCTGGCGCTGATCGGAGGCCTCCTCGGGCTGGCCGCCGGAGCCGGCGGGATCCGCCTCCTGGCCCTGCTGGGAGTCGATCGATTGCCGCTGGGATCGCACGTCGTCTTCGATGCCCGGCTGGCGCTGATCGCCCTGGCGGGAGCGATCGTCGTGGGGATCGCCCTCGGGCTCCCCGTCGCCTGGCTCAGCCTGCGCAACGCCGCGGCTCTCGGCCTCCAGGGCGAATCGCGCGGCACCACGGCCGGCCGGGCGGCGCAGAGGCTGCGTCACGCCTTCATCGTCGCCCAGATCGCCCTGGCTTTCGTGCTGCTCGCGGGGGCGGGCCTGTTGGGGCTCAGCCTCCAGAAGGTGATGACCGTCTCTCCCGGATTCCGGCCCGCTAACGTCCTGAGCGGGCAGTTGGTCCTGCCGGTGCGGAGCTATCCGGACCGGCAGACCCTGCTCGCGGTCGTCGAGAGGCTCACCGCGGAGCTCGGCCGCCAGCCGGGCGTACAGGCCGTGGGATTCGCCACCAACGTGCCGCTCAGCGGCATCAGCAACAAGAGCGCGGCCACGGTCCAGGGGCACCGGCCGCGGCCTGGAGAGCCGCCGCACGGGTTCTACTCCTACAGCGTGGGCGGCGACTACTTCTCCGCCTTGGGTTTTTCGCTACGGGAAGGACGCTTTCTCACCGCCGCGGACTCCCGCCGCGCCGAGCGGGTCTGCGTGATTGACGAGGATTTCGCGCGCCGCTACTGGCCGCGCGGCGGCGCCCTCGGTCAAAGGGTCTTCGAGGGCCCCGGCGAGGGGGAGGCCGACGACGCCTACACCGTGGTGGGCGTGGTCGGACCGGTGAAGCAGGCGGGTCTGGTCGAGGACGAGGCCCAGGGCGCGATCTACTACCCCTTCGGCCACCGGGCCGACCACAGCATCTACCTGGTCGTCCGCGCGAGCCTGCCCGTGGAATCGCTCGCGCCGGCGCTGGGCAAGGCCGTCCGCCGGGTCGATCCCGAGCTCCCGGTCAACGACCTGCGGACCATGGAGACCCGCATCGCCGACAGCCTGGTCGCCCGCCGCTCGCCGGCGCTGCTGGCCGTCCTCTTCTCCGGGATCGCCATGCTGCTCACCGCGGTGGGCACCTACGGGGTGTTGAGCTACGCCGTGACGCAGCGCCGCCGCGAGATCGGCCTGCGGATGGCGCTGGGGGCCCGGCCGGAGCAGGTGCGCGGCCAGTTTCTCTCGCTCGCCCTGCGCCTGCTGGCGGCGGGCACGGCGCTGGGCGTCCTCGGAGCCTGGCTGACCGGCCGGGCCATGCAGGCGGTGCTCTTCCAGGTGCCGCCGCTGCCGGTTCCCCTGCTCGCGGCAACGATCGCCGTCCTGGGGACCGTCACCCTCGCCGCCTGCCTCCAGCCGGCGGGGCGCGCGGCGCGAACCTCGCCGCTGGAGGCGCTCAGCGAGGAGTGAAGCCGGTCACTGCTGCGCCATTTGGATCAGATTGCCGCAGGTGTCCTCGAAGACGGCGATGGTGACCGGCCCCATGACGGTCGGCTTCGTGGGGAAAACGACGCCCAGGCCCTTCAGCCGTTCGTATTCCTTCCGCACGTCGTCGACCCCGAACATCGTGGCGGGGATGCCGGCGTCGAAGAGAGCTTTCTGATAGGTCTGGGCGGGCGGGAAAGCATTGGGCTCCAGGAGCAGCTCGACGCCCTCCGCCCCCTCGGGCGAGACCACGGTCAACCAGCGGTAGGCCCCCGCCGCAACGTCGTTTTTCTTGCTGAAGCCCAGGATCTCCGTGTAGAACCGGAGGGCTTTTTCCTGATCGTCGACCAGGACGCTGGTTACAATGATTTTCATGGGAGCTCCTTGCTGCTCATTCCCGCTCCGGCGCCTGAGCGGCCTGCCAGAGCTCGCGGTACTTCTCGCGGACGTAGGGGTCAAGCTCTTCGACGAGCTCGGCAGGGAGCTTGAGGACGCGGATGACCTCGATGACGTCTGCCAGATCCTTCAGGCGATGCGGTGCGGTCATCCCCGAGGCCAGCTTCAGCTCGATCAGGTGCGGGAGAGGCAGTAGGGCCGTATGCTCGCCTTGCACAGCAGCGCTGGCGGGGTCGGGGAACACCACCGGTTTCGGGAGCCCATCACCAGGGTACTCCCCGGCCAGAACTACATCGATGTTCACGCCGTTCTCGGTGTCCCTCAAGCCTTTGCTTCCGGGGAACTTCTGGACGTAGCCGAGGCCCAGGTGCCTCTTCTTGAAATCCTCGAGCCCTTCCGTGGTCAACAGGAGGTCGACGTCCACGGTGACCCGCTCGTAGCCGTAGGCATTGAGGGCCATCGCGCCAATGAGGGCGTAGGGGATGCCGTCCTCAGCCAGCAGGCGCGCCACTTTGCTGCGGGCGCGCTGAACTTTGGATTCGCCCATGAAGAATTTCTCCGCTTCTTCGATACCCGCGTCAAGGCGGGCCTCAAGCTCCGGGTCCAGACGGGGACGTTGCGCCCAGGCAGCCTTTGCATGGAGCTCGGTCGGTCGCATGGGGTGAGGTTAGCAGAGTCTTGGGGTGAAGACACCCTCGGCCGACGGCTACTGGCCAATCCCCTTGAGTCGACTATACTACCTACGTAGGATGAGACCCAAAAGGGCAGAGGACCCTAGCGACACGCCGTGAAGAACAAAGCTACTTCCCCACAATCTCAGAGTGATTGGGCGCGGGTTGACCGAATGAAGGATGAGGAGATCGATCACGGGGACGATTCAGGAACCCAGACTGTAGGCCCGCCTGGCCCGTGGGTGTCCTGCGCGGCGGAGGCACTCTTCGAGCCTGCCGAGCAGTCCGGGCCCGAGAAATTTTCGCACGAGGTCGCGCGTCGCTTCGACGTCCAGGTCCTTGACCTTCGCGATGAGGCGGATGGCGTCCCGCTCGTCTTTATCGGTGCCGGCCGCCAGTTTCATCGCGACGAGGTGCTCGGGCGGGGCCACGGGAATCCCTTCGAACTGATCGTCCTGCGCTTCGGCAGCGCGAATGGCGTCGAGGTAGAGGGGCTGCAGGTTACCCCATTCCTCATTCGATCGATCGATGAAGTCAGTCCGCACTCCCTGTTTCGAGATTCGTGCATTGACGCCGCCGATCGTGAGCTGTGACACCTCGGCGTCGGTTTGGTGAAGGGCTTCGAGAAGCGAGGGGATGCTGGCCTGGGGGACGGCAAAGGCAACGTTTTTGGTGTGCTCGTGATCCGCCTCGTCGTCGAGCCAGTACCACATCGCCACTCGTCCAATCAGCGCGCGGCGGGACTTGGAGCGGTCGAGAATCTCCAGCCCAAACTGGGCCGAGGGCGCCGGGTCGAACGTCGGAAGCGGACGGGTCTTTGCTGTGCGACGAGCTGCCAAGGGTCGATCCTCCATGGTCGCCCCGGCATGGTGTCATGCTCGGGGGGCGTCGTCAAAAGAACGAGCAGCCTTTGCGCGGTCCTCGGTCGGTCGCGTAGGGTCAGGTTAGCAGAATCTTGGGGTGGAGGTACCTCGTAGTACGATCGCCCGCCATGACGGAGATAGCGAAAGACCCGAAGAACCGCACGCGCCTCGAAGCGGTCGACCTCCTCCGGGGGGTGATCATGATCCTCATGGCGCTCGATCACACCCGGGACTTCTTCGGCATCCCCGGACAGAATCCCACGGACCTGGCGAGCGCCTCGGCCGCGCTGTTCCTCACCCGGTGGATCACCCACTTCTGCGCGCCGGTGTTCTTCCTGCTCACCGGCACCGGCTCCTATCTCGCGCTGCGGCGGAGGTCGAGGGCTGAGCTCTCATGGTTCCTGCTCACCCGCGGGCTCTGGCTGATCTTCCTGGACCTCGTGCTGGCCCGGTGCCTCGCCTATCAATTCAATTTCGATTACCGGGTGACGATGCTCCTCGTCCTGTGGGCGCTCGGCTGGGCGATGATCACGCTCGCGGCGCTGGTCCGCCTGCCGGCGTCCGTGGTGACCGCGTTCGGCGCCGTCCTGATCGCGGGGCACAACCTCTTCGACGGGGTGAGGTCGGCGAGCCCGCTCTGGTCCATCCTGCACAGGCCGGGCTTCGTCCTCAACACCTCGGAGCACGTCGTGTTCGTGGCCTATCCGCTGATCCCCTGGATCGGCGTGACCGCGGTCGGATACGGCCTGGGACAGGTCTATGGCTGGAATGCCGACCGCCGGCGGACCTTCCTCCTGCGCCTGGGAGCGGCCCTGAGCCTGGGATTCCTCGTGATCCGTGGGCTGAACGTCTACGGCGATCCGTCCCGCTGGGCGCAGCAGAAGACCGCGGCTTTCACCGTGCTCTCCTTCCTGAACACGACCAAATACCCGCCGTCCCTGCTGTTCCTGCTGATGACGCTGGGGCCGGCGCTGATCTTCCTGGCTCTCGTCGATCGCCATACGCCGCGGGTCCTGCGGCCGGCGCTGACGATCGGCAAGGTGCCGCTGTTCTATTACCTGCTGCACTTCGCGCTGATCCATCTGCTCGCCGTCGCCGTCTGCCTCCTGCGCTATGGCTCGGCGCACTGGATGCTTGAATCACCGGATCTCGCGCATTATCCGTTCACCCCGCCGCCGGGCTGGGGGTATTCGCTGCCGGCCGTCTACCTGGCGTGGGCGTTCGTCGTGGTCGCGATGTATCCGTTCTGCCGGTGGTTCGCGGCGGTCAAGCGGCGGCGGAGCGATCCGTGGCTGAGCTATCTATGATCACGCCGGGGACCGGTTGCGCCAGGTCGCGGACGACGTCGAAGCGCAGGCCCGACCATCCGGGGCCGCGTCCCTGCGTCGATTTGCGCGCCAACCATACGAAGGTGCTGCCGTCGGCGGAGCGCGTGCGCCGGAAGTAGCGATCGACGAGAGCTCCCGCACGCGGCACGGCGCGGTCCGCGACTAAGAACGGATGTTGCGGTTCGAGGATGACCGCGCGTGCCATGACGATCCCAGTGGAGCTCTCGATGCTGCCGCGGCGAAGGAAGAGCTCCCCCTGGGGCGACTGTACCGGGACCATGGGAATCCAGTTGTCGGGCACGGGCGTCTCTAACGTGTAGTAGACCTGTGGGCCGTCCTGCGTCGCTGCCGGCGGGGGCGGCGGGAGATCGGGCTGGACACGCCGCAGATACATCTCATAGGCGTCGACGGGTGCGTCGAGATCCCCTTGCAAACGGTGCTCGACCGCCCAGGCCATGGCGGCCATGTCATCGCGCAAGAAGAGGACCTCTTCGAGCGCGTCCGCGTCCTCGGCCAGGCCGAGCGTCGGCGCCATTACGATGAAGTCCGAACGGCTGCCGGGTGCCGAGAGCTTGTACATGGACCATGGCGACTCGCCCGCATTCACCTGCGTCTGCTCCGCCGGGCGGATCAGCGTCCGGACGCCGAACGTGTCGGTCACGACCAGGGTGATCACGCGCTCCAGCGTGCCGACGGGCGTGGGCACGGGCACCGAGAACCAATCGTTGCCATACACCAGCGCAAATTCCATGACCAGGAGCTTGGCGAGGTCGACATGGTCGGCGTCGAGCTGACCGAAATCGGTGACGCTGTCCTCGAAATTCCACCAGCGCGGGTCCGGCATGCCGCGAAACACCACGTGGTTGGGAAGAAAGTTGAAGTCCACGGTCGTGACCGCCGCGGGATTCGCCGTCGATACCGGGTCAGGCTGTGCATCCGCGAGATCAAAGGAGTACCAATCGAGATGGCCGCCTGGAAAGTCCTCGGCGCGGAGCGAGAGGTCACGGTCCGGCGCGGGAGATCCGAGGGCGAAGTCGTACGCCAGTTGCTGCGCCTGCCAACTCGAATCCGCCGTGGGCTCGGTGAAGAGGGACTGTCGGTAGGAGACGAAGTTTCGGAGCACCTCGGCCACTACCGGGTCGGAGGCCTCGGTGGGGAGCGACAGGGGAGGCGGCTGGCCGTTCGCGACGGCGAGGACCGAAGCATAGAGAGCCTCGCCGTCGGTCACGCGTCCGGCGGCGAACGAGCGGAATCGCAAGCCGTCACTGTCGGCAAACGCGTGATCGGGAGGAGCGCCGGTGATGGGAAAGGCCAAGCGGAAGGCGGTGATCACCCCGCCGGAGCTGGCGACGGCCGCCTTCACGAGTTTTTCGAAGCACAGCCCGAGCTGGACCGAGCCGCGCAGGCGCAACGCGACGGTCTCGCGTTCGACGTGCACCTCCACGGGAAGCCTGGCATCGAGAGGCACCCTGTTCGCGTCGCTCGGACCGGGGCGATAGGTCGTGAGACTGCGCTGCTCG
>DASXJP010000384.1:0-2916 GCA_036497345.1 Thermoanaerobaculia bacterium
TGATGATCAGCAAAGAGCCGATGACGATGAGAATGGTCGAGGCGAGCCACCGCCTGCCGCCGGCCCTGCGGGCGAGCCAGCGATGGAACGGGTACATCGTGACCGCCAAGATGGTCGACCAGGCCGTCAACGACAGGAACGGCGCAAAGACCTGGTAGCACAACACGGCCAGGGCGCCAAGCAAAGCGGCGCGAATCAATACATCCAGCAAAGGGGATGACGCGCGCGGCTCGGCTTCGGGATCTGGGCGCGGAATCTGACGCATTGGCTTGTCCTCTGGCAAGGCGGAGCCTGCCACCGACCTCGCGACGATCTTATCCGGCGGCGCACCTGTCGGTGGATCGGACCAAAGTCCAATTGCGGCGTCCCTAAAGGATAAGCGAAACTGGAGGTTTGGGGGGTCCGACTTGATTTGGGGCTGGGAGATACCACAACTTGTCGGGCCTTGGGACCTCGGGAGCGGGCAGCAGGAGGGGCAAGTCGAGGTTCGATGCTCTATTTCAGCATACACCCTCGCTTGAAACCACCTGCTGCTCGCAAACCAGGAACGAACTTCGGGGACGTCGTACTAGTTCGCAGTCTGGCCTTCATAGACACAGGGCGGGCCGCAGTCAGCCAAGCACGCGTTCAGGCAGTCGTCATAACCGTCGCAGGGTTTAATGATCCCATCCCTGTTACAGTAGTAATACCACCCATCTTGAGCCAGGCTTTTGTGGAGCCCGCCCTTCCCCGGCCGACCGAAAGATCCGTTCGCTCCGCGGAACGACTCTACCGCTCCACGGAGCGGACCTTCCACAGAGGACGGCCATTGAACCGCTCCGCGAAATGGTTGAGCCGTTCCGCGGTCTGGGCCCTCCGCTCCGCGGAACGAGCCTTCCGCCGGGACCGGCGAACGCCCCATTCCCGCCTCGAGGCCTCCTTCCGGGATCTTCGGACCTCCCAGCAATCGTGTACACTCTCCCCGCTGCGGCTTTCCCGGATCGAGCCATGCCCGTCTCGGCGCTCAATTCCCAGGTGGTCTACGACGCCCTCAAGGCGAACGGGATCCGGCTGCTCTCGGTGCTTCCCGAAACCTGGCTCGTGCATCTGGTGAGCCTGGCGGAGGAGGACCCGGAGATGGTGCTGGTCCAGCTGGCCAAGGAGGAGGAGGGGGTGGGGATCTCGGCCGGGGCCCATCTGGCGGGGGTCAAGTCGGCGATGCTGATGCAGAACCACGGCCTCCTGGCGAGCATCAACGGCATCGTCTCCCTCGCCCAGCTCTACCGCATCCCCCTGCTCATGCTGGTCAGCCACCGCGGCGGGTTCGGCGAGGAGCACCCCTGGCAGACGGAGGGGGGCGGCGTGACCGAGCACGTCCTGGACGCCCTGCGCATTCAGTATGTGATGCTCGACGAGCCGGGCCACGTGGCCACGCGCGTGCGCCAAGCCATGGCGCTGGCCGAGGCGAGCCTGCGGCCCGTGGCCCTGCTGCTCTGCCGCGGCCTGATGTGGGAAGACTGAGGGGAAGGACAAATGCTTCGCGTCGATGCCCTGCGTGCCATTTATCCTGAATTGTCGCGGTGCATCGTGGTCACCAACATGGGGGCCGCGCCGGCCGAGCTGTTCTCCCTCGGGCACCAGCCCGGCTTCTTCTATCTCTGGCACTCGATGGGCCTGGCCTCCTCGGTCGGATTAGGGATCGCCCTGAGCCGCCCCGAGCTGCAGGTCGTGGTGGTGGACGGCGACGGCTCGCTGCTGATGAACCTCGGGAGCCTCACCACGATGGCCCGGTACCGCCCGGCCAATCTCATTCATCTGGTGTTCGACAACGAGGTCTTGCTCTCCGTGGGCCGCAGCTTCACCACCGCGACCGCCACCGGATCGGATCTCGCCGCCATCGCCGCCGCCTCGGGGGTGCCCCGCACCGGCACCTGCCGCACCGAGGATGAGCTGCGCCAAGCCTTCACGGACGCCCTCGCCGCCAAGGAGCTCGCCTGCCTGGTGGCCAAGGTCGAGCCGCAGGGACCGCCGAGCTATTTCATCGATCTCCACTACATGGAGAGCCGTTTCCAGTTTGAACGCCACTTGCGCCGGCTCGCCGAGGAGGGGAGCCCGATGCAAGGAGAAGGAGACCACGATTGAGCATCCTCCAGCAGCTCGTGGCCGAGCTCGACGCCGGCCGCGTCCGCGTCATCGACCTCACGCAGCCCCTCGGACCGGACACGCCGGTGATCGGCCTGCCGCCGCAGTTCGCCTCCTCGCCGGGGGTGACGATCGGGGTGATCTCCAAGTACGACGACAAGGGGCCGGGCTGGTACTGGAACACTCTCCACCTCGGCGAGCACACGGGCACGCACTTCGACGCTCCGGTGCATTGGATCACCGGCAAGGATCTGCCGGACAACGCCTGCGACACCATCCCGGCCCGGCGCTTCGTGGGCCCGGCCTGCGTGATCGACGTGACGGCCGAGGTGGAGGTCAATCCGGATTTTCTCCTCACCCGCGAGGGGCTGCTCGCCTGGGAAGGCCGGCACGGCCGCATCCCCAAGGGCGCCTGGGTGCTGCTGCGCACCAGCTGGAGCCAGCGCACCGGCGCGAAGGATTTCCTGAACGTGGGCGCGGACGGCCCCCACAGCCCGGGCTTCCACAAGGAAGCCACCCTCTTCCTGATCCACGAGCGGGACGTTCTTGGTGTAGGTGTGGAGACCGTGGGCACGGACGCCGGCCAGGCCGGCACCTTCGATCCCCCGTTCCCCAATCACACGCTGATGCACGGCGCCGGCAAATTCGGCCTCGCCAGCCTCCGCAACCTCGATCAGCTCCCGCCCACAGGAGCGGTGGTGATCGCCGCGCCGCTCAAGATCGTCCAGGGCAGCGGCAGCCCGTTGCGGGTGCTGGCGCTGGTGGAGTGAGATCTCCCTAGCAGGGGACCCGCGT
>DASXJP010000385.1:0-22436 GCA_036497345.1 Thermoanaerobaculia bacterium
GTCTCTACAGTGGGACCGCCCGCGTTACCGCCGGTCCGCCCCGATCACCTCGGCGATCCCCTTCGCGCCATCCCGCGCCATCAATCCCAGCAGCTCCTCGTTGATCCGCCGCGGCAGCCCCGGCCCCTCGTAGACCAGCGCGGTGTAGACCTGCACCAGCGACGCCCCGGCCCGCAGCCGCCGGTAGGCCTCGGCGCCGGAGTCGATGCCTCCCACGCTGATCAGGACCGCCCGCCCGAAGAGCGCCCTGGCCACCGCCTCGAAGATCCGGAAGCTCTTCTCCGTCAGCACCTTGCCCGAGAGGCCGCCGAAATCTCGGGCGCCGGGGAGCAGGGAGTAGTCGATCGTGGTGTTGGTGGCGATCACGCCCGCCGCGCCGGATTCCACGGCGGTCTCGCTCAGGGCGACCGCCTGGCCGGGGTCGAGGTCCGGGGCGATCTTCACCAGGATGGGCTTGGCGGTGATCCCCTTGGCCAGCCCGAAGAGGGTACGGAGGAAGCCCTCGTTCTGGAGGTCGCGCAGGCCCGGGGTGTTGGGCGAGGAGAGGTTCACCACCAGGTAATCACAGAGGTCGTGGAGCCCGCGGATCAGGGTCTCGTAGTCGTCGAGCGCCGTCTCGGGCGGGGTCGCCTTGTTCTTGCCGAGGTTGACGCCGAGGGGGAACGGCGCGGGGTAGGCCCGTGCGAGCCGGCGGCGCATCGCGGCCATCCCGGCGTTGTTGAAGCCGAGGGCGTTCTGCAGGCTCCGGGCTTCCGAGTGGCGGAAGAGGCGCGGCTTCGGGTTGCCGGCTTGCGCCAGGGGGGTGACGGTGCCCACCTCGGCGAAGCCGAAGCCGAGGGCCGGAATGGCGCCCACCGCCTCGGCGTTCTTGTCGAAGCCGGCGGCGAGCCCCACGGGGTTGGCGAATTCGCGGCCGAAGAGGGTCTGAGGGATGTCCACCCGATGGCGCCGGGCGAGGGAGGCGACGGCGTCCGGCAGGGCCTGGGCCAGGCGCAGGGCGGCGATGCCGAGGCCATGGCTGGTCTCCGGGTCGAGCCGGAAGAGCAGGGGGCGGAGGGCGGGGTAGAGGGGCACGGCCGGGGGATTGTATCTCCCGGATGGTGCCATCCCGGCACGGCTTGACCCGCTTCCGGGCACTTTTGACACCTGTGGTATAGTGTCCCTCGCCAAACCGCTGGCACTACGTCACTTGCTGGCCGGTCAGGCACTATTTGGTGAAAGCTGACGGGACGGATGAGCCATGCCTTCTGCTTCAACCACGACGCAGGTTGAGATCTTCGGCGAGGTGTACTCCGTCCGCGGCAGCGACGAGAACGGATATCTCCAGGAGCTGGCCTCCCTCGTGGATCGCAAGATGCGGGAGGTGGCCGGGCAGGTGAAGGGCGATACGGCCCGGATCGCCATCCTGGCGGCGCTCAACCTGGCGGATGAGCTGTTTCAAATACAGAATCGGCAAGAAGGGGAACGAGTCGAGATCAGGGAGAAGGTGGCGGCGCTGACGGAGGAATTAACTCACGCCCTGGAGGGTTGAATCGAGGGCACGGCGGCGCCAGCTCGAAGATATTATGGAACAAGGGTCAGCATCCCCTGTGTGGTTCGTGATGGGTTCTACGCTTGTAGAACCAACATTCATTCCACGGGAGTCTTCTACTCGTGTGGCCCGTGCCAGCCTCGCATCGACGAGGACGCTAACGGCTCACGAAGCGGACACCCACCTGGGTTTCAGGTTCTAAACGCACGGCCCACACGGTCGCGCGGGGGATGCCCTTTATTCTTCCTCCTCTTGTCGAGGAGGCCTTCCCCGGATCTCACCGGTCCCGTTTCACATAAGGGGTAACCGGTGAACACCACCGCAATCATCATTCTGGCCGTTGCGACCCTGGTCGTCGCGGTCCTGTTCCTGTTCCTCGGCCTGCGCTTCGTGCGCCAGGAGCGGAAGCGGGTGCTGGAGGCCGCGGGCCGCGAAGCCGCCCAGGTCGTCGAGGACGCCAAGCGGCAGAGCGAGACCCAGATGCGGGAGGCCGAGGTCGCGGCGCGGGAGAAGCTCCTCCAGGCGCGCAGCGAGTTCGAGAAGATCTCCCGCAAGCAGCGCGCCGAGCTGGAGGCGCAGGAGCGCCGCCTCACCCAGAAGTCGGACAGCCTGGACAAGCGGAGCGACGAGCTCGGCCGGCGCGACAAGGAGCTCTCGCAGCTCGACCGCTCGCTGGCCGTCCGCGAGAAGAGCGTCGAGAAGCGGGAGGCTGAGGTCGAGCGCATGCTGGACGAGGAGCGGACCAAGCTGGAGCAGATCGCCGGCCTCACCGCCCAGCAGGCCAAGGACGAGCTGGTGCGGGTGCTGGAGGACGAGGCCAGGATCGAGGCCGCCCACATCGTCAAACGCATCGAGGACGAGGCCCGCGAGCAGGCCTCCAAGCAGGCCCAGCGCATCATCGGCATGGCCGTGCAGCGCGCCGCCTCGGACTACGTCTCGGAGACCACGGTCTCGGTCGTCATGCTCCCCAACGACGAGATGAAGGGGCGCATCATCGGCCGCGAGGGGCGCAACATCCGCGCCCTGGAGACGGCGACGGGGGTCGACCTGATCGTCGACGACACCCCGGAGGCGGTGATCCTCTCGGGGTTCGACCCCTACCGCCGCGAGGTGGCCCGGGTCGCCCTGGAGCGGCTGATCGTCGACGGCCGCATCCACCCGGCCCGCATCGAGGAGATCGTCGAGAAGGTCAAGGCGGAGTTCGAGACCAAGATCCTCCAGGAGGGGGAGTCGGCGCTGCTGGAGCTGGGGATCCCCGGCATGCACCCGGAGCTGATCAAGCTCCTGGGGCGGCTGCGCTACCGCACCTCCTACGGCCAGAACGTGCTCCAGCACAGCAAGGAGGTCGCCTTCCTGGCCGGCACCATGGCGGCCGAGCTGCGGGCCAACATCGCGGTGGCCCGCCGCGGCGGCCTGCTGCACGACATCGGCAAGGCGATCGACCGCGAGATGGACGGCACCCACCTGCAGATCGGCATCGACCTGCTGCGCAAGTATGGCGAGACCGAGGAGGTGGTCCACTCCATGGCCTGCCACCACGGCGACTACGATCCGCAGACGGTGGAGGCGGTGCTGGTGACGGCCGCCGACGCCCTCTCGGCCGCCCGTCCGGGCGCCCGCCGCGAGGTGCTGGAGACCTACGTCAAGCGGCTGGAGAAGCTGGAGGAGATCGCGTCGAGCTTCAAGGGGGTGCAGAAGACCTTCGCCATCCAGGCCGGCCGCGAGATCCGCATCATCGTCGACAGCGGCAAGATCGGCGACGAGCAGGCGCTCTGGCTGTCCAAGGACATCGCCCGCAAGGTGGAGCAGGAGCTGACCTATCCCGGCCAGATCAAGGTCACGGTGATCCGCGAGACCCGGTCGGTCGAGTACGCGCGGTGAGGGAAGCGGGCCCTTGAAGCTCCTGTTCGTCGGCGACGTGATCGGCAAGCCGGGGCGGCGGGCCCTCCAGGCCCTGCTCCCCCGGCTGGTCGACCGGCACCAGGCCGACTACGTGGTGGTCAACGTCGAGAACTCGGCCGGCGGTTTCGGCGTCACGCCGGACGTGCTGCGGGAGATCGAGGATTTGGCTGTCGACGTCTACACGACCGGCAACCACATCTGGGACAAGAAGGAGGCCATGGACCTCCTGGAGCGCCATCCCAAGCTCCTGCGTCCCGCCAACTATCCCGACGGCAATCCGGGCCGGGGGCTGCACCTGGGGGAGACGGCGGCGGGCATTCCGGTGGCGGTGATCAACCTCGAGGGGCGGGTCTACATGAGCAACCTCGACTCCCCTTTCCACAAGGCGGACCAGATCCTCCGGGGGCTCGACCCCAAATACAAGGTGATCTTCGTCGACTTCCACGCCGAGGTGACGAGCGAGAAGCAGGCCATGGGCTTCTATCTCGACGGCCGGGTGAGCGCCGTGATCGGCACCCACACCCACATCCCCACGGCCGACGAGCGGATCCTTCCCAACGGCACGGCGCTGCAGAACGACGCCGGCATGACCGGCCCCTACGAGTCGGTGATCGGCATGCGGGTCGACAAGGTCCTCAAGCGTTTCCTCCTCCAGACCCCCTCCGCATTCGAGGTGGCCAAGCGGGACGTGCGCCTCGCCGGCACCGTGATCGACATCGACGAGACGACCGGCAAGGCGCGGGGGATCGAGCGGCTGCTGGTGCCGTACACGGAGGCGTGAGGGCTCAGGGCGGGGGGGAGGCTGGAGGCTATTCTGGTCTCCGTAGCAAGGAGGAGAGGACCAACATGGGAGCTCATACGTTCCGTAACCGACAGGGTGATCTGGTCGAGATCCCCGAGGTTGCCGCCATGCAGGCCAAGAACACCTTCGGCGACCTGCTTGACCGCTTGCAAACCCCTGAAGCCCGGCGGGGACTGGAGGCTGCGTTCAACGCTTCGCCCGAGGAGCTTGGACGCGCCGCAGTCGAAATCGCGAAGCGGCGGCGTTGATTGGCTGGGCAGATCATCTACGTCGCCGCCGGTATGAACAGGGCTGGAATGGCAGCCGCCCTTCAGCTCCTCCCTGGCTGAGATCTCGCCAACTCTGCTACCTGGCCAGGCTGGAGGGGATGAGGGTGGCAGCCCGTCGAGAGGCGTGAGCCCTCCACCCGAGTCCGTGCTATGATGTTGTTGAATTTTTCAACAAGGGGGCTCCGGATGGCTACCGTCAACTTCAGCGTTCCAGACGACGTCAAGCAGGCGTTCCAGGAGACCTTCGCCAACGAGAACAGGAGCGCCGTAATCGCTCGCCTGATGCAGCAAGCGGTCGAGGACAAGAAGCGGCAGCAGCGCCGGGCGGACGCCATCGAAACGCTGCTCGACCTCCGCCGGCAGCAGCACCCAGTTTCTGGCAAGGCGATCGCGAGGGCCCGGCAGGCAGACCGTCCATGAGGCTCGTGATCGACGCCAGCGTCGTGGTGAAGTGGGTCTTCCCGGAATCTGAAGGGGAAGATGATGCGGAGCAGGCGCTGTCGTTGCTCGCCGAGGTCAGGGAGGGGCGCCTCAACCCGCTGCAGCCTCCGCACTGGTTGGCGGAAGTGGGCGCTGTCGTGACCCGACTCCGTCCGGAGATCGCGGACTCGGTGCTCGGCCTCTTGGACGCCATGGAATTTCCGGTGGTGAACGACTTGGCGGTCTTCAAGCGAGCGAGCCGGATCTCCCGCGATCTCGACCACCATCTCTTCGACACGCTCTATCACGCCGTGGCCTTCGAGTACGACGTTATGCTGGTGAGCGCGGATGGCCGGTACTATCGGAAAGCCCGGCGCCTTGGTCGGATCACACCTCTTCGGCGCTGGATGGACATCCTGGCGGAATAGGCCACTGCTGGCCGGCGAGGTCCGCTACGGCTTCAGAAACAGGATGTACCCCTCCCTGGGATCCGCGTCCCGGGCGATCTCGATCAGCGGCGGGAGGTTCTTGAGCTCGGCGTAGTCGTCCCGCTCGGTGAGGAGCCAGACGCGGCCGGGGCGGGAGAGCGTCTTGCGCAGGGTCTCCTCGCTGTCGATGTCGACGCAGTAGCGGTGGGTGTAGAAGAGGAAGGTCGAGTCGAGGCGGGGATAGATCGTGTAGGGCTCGCCCGGCGCCATGCGGGCCACCAGGATCCGCGAGAGGCCGCGGGCCGACTTGAAGAGGTCGAAGCGCGGCAGTGCGTAGATCGCCATGGCGAGGCCGGTGAGGGCCATGCCCACGGCGAGAGCGGCGGCGGCGCGGGACACCGCTCCGGAACGGGCGGCCCACCAGGCGACGCCGGCTCCCACGAGAAGGGGGAGGAGGACTCCCACCAATCCCCAGGCGAAGGACATGCCGCCCAGCAGGGCCGTCTCCGGCTGCCGCCGGCCCACGAACGGCAGGGCGGCCGCGATCAGCAGGGTGAGCCCGGCCACGATCCCGAGCGGGACCGCCACGGCGCGGCGCCAGCGGGGCCATTCGGCGGCCGCGAGGTCGAGCCCGGCTCCCACCAGCAGGGCCATCGCCGGATACATCGTCAGGATGTAGACCGACCGTTTGGCGGCGGAGACGCTGAAGAAGACCAGGGTCACCACCACCCAGCAGAGGGCGAAGAGGAAGCCGGCCCGCAGGCGGCCCGCCCTCCGCTTCCAACCCACCACGATCGCCGTGGGCAGCAGGAAGGACCAGGGGAAGAAGTCGCCCGGGATCACCGTCAGGTAGAACCAGGGGGGCGCGAAGTGGTGCCAGGGGGTGGCGTAGCGGGTGACGGTCTGCCGGAAGACGATCTGCCGCAGGTAGTCCGGTCCGGCCTCCAGCCCGGCCGGCACCAGCCAGGCGAGCATCACCGCGGCCCAGAGCAGGAGGCCGCGGCCGATCCGCAGCCGGCGGATCTCCTCGCGGTCGCCGGTGATCCAGAGGAAGGCGAGGATCGCGAGGAGCGGCGGGAACAGGCCGACCGGCCCCTTGGCCAGGGTGGCGAGACCGGCCGCGAGGAAGAACCCCCAGTAGAAGCCCGGCCGCTTCTCGGTGTACCCCCGCACCCAGCACCAGACGCCGAGCGTCACCAGGGTGGTGAGGAGCATGTCGATCTGCCCGAACCGCGCCTGCCAGATCACCTTGAAGCACGAGCCGAACGCGGCGGCGGCGAGCCAGGCGGCGCGGCGGCCGAAGAAGCGCTCCCCGATGAGGTAGACCAGCAGCAGGGCGCCGACGCCCGAGAGGGCGGAGGGGAGGCGGGCCGAGGTCTCGTCGATCCCCCGGGTGAGCTCGCCCGCGGCGGCGATCGACCAGAAGAAGAGGGGTGGCTTCTGGCTGTAGATCCGGCCGTTGAGGTAGGGCACCGCCCAATGGCCGAGCTCGCGCATCTCGCGCGCCACCTCGGCGTAGCGGGCCTCGTCCGGGTTCCAGAGGTCGCGCAGCCTTAAGGCCGGCAGATAGAGCAGCGCGCCCAGGAGGGTCAGGATCAGGAGATCGCGCCCGCGCTCGCTCAACTCAGTCAGCTTCCGCGGCAGAGGTGGGACGGTGGATGAGCCAGAGGTTCCGGGTATAGATCAGAAAGCCGGTGGCCTGCCCCACGATGAACACGGGGTCGCGCTGGTGGATGGCGTAGGCGAGCAGCACCGCCCCTCCCCCCAGGCTCAGGTACCAGAAGGACCGCGGGACGACGCTCCGCTTGCTGCGCTCGGAGGCGATCCACTGGACGAAGAAGCGGCCGAAGAAGAAGGCCTGGCCGATGAATCCGATGACGATCCAGATCTGGTGTGCCAAACGTCGATCTCCTCGGAGAGCCGGCGGTCGATCCAGCGCTTCTGCATCCAGCGCACGGCGAAGAGGTCCGCCAGCGCCCGCCAGAGCCGGTTGCTGATGTTGTATTTGGGTTGGCCATGAAGCCGCGGCCGGTGGTTGACCGGGAGCTGGGTCTTCCGTGCCCCCGCCATCGCGAGCAGGGTGGGGAGGAAGCGGTGCATGCCGGTGAAGACGGGGATGCCGCGCAGAAATTCGGCCCGGCAGGCGCGCAGGGTACAGCCCACGTCCGTGACGTTGTCGTGGGTGAGGCGGTTGCGGACCCCGTTGGCGATGCGCGAGGAGGCCTTGCGCACCCAGGTGTCCCGCCGGTGGGCGCGCACGCCGCTCACCACGTCGTAGCCGTCGTCCATCACCGCCAGGAGGCGCGGGATGTCGGCCGGGTCGTTCTGCAGGTCGGCGTCGAGGGTGACCACGATCGCGCCGCTGGCGAAGCGGAAGCCGGCGTCGAGGGCGGCCGTCTGCCCCGAGTTGCGCCGCTGGCGGATCACCCGCGTCGCGGGGTCCTGGCGGGCCAGCTCCAGCAGGACGCCGGGGCTGCCGTCCGTGCTGCCGTCGTCCACGTAGATCACCTCGTAGGGGCGGCCGAGCGGGAGCAGGGCGCCGTGGATCTCGGCCGCCAGCAGGGGGAGGCTCTCCTCCTCGTTGTAAACCGGGACGACGATGGAGATCTCGGGGGTGACCACGGTGTGGCCCATCTTAATCGAATCTTAAGAGACTGGGCCTCCTTGAGCCGGGGGCTCCTCCAGTGCTATACCCCCAGCGCGATGAGATCCCTGAACGCGGCACCCATCCTCCTCGTCCTCGCCTTCCTGCTCGCCGGCCGGCCTGTTCATGCCGTGGAGCCGTACTCCTTCAGCGTCAGCGCGGGGGCTTTCAACATTTTCGATCCGGATGTCCGCGCCGAGGCCGGCGCCGAGGCGCAATTCTCCCCCTTCCGGCTGTCCTGGTTTCCCCGCTGGCTGCCGGACCTCAAGCCGGATACCGGGTTGATGGTCAACGACCAGGGGTCGTTCTACGTCTACGGCGGCCTGCGTTGCGACATCCCCCTTGGGGCTCCCTGGGAGCTGAGCATCCAGTTCGCGCCCGGCCTGTACCACGCCGGCAGCGGCTTCGACCTCGGCGGGGCGGTGGAATTCCGCTCCGGCATCGAGCTCTCCTATCCGCTGGCTCCCCGGGGCCGCGTGGGCCTGCTGCTGTTCCACCTCTCGAACGCCGGCATCTACACGCACAACCCGGGGAGCGAGTCGCTGGTCCTCACCTACCGCTACCGGCTGTGAGGGTGTGCTATCCTCCCGGGCGATGGCCGTCGACCCCGAGCTGTTGGAGATCCTGGTCTGCCCGAAGTCCAAGGGGGACCTGGAGCTGATCGAGCTCCCCCGCGAGGTGCGCGGTCCCCTGGTGGAGAAGTACCGCGAGCACTTCCGGGACGAGGAGCCGGTGGTGGAGCAGGGGCTCTACTGCTCTGCTTCCGGCCTGGTCTATCCGATCGTCTCCGACATCCCGATCATGCTCATCGAGGAGGCGCTCCCCGCCTCCGCCGTCGGGCGCTGAGGTCCCGCCGGACCTGCCGCCGCGCCCCGTCGTGGCTCCCCTGTTCGAGGCTTCCGAGACCCGCGCCGAGCGCGCGGGCTATTGGCTGTATCTCGCCCACCTGGCGACGATCTTCGGCATCGCCCTCTCGGAGGTGGTGCTCGGGCTGACCGTCCTCTCCCTCCCCTGGACCCGCCGCCGCTCCGTGCCATGGCGGGTGCTGGCGCCGATGGCGGTCCCGGTGGGCGTCTACCTCCTGCTCCTGGTGGGCTCGGTCCTCGCCTCGCCGGACCCTCTGGCCAGCACGCGGGGCCTGTCGGAGATCTTCACGTTCATGACCCTCCTCGCCGCCCCCTTCCTGATGCGCGGGGAGCGGCAGGTGCGGCTGGTCCTCGATGTTCTGATCGGGCTCGCCGCCCTGCTCGCCTGCGAGGGGCTCGCGCAGTTCCTCTTCGGCTACGGCGACATCGACCGCCGGATCCGCGGCCCCTTCTCGCACTACATGACCTTCTCCGGCTTCCTGCTGATCTGCGACCTGCTGCTGCTCGCCTCGATGCTCTACAGCCCGCGCTGGCGGGTCCCCTGGCGGTGGGCGGCGCTGGGGGTGATCAACGCCGCGCTGCTCGGCAGCTACACGCGCAACGCCTGGGTGGCGCTCGCCCTGTCGCTGACGGTGATGATCGCCTTCCGCGCTCCGCGCCTGCTGCTCGCCTATCTGCCGGCGGCGGTGCTGTTCGTGGCCCTGGCGCCGGTGCCCATCCTCCACCGGATGCACTCGATCTTCGACCTGCGCGACAGCTCGAACTACGACCGGCTGTGCATGCTGGAGGCTGGGATCACCATGGTGCGGCAGCGCCCGGTGTTCGGCGTGGGGCCCGACCTGGTGAAGCGGTTCTACCCGATCTACCGCGCCCCCGCGGCGCCGCGCTACGAGGTCCCCCACCTCCACAACACCCTGTTGCAGCTGGCGGCCGAGCGGGGGCTCCCCAGCCTCGCCGCCTACCTGGCGATGACCGTGGTGGCGGCCGCCGCCGCCTGGCGGGGGTACGTCCGCGAAGGAGGACGCCGCGGGCCCCGGGCCGACCTCTACATGGGGGTGCTGCTCGCCCTCCTCGCCTTCAACCTGGCGGGCCTGTTCGAGAACAACTGGGGGGACGCCGAGGTGCAGCGGCCCATCCTCTTCGTGCTGGCGCTCCCGTTCTGCCTGCGCGGCGCCGAGGGCGAGGCGCAACTCCCGGCGGGTCAGTGATATATAGGGCCCCGCGGGCACACCCGTTGCAGCGCCCGCCGGCAGGACGGGCCGACACCCTGGGGAGCCATGCCGTTTTGACGCGGAGCGACGATCTCAAGAGAGGACGGACCGCCGTGCGCCTCGATCAGCTCCTGGTGGAGCGCGGGCTGTTCCCCAGCCGGGAGCAGGCGCGCCGCGCCGTCATGGCGGGCACGGTCGAGGTGGAGGGCCGGCGGGTGGACAAGCCGGGGACCGCGGTCTCAGGAGAGTCGCGCGTGGCGGTGCTGGCGCCCAAGGAGCCGTTCGTCTCGCGGGCCGGCCGCAAGCTGGCGCACGCCCTCGATCATTTCGCTCTCGATCCCGCCGGCTGCATCTGCCTCGACGTGGGGGCCTCGACCGGCGGCTTCACCGACTGCCTGTTGCAGCGGGGAGCGGCGCGGGTCTATGCCCTGGACGTCGGCTACGGCCAGCTCGATCACCGGCTGCGCACCGATCCGAAGGTGGTGGTGATGGAGCGGATCAACGCCCGCAATCTTTCCTCGGATGCCCTGCCCGAGCCGTGCGATCTGATCACCATCGACGTCTCCTTCATCTCGCTGCTCAAGGTCGTCCCGGCCCTGCTGCCGCACCTGGCGCCCGGAGGATTCCTGCTGCCGATGATCAAGCCGCAGTTCGAGGCCGGCCGCGGCGCCGTGGGCAAGGGGGGGATCCTGCGCGACGAGGAGGTCCGCCGGCGGGTGATCGACCAGTGCGCGGCGGGGATCGCGGCCCTGGGGCTCATCGCCCTGGGCGTCTTCGATTCGCCGGTGGCCGGCGTTGGCGGCAACCGGGAGGCCTTCGCCCTCTTCCGGAGGGGCGGACCATGATCCGCCGCGTCGGCATCGTCGCCAAACAGGCGAGCCGCGAGGCCGTCCACACGGCCCACGAGCTCTCGGAGTGGCTGCGCCGCCGGGGGGTGGAGGCGGAGCTCGACGAGGCCACTCTGCAGGCCCGGGGGATCCGCGGCGAGCGGGCCTTCGCGCCCGCGGACCTCTACGATCTGGTGGTGGTGCTGGGCGGCGACGGCACCCTGCTGTCGGTGGCGCGGACAGTGGCGCGCGGAGTGCCCATCCTGGGGGTCAACCTGGGCAACCTCGGGTTCCTGACCGAGATCAACCGCGGCGAGCTCTACCGCACCCTGGTCGAGGTGCTGGAGGGGCGGTATGCCTTCGAGGAGCGTTCGCTGTTCGACGTCGAGCTGCGGCGCAACGGCGGTACCCCCTCGGTCTACCGGGTGCTCAACGACGCCGTGGTCACCAAGAGCGCCCTCTCCCGCATCATCGAGCTGACGCTGCGGGTGGAAGGCCACCTGATCGCCCGCTTCCGCGCCGACGGCCTGATCATCTCCACCCCCACCGGCTCGACCGCCTACAACCTCTCGGCCGGCGGGCCGGTGCTCAATCCGCTGCTGCCGGTGGCCGTGCTCACCCCCATCTGCCCGCACGCCCTGTCGCTGCGCCCCATCGTGGTGCCCGACGCCGGGCCGATCGAGGTGACGCTGGAGACCCAGCGTGAGGAGGTCTACCTGACGCTCGACGGCCAGGAGGGGACCTCGCTCGGATACCGCGACACGGTGAGCATCACCCGCAGCGACCTCAAGGTGCGGCTCGTCAAGGTGAGCGAGCGCAGCTTCTACGACAGCCTGCGCGGCAAGCTCCGCTGGGGCGGCCTGGCGGAAGGGGGCGGCCCGTCCGCGGGCGCGGGCTGGGACGGGGGGACGCCCGAGTGAGCGAGCCGCCGGAGCCCTCTCCTCCGCCCTCGTCTCCAAAAGAGGCCGCGCCCGCGGAGCCCGCCCGCAAGCGGCCCGGACGGGTGCGGCGCTGGGTGGTGCGCCCCTTCTTCTGGGGGCTCCTCCTGCTGGCCGTCCTCGGCACGAGCGTATGGTTTTTCGTCCAGAGCCGTCTGGCGCGGGAGAAGCTCCGCGAGCGGCTGATCGCTCCGATCTCGCACCGTCTGAACCGGGACGTCCGCATCGGCAGCGTCGACTACTCCTTCTTCCCTCCCACCTTCGAGCTGCGCGACGTGGTCATCCCCGGCCCCCGGCCGGCCGATCCGCCGGTCGCCCGCGTGCCCTACGTGCAGATGCGGGCCTCCCTCAACGAGCTCCTCGGCAGGAACCGCATCGACATTGAGTAGATCGAGGTCCTCCGCCCCCAGATCTACCTCCAGGTCAACCCCGACGGCTCGACCAACCTGCCGGAATTCCGCTCCAGCCCCGGCGGCGGCCGGCGGCAATTCGACATACGCATCGGGCACATCCTGGTCCAGGACGGCACCTTCCAGCTCAACGAACGCCACCTGCCGTTCCAGCTCGACGCCAAGGCCGTCTGGGGGCGGGGGATCGGCCGCGCCGAGCGGGGCGGCAAGGGGGGGAACCGCATCGACCTGCTGGCCACCGCCCAGGACGTGGTCGCCACCCTGCCGCACGCCAAACCCTACGCGGTCACCGTGTCGGCGCGGGGGAGCCTGATCCCCGAGAAGGGGCGGATCCAGATCGCCAACGTCCGCTTCGCCGGGCCGGACCTCACCGGCCGGGCGAACGGCTTCGTTGACTACCGGTCGGAGAGCCGGCGGGTGGATTTGAATCTCCACGCCGACGGCCAGGCCCACTGGGTCAACCGGCTGGGCTGGACGGCGGAGCCGCTCCAGGGGCCGTTCGCCGGCGACGCCCATTTCCTCTGGACCTCCGCGGGGTGGAGCTACCGGGGGACGGGCAGCTCGCCGCGCTTCGCCGCCCTCGGCCGGGTGATCCAGGACGTCCGCGCCTCCTTCACCGGCGGTCCCGACGGCGTGGACGTGGGGCTAGAGCGGGCGCGCTACGCCGACGGGTCCTTCAAGGGGCTGATCTCGGTCGACACGGCGGAGAGGGGGCCGGGCGTGCCCGTGGCGCTCGACCTGCAGCTGGCCGACCTCGCGATCCACAAGCTCCTCGCCGACCAGTTTCCCGGCGAGGAGCTGCCCGTGGTGGGAGGGATCTCCGGCCGCGCCAGCGGCACCTTCGAATACCGCTTCAACACCGAGCACGTGCTCGCCGGCAGCGGCAAGGCCGACCTCCACGTCCGCGGCACCAGCGAGACCGGGCTACCGATCGCCGGGGACTTGCCCGTCGCCCTCGACCGCGGGGTGATCTCCGGCCGCGATCTCCACCTGACGGCGCCCGGGCAGGACGTCACCTCCTCCGGCTTCACCTACGACCTCCAGCGTGGCAGCGGGCAATTCGACTTCCGGCTGGCCAGCAACGACGTGAGGCCGCTGGGGCCCGTGCTCCTGGGCCCCCCGAAGCGCGGGGAGCCGCCCGCCTTCTGGCTCCCCACGGCGGGGCACGGCACGGCCGAAGGGACCTTCCAATTCGCCCGCAAGGAATACTCGCTGCAGCTCATGCTCGATCTCCAGAGCGTGGTGGCGCCGGTTACGGCGGCGGACGTCGTCCGCGGCTCCCTCACCCTGACCCCGCGGGCGCTCGACAACGTGCGGCTCGACCTGGCGCGCAACGGCGGCGCCCTGCTGGTGACCGGCCGCGTCCCTCTGCCGGAGGCGGGGCGGACGACCGCCTCCCAGCCGCTCAACCTGTCGATCGAGGCGGCGCAGTGGCAGGCCGCGGGGCTCGGCTACCTTCTGGGCCCGGAGCTGACCAAGCAATTCAGCGGTGAGCTCTCCGGGAGCGTCGACCTCGCGGGCTTCCCCGACCGGCTGACCGGCCGCGTCGACGCCACGGCGGTGAACGTCACGGCGTACGGCTACCCGCTGGGGAAGGCACGGGCGGTGGGGGCCTTCGACGGCGGCCACGTCACCATCGAGCAGGGGCAGGTGGAGACCCCGGCGGGCACCGTCTTCGCGCACGGGACCTTCGACCAGCCGACCGGCGGCATGAATCTCACCCTGCTCGCGCCCGCCCTCGCGCTGGGCGACGAGCCGTTGCGGCGGTTCCTGGGCGGCGATCTCACCGGCACGATGAGCGTGGAGGCCGCGGCTTCGGGCACCCTGAGCCAGCCGCGGGCGACGGTATCGATCCGCGGCCGGGACCTGGCGCTCCAGGGCCGCCCCCTCGGCCAGCAGGGGGAGACGGCCGCCGTGGCCACCTGGGACGGCCAGCGGGTGGAGGTGCGCGGATCGCTCCTCGGGCTCGCCGCGTTCCAGGGCAACGGCCGGCTCGACCGCCGGGGAGCCGAGGTGGCGATCGACCTGCGCAGCGACCAGCTCGGCGCCCTGGCGCGCGCCCTCTCGCCCCAACCCCTGCCGGATTTCACCGGCTCCTTCCTGGGCACCACCACCCTGGCGGCCGACTTCGGCGCCGGCACCTTCCACGCCGGCGTCCGGCTGGCCGACCTGCGCCTCCAGTACCAGGGGCGGACGGTGGCCAGCCGCGAGCCGGTCGAGGTGGACCTCTCCTCCGAGCGCGCCGACGTCCGGTCTTTCTATCTGGCCGAGCCCGCCACCGGGAACGAGCTGACCGTCCACGGCACGGTGGGCTTCGCGAAGGACATGCCGCTCGACCTGGGGTTCCAGAGCACCCTGTCGGCCACCTGGCTCGGGCTCGTGCTGCCCCCGGAATACCGGATCGAGGGGACCGCCGACCTCCTCGGCACCGTGCGCGGCACCCTGGGCAGCCCCGTGCTGAGCGGCCAGGGGGAGATCCGGGGGGGGAAGATGATCGTACCGGAGCTCGCGCAGTCGGTCGACGACATCCACGGCTTCCTGTCGTTCAACCAGGACCGGATCACGATCGACGGCGTGCGGGCCCGCATGGGCAACAACGGCATGCTCGTCTTCACCGGCGACGTGGACCTGCCGCGGCCAGGGCGGCGATCCTCCTATGCGGTCAACGTCGGGGCCACCGACATCAGCATCCGGTTCCCCGAATTCCTCAACAACCGCGGCAACGCCAATCTGACGCTGGCGCCGACGGCCGACGGCGGGAGGATGATCCGGGGCACCGTGAAGCTCGAGCGGTCGCTCTACGTGCAGGACATCAACGTCGACCTGATCGAGCTCGTCCAGGGGCTCTTCCGGCGCCAGCGGCTCGAGCTGGCGGCCACCGACCCCATCCAGACCACCACCCAGCTCCTCATCGGCATTCAGGGGCCGGGCGCCCTGCGCGTGCGCAACAACGTCGCGAACCTCCAGGGGGACATCAACCTGAGCGTCCGCGGCACCCTGGCCCGGCCGGTCGTCTCCGGCAGCGTCGCGATCGATCCGGGCGGCACCCTCGTCTACAACGACAACCAGTACGACGTGCAGCGGGGGACGCTCACCTTCACCAACCCCAACCGGATCGATCCCCTGATCGACCTGGTGGCCACCACCACGGTCCAGGGCTTCAGCATCACGCTCAACCTCGGCGGCACGCTGGAGCACCCGGACATCCATCTCGCCTCGGACTCCAATCTGGCCGACCTGGAGATCTTCTCGTTGATCGCGGGCAGCCAGCGCCCCACCGACAGCCCCTTCGCCCAGCCTCCCACGGCCGCGGAGCAGCAGACCGCGTCCAGCCAGATCGCCAGGGAGTTCCTCGCCGGCCAGGCCGCCGGAGCCTTCTCCAAGCGGGTCGGCACCCTGTTCCGTTTCGACCGCTTCCGCATCGACCCCGTGGTCCAGGCGGGGCAGCCCGTCGCCGGCCTCGGCGTCACAGTGGGCAAGCGGCTGTCGAAGGACGTCTTCATCACCTATTCGACCCTGCCCACGACCAACCAGCAGTACATCGTCCAGGTCGAGTGGCAGGTGCGCAAGAACCTCATCCTGGTGCTCACCCAGGTGGGAGACGGCACCTACGCCATCGACGCGCAGTGGCAGCGGCGCTTCTGAGCATGGCATCCTGGCTCGCGATCGTTCCCCTAATGGGCCCCCTGATGGGCCTGCTGGCGGGTGGGCTCCCGGCTCAGGAAGCCGCGTTGCCGGCCGCCGCGGCCTCGCCGCCCGTCACCCAATTCGCGTCGGAGCCGGGAGAGGACACCGGACCGAAGGTCACCGGGATCGAGATCCGCAGCGACGCTCCGCTCCCGAGCGCCCAGGATTTCGAGAGCCTGATCGAGGCCGAGGTGGGCGAGCCCCTCACCCTGGAGCGGATCCGCCACACCCTGCGCAACCTCCAGGCGAGCGGCACGGCGGCCGAGACCGAGCTCTACACGCGCGACGATCCGGCGGGGGACGGCGTCGTGGCGGTGATCGTCTTCCGCGTCGTGATCCAGGTGGCGGAGGTCCGCGTCACCGGCCGGCTGGGCCTGTCGAAGGACGACCTGCGGCGGGCCATCCCCCAGGAGGAGGCCCAGCCGCTCTCCGAGGACAAAGTGGTGCAGGGCGTCGACGCCCTCAAGACCCTGTACGACCGCAACGGCTACTTCCGCGCGCGGGTCCGCGTCGCCGTCGAAACCAACCCGGTCACCCGGCGGGCCGTGGTCACCTATCGCGTCAACAGCGGTCCCCGCGCCAGCGTCAGCACCATCGCCTTCGACCACCCCGTGGACCCCTTTCAGCCGGCGGAGCTGATCAAGCAGCTCCGGCTCCAGCCCGGCAAGCCGTTCAGCCGGCGCGTCGCCCACGAGGATGCCGAGCGGCTCCAGGACTGGCTCATCGGCCGGCGGTACGGCGAGGCGCGGGTCGATCCGCCGCGCGAGGACCGCGAGGAGCGGGCCAACGCGGTCAAGCTCACCTATCCGATCCAGGTCGGCCCCAAGATCGTGCTGACCGTCCAGGGCGCGGACGAGAAGAAGCTGCGCAAAGAAGGGCTCCTCTCCTTCCTCGGCGAATCCGGGTTCGACGAGGCCCTGGTGGTCCAGGCCCAGAGCCGCATCCAGACCTGGTACCAGCGGCAGGGGCATTACGACGTGCGGGTCGACCTCGGAGAGAAGACCGTGGACGGCCAGCTCCTGCTCACCATCAACGTCGTCCCCGGCCCGGTCTATACGCTGCGGGAGATCGTCTTCCAGGGGAACGCGGAGATCTCCGACGCCAGGTTGCGCGACCTGATGACGACCTCGCTGCCCAGCCTCCTGCGGCGGGGGAGCGGCCGGCTCGTGCAGTCGGACCTCGACGCGGACGTCGAGAGCCTCCAGCGCTACTACGCCCTGAGCGGCTACACGCGGGCCGAGGTCGGCCCCCCCCAGGTCGAGCGCCAGGGGCAGAACCTGCGCCTGGTCATCCCCGTCGAAGAGGGGCCGCGGGAGCGCGTGGCGTCTCTCACCTTCCAGGGGATCACGTCGCTCGATCTCGAGAAGCTGAGAAAGGACCTCAAGCTCCGCGAGCTCGGCGGGTTCCACCCCGTCCTCCTGGACAACACACTGGACTACATCCGCGACCAGTACGCCGCCAAGGGGCTCACCCGCGCCCAGGTCTCCGCCCGCCAGGAATGGCACGCGAACCATACCCTGGTGGACCTCACCATCGAGGTGCTGGAAGGGCCGCGCCAGGTGGCGGACCGCATCCTCGTGCGCGGCAACCAGCGCACCCAGAGAGACGTGATCCGCCACACCCTCGACCTCCGCCATGGCGACCCGGTCAGCCAGGCCCGGCTCTTCGAGGTCGAGCGCAACCTCTACCAGCTCGGCATCTTCTCCCGGGTGGACGTCGAGCTCGTCCCTTCCGACCTCGACGAGACGGAGCGCGACGTGCTGATCCGGGTCCAGGAGGGCAAGCCGCGCAGCGTCCTCTATGGCTTCGGCTGGGACTCCGAGACCCGTTTCCGGGGCTCGCTCGCCTTCACCGACAACAACGTGGGGGGGCGGGCCTACAGCCTGCGCACCGATCTGCGCTGGAGCCAGCGCGACAAGCGCTTCCACTTCACCTTCAACCAGCCCTATCTCGGCGAGCATCCGGTCGCGCTCACCTCGAACCTCTACTACGAGGAGGAGGCGCCGATCGACCGCCCTTACGAGGTCACCCGCTACGGGGCCCGCATCGAGGCCGTGCGCGTCTACGGCAACCGCCGCTACAGCCTCGGCTTCGATTACCGGATCGTCGAGCCGAGCGTCAATCCCGGCATCGCCTCCAACCAGATCGAACGGCTCGACCAGCCCTACTACGTCACCAGCTTCGTGCCGAGCTTCTTCCTCGACCACCGGGACGACCCGATCACGCCGACCCGCGGCTGGAGCTCGCTGGCGCAGGTCCAGTACGCCTTCCCGTTGCCGGAGCTCAGCACCGACACCGAGTTCCTCAAGGTCTTCCTCCAGCAGACCCAGTACTACAACCTGGGCCGTCCCGGGGTGCTGGTGGGGAGCGCCCGCCTGGGCACCATCCAGCCCTACAAGGCGATCCCCACCTCGGGGGGCATCGTGCTCGACTTCCCCAGCCGCAACGTGCCGATCGCCGAGCGCTTCTTCGCCGGCGGCGACGCCACCCACCGCGCCTATGGGCAGGACGAGCTGGGCATCCGCGGCGAGACGCTCATCCGCAATCCGAACGGCGGCGGCTATGTCCCGGTGGGCGGCGACGGCCTGCTGCTGATCAATCTCGAATACCGCTTCCCGATCGCCGGCGCCTTCGGCGGCGTGCTCTTCCTCGACAGCGGTAACGTCTGGCCCGACTGGCGGGCCATCCGGCTGGCCGAGGTCAAGAACGGCATCGGCCTGGGCGCCCGCTACAACTCGCCCATCGGCCCCGTCCGCGCCGGCATCGGCTTCAAGCTCAACCGCGAGCATGGGGAGCCGTCGTACGCGCTGTTCTTCAATATCGGGAACCCGTTCTGATTTCTGGATAAAAGATGTAGCATCTCGGGGTGTCAGCTACCTTCCGATGGGATCCGGCCAAGGCACGGGCCAATCTCCAGAAGCATGGAGTATCCTTTGACGAGGCGGTAAGCGCTTTCATGGACCCGCTGTCTCGTACGATTCCTGATCCCGATCATTCCTATGATGAGGAGCGTTGCGTTCTCCTCGGGATCTCACAACTGAATCGCCTCCTCGTCGTCGTCCATGCCGAGACGGAAGACACCATACGGATCATCAGCGCGCGCGAGGCGAGCCGCCAGGAACGGAGGAAATATGAGCAAGGCCCGTAAGGATGAGCAGGATTCCGAGATGCGGGACGAGTACGACTTCAGCAACGGGGTTGTGGGGAAATACGCCGGCCGGTTCTCGGAAGGGAGCACGTTGATTGTTCTGGACCCGGATGTCGCCGAGGTCTTTTCAGATACGGCTTCGGTGAACGAAGCCCTGCGGGGGTTGATCCAGCAGGGTGCCAAGGGGTCTCGCCGGTAAAGCTCGGTTGACCCCTCCTCCAACCGCGGCGTAGACTCTTCTAGGCCGCAAACGCGTCCAGCCTTCCTCACGCCCCGGGACGGCCTTGGCGCCCTCTCTGGCGAGAAAGCCTGCCGACACCCATGACCGACGACACTCCCTTCGTCCCCATCGAGGAGGCGATCGAACACTTCCGTCACGGTGAGATCGTCATCATCGTCGACGACGAGGACCGCGAGAACGAGGGGGACCTGGCCATCGCGGCCGAGAAGGCCACCCCCGCGGCGATCAACTTCATGGCCAAGCACGGGCGGGGGCTGATCTGCCTCGCCATGACCGAGGAGCGCTGCGACGCCCTCGACCTGCCGCTGATGGTCCAGGACAACACCTCCACCTTCGGCACCGCGTTCACCATCTCGATCGAGGCCCGCGGCAAGGTCACCACCGGCATCTCCGCCGCCGACCGCGCCGCCACCATCCTCACCGCCATCGACCCGGCGACCCGGCCGGAGGACCTGCTCCGTCCCGGGCACGTCTTTCCGCTGCGCGCCCGCAAAGGGGGCGTCCTCAAGCGCGCCGGGCAGACCGAGGCGTCGGTCGACCTCGCCGCTCTGGCCGGCCTCACCCCGGCGGGGGTGATCTGCGAGATCATGAACGACGACGGCACCATGGCCCGCGTGCCCGACCTCACCAAGGTCGCCCGCGAGCACGGGCTGATGATGATCACCGTCTCCGACCTCATCAGCTACCGCCTGCGCCACGAGACCCTGGTGCGCAAGATGGCGTCGCCCAACCTGCCGACGATCTACGGCGACTTCCGCATCCACGCCTACCGCTCGGACGTCACCGGCGACGAGAACGTGGCCCTGGTCATGGGCGAGCTCCATCCCGAGGAGCCGACCCTGGTGCGCGTCCACAGCCAGTGCCTCACCGGCGACATCTTCGGCTCCTGCCGCTGCGACTGCGGCCCGCAGCTCGAGCAGGCCCTGGAGCGCATCGCCGCCGAGGGCAAGGGCGTGCTCCTCTATCTCCTCCAGGAAGGCCGCGGCATCGGCCTGATGAACAAGCTGCGCGCCTACGAGCTCCAGGAGCAGGGGCACGACACGGTGGAGGCCAACGAGCGGCTCGGCTTCCGGCCCGACCAGCGCGATTACGGCATCGGCGCCCAGATCCTCCGCGACCTCGGCGTGCGCCAGATGCGGCTGATGACGAACAACCCCAGCAAATACATCGCCCTCAACGGCTATGGGCTGGAGATCGTCGAGCGCGTCCCGCTGGAGGTGCCGCCCACCGATTCGAGCCGCGCCTACCTGCGGACGAAGCGGGAGAAGCTCGGGCACCTCCTGAAGCTCGTCTGATCGGGGATGAAGATCCTCCTCGTCACCTCCCGCTATCCCTGGCCTCCCCGCCGCGGGGACCAGATGCGGGCCGTCCAGATGCTCGACTTCCTGGCGGACGAGCACGAGGTGACGCTCCTGGCGCCGGCGCCGGGCAAGGACCAGCCGCCGCCTCCCGCCAACGCGCGCTACCGCGTCGAGCTCTACCGCCCGGGCGGCATGGCGATCTTCTCAGGGGTAGCGCGAGCCGTCGTCAAGCATCTGCCGCTCCAGACCGGGCTCTTCTACCAGCCGGACCTCGGCCGCAAGCTCCGGGGGCTCGCGCCGGAGCACGACCTCGGCATCCTTCAGCTCGTCCGCCTGGCGATCCATGTCGAGGATTTCGGCGGAACGCCGTTCGTGGTCGACCTGATCGACAGCCTCTCGCTCAATTTCTCCCTGCGGGCGGCCGTGGACCGCTGGTGGCTGGCGCCGCTGCTCAAAATCGAGGCGCGGCTGCTGGCGATCGCCGAGCGGCGGCTGGCCGAGCAGTCGGTGCGTATGCTCGTCGTCTGCGAAAGGGACCGCCAGGCCCTCGCCAACCGGCTGCCACCGGACCTCGCGGCCAAAGTCTCCGTGGTGCGCCTCTCCGTGCGCGAGCGCACCATCGATCCGCCGCTCGATACCGAGAAGCTCTGGCGCGAGGGGGACAAGGGCCCCGTCCTGGTGATGACAGGCAACCTCGGCTACTTCGTCAACGCCGACGCGGCCACCTGGTGGCTGCGCGACGTCTGGCCCCAGCTCCGGACCTTCCGGCCGGACGTGCGCCTGGTGATCGCGGGAGACCGCCCCTCGCCGGCCCTCCGGAGCCGGATCGAGAAGGCCGGAGCAAGGCTGATCGAGTCCCCGCGCGACCTGCGCTCGGTCATCGCCCAGGCCACCTTGTCGATCGCCCCGATGCGCTGCGGCTCGGGCGTGCCCATCAAGGTGCTGGAGGCCTGGGCCGTGGGAGTGCCCGTGCTGGCCTCCTCCTGGGCCGTGGCGGGAACCTCCGGCCGCCAGGGCGAGGACTTCCTCCTGGTCGGCCAACACCCCGTCGAGTGGGTGACCGCCGTCACCGATCTGTTGGGAAATCCCTCCGCCCGCCGCTGGCTGGTCGAGAACGGTAGGCGCCGCCTGGCCGCCGATTACTCGCGGGAGACCGTGCGGCGGCAGCTCCTGGATGTGATCCGTGCCGCCGCGCCCGCTTCGGTGGCATCGGAGATCCCCGTGCCGGACGGGGCGGCGCGGCCGGCGTAGGTTTGGCTCAGTAGGAGAACGGTGCCTCAGGAGATCAGCCAGCGGGCTTCCTGCTGCAGAGCTCGCGCGAAGCGGCCGCCCTGTCGCAGGAGGTGCTCCCACTCCGGCTGCGTATAGACGAGCAGCTCGGCCGGCACTGGAAGAGAGGTGAGGTCCCAGTCGAGGGAGCGCCGCTCGAAAGGGTCCGGAGACGACTCGACCACGGCGATCAGGTCGAGGTCGCTGCCCACTCCGGCGTCGCCCCGGGCATAGGAACCGAAGTAGCCGAGGCGGAGAAGGCCCGGATGGCGTTGCGCCTCCTGAGCCGCCCATTCCGCGGCGCTCCGCTCCACCTCGCGGCGGTCAGGCCATCTGAGCACGGACGAACGCAAGGGTCTCACTGGCATACTGGATCGCTTCCCCGCTCTGGATCTCTCCATAATGCTCGAACGGCGGACCTTCGGGGTGTCCATTCGGAGAGCGCGTCCCGACGTAGAAGTTGTCGAGCACCTTGGCTTTTTCGACGAGAGACCGGTCCACCTCCACCGGCAGCTCGCCGAGCAGGCGCGCCACCACGTGTC
>DASXJP010000386.1:0-8140 GCA_036497345.1 Thermoanaerobaculia bacterium
CGAGCAGCGGCTGCCGCTCTGCCACCGCTGCCCGGATTAGGGGCGCCCCTTTGGGGCGAGCCCTCACTCCCCAACCCCTCTCTCCCGTCCTCCCCCCCTTCCCGACGGGAGAGAGGGGCTTCAAGACATTTCTTCGACTGAATTCTCCCTCTTCTCCCGTCAGGTGGGGGGGAGGCCGGGAGAAGAGGGCCGGGGTGATGAGGGCTACGCCGCCGCCTCTTCCTTGACCCCGGCGATGAACTCCCGCAGGGTCTTCTTGGCGTCGCCCAGCACCATCATGGTGTTGGGCCGGATGAAGAGGTCGTTCTCGATCCCCGCGAAGCCGGTGTTCATGCTGCGCTTCAGCACGATCACGGCCCGGGACTCTTCGGTGTTGAACACCGGCATGCCGTAGATCGGGCTGGCCGGATTGGTCTTCGCCGCCGGGTTGACCACGTCGTTGGCGCCCACCACCAAGGCCACGTCGGTGCGGGAGAACTCGTCGTTGATGTCGTCGAGGTCGTAGAGCTGGTCGTAGGGGACGTTGGCCTCGGCCAGGAGCACGTTCATGTGCCCCGGCATGCGGCCGGCCACGGGGTGGATGGCGTACTTGACCGTGGCCCCGTTGGCCTCCAGGGCCTGCGCCAGCTCGCGCACCGCGTGCTGCGCCTGCGAGACCGCCATGCCGTAGCCGGGCACCACGATCACCGACTGGGACGCGGTGAGCACCCCCACGGCGTCCTCCACGGTCGCCAGGTTGTAGTTGACGGTGGGAGCCGCCGCCCCCTCGGGCGTGGGCGCCACCTGGCCGAAGGCGCCGAACAGCACGTTGGCGAACGACCGGTTCATCGCCTTGCTCATTTTCATCGAGAGCAAGAAGCCCGAGGTGCCGTCGAGTGCGCCTGCAATGACCAGCACGTAATTGTGGAGGGCGAAGCCGGTCGATGCCGAAGCCAGGCCGGCGTAGGAATTGAGGAGTGAGATCACCACCGGCATGTCGGCGCCGCCGATCGGCAGCACAGCCAGGACGCCAACGATCAGGCCGATGGCACCCATGGCGTAGAAGAGGGCGCTTCGGGTGGGGTCCAGGACCAGCAGGACCAGCAGGACCAGTGCGGCGAAGAACATGGTGATGTTCGAGGCGTTCTGCCCCTTCCAAGTCACTGGTGCGCCGGTGATTAGACCCTGGAGCTTGCCGAAGGCCATTAGGCTGCCGGTGAAGGTCAGGAAGCCTAGGAAGACCTCCAGCCCCAGGGCACCCATCGTGAAGCGGTCGAGCTCATGGATCGCCGTCAGGTGGTGATACTCCACGACGCCCACCAAGGCCGCCGCGAGGCCGCCGAAGCAGTGGGAGAGCGCGATCCGTTCCGGCATCTTGGTCATTGGGATCCAGATCGACATCGCGGCGCCGATAAGCGAGCCGAGAATCAGCCCGCCGGCGATCCAGGAGTAGTCGATGATGCCGGCCAGGATCAGTGTGCCGACCACGGCGACCAGCATGCCGAAGGCCCCGATGAGATTGCCCCGCCGGGCATGGGTGGGGGACGACAGCCCTTGCAGCGCCAAGATGAAGCAGACGGAAGCGATGAGATAGGCGAACGTCAGAGACGGGGAGACTACGTGGGCGTTCATGCCTTGTCGCCTCCCCGCCGCTTGAACATCCGCAGCATCCGGTCGGTGATCAGGAAACCGCCCACGGTATTGATGGTGGCGCAGGTGACGGCGACGAAGCCAAGCAGGGTGGCGGTCCATCCCCAGCCGGAGCCTGCGGCCACGAGTGAGCCCACCAGCGAAATGCCGGAGATGGCGTTGGTGCCCGCCATCAGCGGGGTGTGGAGCAGGGGCGGCACTTTCTCAATAACGTAGTGGCCGAGGAAGCCCGCCAGCACGAAGATGTAGAGGCCGAAAAGAAGCTCGTTCAGCAGCTCGTTCGACATGACTCTCCCTTTCGGGGTCGATAAATTTTCAAGTGCGCATCCTAACATGCCCGCCGGAGGCCCGCCCCCACGTCCCGGGGTAGTCCGGCGACCGTGTCCAAGGGTGGCTCCGCCTATGGTGAAAACGAGAGTAAAGCGCTAAGCTTCGCTCGTGCCGAACGACAGTGAGGCTTTGCAGCGGCAGCTGCAAGCCGATACGCGGGCGGAGAGCGGCGGGGCCTCCCCGGCCGCCTCGTTCTACGTCCCTGGGTTGACGGTCCTCTACCATCCGGACGCCGAACGGACGGGGGAGCGCGTCGCGCTCGCCGGTCTGGCCTCCGGGAGAGGAGAGTCTCTGACCCGGGGGGAGCCGATGTTCTCGCAGCCGGGGAGCGCCCTGCTGCGCCCGCTCGCCGATCCCTATCTGAGCCGCCGGCCTCTCCGGCTCCTTCCGGGCGCCGAGCCGGGCGGCGTCCGCCTCTGCCGCGGCGAGAGCGGCACGGCCGTGATCGTGGACGGCGAGCCGGTCGCAGGGGATCTGGAGATCCCGCCGGCCCGCCTGGAGCGCGGCGCCGTCCTGCTCCTGGCCGGCCGGGTGGTCCTCCTGCTCTCCCGGCTCGATCCCGTGGGCATGGCCGGCGGGCCCGATTTCGGGCTGGTGGGCGAGAGCGCGACGATGATCGCCCTGCGCCGCGAGATCCAGCGGGTGGCCGGGCTCGACGTGCCGGTCCTCCTGCGCGGCGAGACCGGCACCGGCAAGGAGCTGATCGCCCGCGCCCTCCACGACGCCGGCCACCGCCGCGAGCGCCCCTATCTCGCGGTCAACATGGCGGCGGTCCCTCCGACCCTGGCCGCGGCCGAGCTGTTCGGCGCCTCGCGCGGCGCCTACACCGGGGCCGACCGCCGGCGCGACGGCCACTTCCAGCGGGCCGACGGCGGCACCCTCTTCCTTGATGAGGTGGGGGAGACGCCGCCGGAGATCCAGGGCCTCCTCCTCCGCGCCCTGGAGACCCGCGAGATCCAGCCGGTGGGGAGCGACGACGTCCGCCGGGTCGACGTGCGCCTGCTCGCCGCCACCGACGCCGACCTCGAAGGCGCCGTGGCCGCGGGCCGGTTCCGGGCGCCCCTCCTGCACCGGCTCGCCGGCTACGAGATCCGGGTGCCGCCCCTGCGCGAGCGGCGGGACGACTTCGGCCGGCTCTTCCTCCATTTCGTCCGCCAGGAGCTCACTCGTGTGGGCGAGGCCGGCCGCCTGGCGGTACCGTTCGGCGGCCGCCCCTGGATCCCCAGCTCCCTGGTGGCCCGCCTTGCCGCCTTCGACTGGCCGGGGAACGTGCGGCAGCTCAGGAACTCCGTACGCCAGATCATCGTCTCCGGCCGCGACGCCGGCGAGGCGGGAATGTGGCTCCAGGCCGAGCGCCTGCTGCGGGAGGCCTCCCGTCCGTCCTGGCCGGACCGCGAGCCGTCGACGCCGCACCTGGCGACGCCGACCGGATCGACGCCGAGCGGTGCCCGGCGTTCCTACCGAAGCGTGGAGGAGGTCACCGAGGACGAGCTCCTGGCGGCCCTGCGCGCCCACCGCTGGCGCATCCAGCGGGCCGCCGCGGCGCTCGGCATCTCCCGCGGCTCCCTGTACGACAAGATCGAAAAGAGCCCAAAAATCCGCAAGGCGGTGGACCTCTCGTGGGAGGAGATCGAGGCCTGCCACGCGCGGTGCGGGGGCGACCTCGACGCCATGGTCGAGGCCCTGGAAGTCTCGAAGCGGGGGCTCCAGCGCCGGATGACCCAACTCGGCCTGTCCTAGGAAGAAAGCCGCATGGGTGCTCGTTCCCAGACGATCGGACCCTACAGACTGGGCGAACGGCTCGGGGCCGGCGGCATGGGGGAGGTCTATCAGGCCTACGACGAACGCCTGGACCGCTGGGTGGCGGTCAAGCTGATCCGCCCCGAGGCGGTGGAGAACGAGACGGTCCGCGAGCGCTTCCGCCGCGAGGCCCGCGCCGCGGCCCGCCTCTCTCACCCCTCGATCGTCCAGATCCACGACATCGTCGAATCCGGCGAGAGCGACGCCATCGTCATGGAGCTCGTCGAAGGGGAGACCCTGTCGCGCCGGCTCGCCCGCGGCCCCCTGCCGGTGGACGAGGCGGTGCGCCTCGGGCGGGAGGTCGCCGAGGGCCTGGCCGCCGCGCACGCCAAGGGGCTGATCCACCGCGATCTCAAGCCCGAGAACGTGATGGTGACTTCGGAGGGGCACGCCAAGATCCTCGACTTCGGCTTGGCCAAGCGGCTGGAGGGCGAGGAGGCCCTGACCGCGGACCAGCGCGTGGTCGGGACCTTCCGCTCCATGTCCCCCGAGCAGGCCGGGGGATTGCCGCTCGACGCCCGCTCCGATCTGTTCTCCTGCGGTCTCCTCCTCTACCAGTGCTTGAGCGGCCGGTCGCCGTTCGAGGGGAGCTCGACGCTGGAGACGCTGACGCGGATCTGCACCCACCGGCAGACCCCTTTGCGGGAGGTGGATCCGGCGATTCCGGCCCCCCTCTCCGCCCTGGTCGACCGGCTGCTCGAAAAGGAGCCGGCCCGCCGTCCCCAGAGTGCCCGGGAGGTAGCGGCGTCGCTGGCGGGCCTGGGAAGTGGAGCCGTGGAGGCCGGCACGACGCTGGCCGACTCCGCGATGCCACGGGTGGAATCGCGGTCGCCGGTCGCCGGTTCTCTTCCCGCCCGCGAGCCGTCCTCCTCCCAGGGCTACAGCGCCCGGCGGCCGTCCCTGCGGTGGGTGATCGCGTTCGCCCTGCTGGCCGTGCTGGCGGCCGCCCTTCTCTGGGAGGTGAAGAGACCGGGGCCGGCGGCGGTCCGGAAGCCGGAATCGCCGGTCCGGGTCGTCGTGCGGCGGCCGGAGATCGGCGCCGGCGCGGGAGAGAATGCCCAGCTCCTCGCCTCCAGTCTGCGGATCTCCCTCCTGCGCTCCCTCCTGAGCTTCTCGGGGCTCTCTCCCACCGAGGGGGACGACGTGACCGGCTCGCCGGCCCAGGTCGCCCGCGCCCTCGGCGTCCAGGAGCTCCTCACCTCGCGCCTGGACTGCGTCCGGGAGAGCTGCCAGATCTCCCTCCAGCGCGTGCGGGGGAGCGACGGCCAGACCCTCTGGAGCAGCCGCGGCTTCAGCGTCGATCCGGAGCGGCCGTACCTGGTGGAAGAGGCGGTCCAGGGCTATCTCACGGACGCCTACTCCGGCTTCCCGCGGCGAGCCGGCGCCGCGCGCCTGGAGGTCCGTCCCGACGACTACACGCGGTACCTGCGCCTGCGCCGGACCTTCGAGGCCAAGCGCGCGGGCGAGGCCCTGTCGCCGGAGGCCCTCATCCCACAGTTGGAGGCCCTGCGGGCGAGCTCGCCGCAATTCCTCGACGCCTACACCTTCGAGGCCGAGGTGCGCCAGCAGCGCTACAAGACCAGCCAGGACCCGGCGGACCTCGACCGCGCCGCCGAGCTCCTGGAGCACGCCCGGCAGATCGCCCCCACCGATCCCCGCCCGCTCACCGGCCAGTTCGGCGTCGCCATGCTGCGCGGCCAGTGGGACCGCGCCGAAGAGGCGCTCGCCGGGCTCGAACGGCTCCAGCCGGGTGATCCGAGCATCCTGATCAGCCGCGCCCGGCTGCTCGAGAAGCGGGGGGAGGGCGAGAAGGCCTTGACGCTGATGCGCGAGGGGGTGAGCCGGTACCCCTCCTGGCGCAACCTGTTCCGGGCCGTCGAGATGGAGTCCTCCCTGGGCCACTTCGCCGCCGCCCGGCGCGATGCCGAGCAGCTCCTCGCCAACGCTCCGGAGCGCTACGAAGGTCTGGCGAAGCTGGCGGAGATCGAATTCCTACACGGTGACCTCCACCGCGCCGTCGCCCTCTATACGCGTCTGGTCGAGCGCTACCCCAGGCCCAGCGAGATCTCCAACCTGGGAATGGCCCTAATGTATCTCGGGAGCTATGGACCGGCGGAGGCGAGCTTTCGGAGGGCCCTGGCCCTGGAGCCCCGGAACGTCTTCACTCTCCTCAACCTGGCCGACACGGTGAGCCTCGCGGGGCGGCCGGAGGGGGCGGCGCCGATCTACCGCGAGGTCGTGCGCGAGGCACCTCTGGATGCCGCCGATCCGCAGGTCCTGTCGGCACGGGCTCAGGCGCAGGCTCATTTGCGGGACGGCTCGGGCGCCGTCGAGACGGTCCAGAAAATGCTGCGACTCGATCCTGAAGGGGCCGACACCGCCTATTACGCCAGCCTGATCGATACCTTGCTGGGCGATCGCAACGCCGCCCTCTTCAACGCCCGCCGGGCCCTCCGGCAGGGGATCGCGCCCAGGATGTTCGCCCTGCCCTGGTTCGATCCCCTGCGTTCGGACCCCTCCTTCACCGCCGCGCTGCAGACGCCGGCCGGCTCCTAGCCGTCGCCGATCGTGGTGTTGATCAGAATGGGGTCGGGGGAGAGGAAGGTCACGCCGTTGTATACGATTTGAAACAGCAGCCCTGTGGATTGGCCGGCCGCCCCGGGGGTGATCCCAATCAGCACTTGGTTGTTCGTGTTGGGTATTGGGGTCACTGTAATCGTGTCCGACACGGCGGAATTGCTCAATTGAACGGGCGGTGACGCGAAATTCACTGAAGTGTCGTCAGGGTCCTCTTTGAGCTGGAGCTGCACGATAAAGCTGGTGGGGACTATGGCATTGACCAGGATCAACTCGTCGGCGGAAATCAACCCGTCCTGGGTGGGGTCGGAGTTGGTATCCATGAGAGAGAAGTTGCCGTTCGTGGATGAGTACACAAGATTGAATTGACCGGGTTGGGAGTTGGTAAGAAAGATGTTCGGAGACCTGATGCCGATGATGCCGGGAGTGTCGCCGACGGCGGGAGTGTCGACGGAGATCCTGAAGACCCAGGGCGCAAAATAGTGGGTTGGCGGCGGCACCGTAACGAAAAGCGTCGGGGTGCCGTTGATAATGGTCGTGTGGACGTGATCTGGGCCCTCCGGACGAATCGACCAGATGACAGGGGGGTCCGAGAACGTCGCTCCGGTCAGCGTCACCTGGATCTCCGTCTCGACATCGACCACTACATAGTTGCCGAGGGCGCCATTGTTGGCCGGGTTGGTAAAAGTGAATTGCGCTGTCGGTTCCGCGGTGAACGCCAACGTCGTCGCGATGGGCGTCGTCTCGAAGTCGGGAAACTTCTCGACCTTGGCTAACATAAAGGCTCCTTTCAATTACAGAAACGGCGAACGTTAATAAGCATCAAGGCGCAGGCGAACCGCAGACCAGACCCGTCGACTCTGGGCGGGGCCGACAGGTCCGGTACC
The DNA here is from genome assembly GCA_036497345.1 of Thermoanaerobaculia bacterium. Lineage (GTDB taxonomy): Bacteria > Acidobacteriota > Thermoanaerobaculia > Multivoradales > UBA5704 > DATARR01. The sequence continues at coordinate 7,224 of DASXJP010000386.1, forward strand.
GCGCTCAGCTCTGCAAGGTGCCGCGGTAATCCACCGGCCCCACTCCAGGGTTCTCGAGGCTCCCGAAGACCGCCTCCTTGCAAGAATCCGTGGATGGATTCCCACGGTTTGCTTTCCGGACGGACCTTGCTATCGCAATCGATGTGCCATGCTGTCGAGTGAGTGGTGCTACTAGGGAAAAGGTTCGCGAGGAGCGTTTTCCCTCAGCGTGCGACGTCGGCCGACATAGCGCCGACATAGCGCCGACATAACTCGACACAGGCGGCGGCCGCCCGTTTCGGGTAGAAGGAAAGGTTTTCGCGCGCGGGGCGGCTATCCGTCAGCAGCCCCGGCGCCGCTTCAGTGGTCTTGCCGCGCGCACAATTTCAGATTGTGCCGGGTCGCCTGGACGAGGGGGAAATGCTGCTCGAAGTCGAAGGGCGGCGGAATGCTGGCTTGGTGCGAACGTTTCATCTCGTCCTCCTCGGCAGGAAAGGCCTGCCATGGAGCGATGGTGCCGTTCACAGATGAAGGGCGTATGAACCCGAGCCGTCCTGCTATAGTCTCCTTGCTGGCGAGCGTACCCGGAAGGAGTATTTCATGTCGACCCAACCAGACTTCTTTCTCTATGACCGTATCGGTCGCCTGACTTTTCGAGGCGCTCCCTTCTTCCTGCTGGTGACTCCAGGCCGGCTCTACATCTGGAAGGACGCGCTGACGGACCTCAACGACGAATCCCCTCCGGTCCCGCCTGACTATGAAGTTGATGGTGGGCTTTTGTTCTGCCGTTATCTCGAACGGAGCCGCTGGAAGCTGGAGGAGATCCACCGCCCGACCTTCGAGCTGATTGTGATGTCCTGGCTTAGCGACCTCATTTGGCAGAGACCGGACGTCATCGGCATCCCGGCGTTGGAGAGCTCGGGCCTCTCCGAAGCGGC
>DASXJP010000387.1:0-3015 GCA_036497345.1 Thermoanaerobaculia bacterium
CCGCCTAGTGCTCCACCCCAACAACCCGAACGTCGCCTGGGTGGCGGCGCTCGGCCAGGTCTGGGGGGAGAATCCCGAGCGCGGAGTGTTCAAGACCACCGACGGCGGCAAGACCTGGCGCAAGGTGCTCTACGTCGATCCGCGCACCGGCGCGTCCGACCTGGCGGTCGATCCCGGCAATCCCAACCACCTGTTCGCCGCGATGTGGGATTTCCGGCGCTATCCCTGGGGGTTCCGCTCCGGCGGCCCCGGCTCCGGCCTCTACACCAGCTACGACGGCGGCGAGACCTGGAAGCGCTACACCGAGGAGGACGGGTTCCCCAAGGGGAACCTCGGCCGGATCGGCGTCGGGATCTCGCGCTCCAACCCGAGCATCGTCTACGCCCTGATCGAAGCCGAGAAGAGCGCGCTGCTCCGCTCCACCGACGGCGGCCAGACCTGGAAGGCGGCCAACTCCGACCAGCGCACCTCGGAGCGGCCGTTCTACTACTCCTACATCAAGGTCGACCCCCAGTGGCCGAACCGGCTCTACAACCTCACCGCCCGGCTGATGGTCTCGGAGAACAGCGGCGCCAGCTTCGAGCTCCTGGGCCGCTCGCGCGAGGTCCACGGCGACTATCACGCGATCTGGATCGATCCGCACGACGCCGACCACATCGTGACCGGCAGCGACGGCGGCATGGCGATCAGCCACGACCGGGGCGAGACCTGGCAGTTCGTGAGCACCCTGCCGATCGGCCAGTGGTACCACGTGGACGTGGACATGGACGTCCCCTACCACGTCTACGGCGGCCTCCAGGACAACGGCTCCTGGCGAGGCCCCAGCTCCGAATGGCGGCATGGTGGAGTGCTGAATTCGGATTGGGACGTGATCGGCGGCGGCGACGGCTTCGAGGCGCGCCCCGATCCCCAGGATTCGATGGCCGGCTACTCGGAGTCCCAGGGGGGCTCGCTCGTGCGCTGGAACCTGCGCACCCGGGAGAACCGGTTCATCCAGCCGCCGGCGGCACCGGGCTCCGAGCCGCTCCGCTTCAACTGGAACGCCGCCCTGGCGCAGGACCCCTTCGATCCGGCCACCGTCTACAGCGGCAGCCAGTACGTCCATAAATCGACCGACCGCGGCGCCACCTGGACGACCATCAGCCCGGACCTGACCACCAACAACAAGGAGTGGCAGCAGCAGAAGAAGAGCGGCGGCATCACCCTCGACGTCAGCGCCGCCGAGAACTTCACCACCATCCTCCAGATCGCTCCGAGCCCGCTGCAGAAGGGGGTGATCTGGGTGGGCACGGACGACGGCCGCCTGCACGTCACCCGCGACGGCGGCCAGACCTGGACGAGCCTGGAGAAGAACGTCCCCGGCGTGCCGGCCAACACCTGGATCCCCTGCGTCCTGCCGTCGAAATTCGACGCCGCCTCGGCCTTCGTGGTGTTCGACAACCACCGCCGGGAGGACTTCACCCCCTACGTCTACCGCACCGACGACTGGGGGAAGACCTGGAAGAGCCTGGCCCCCAAGGACCTCCACGGCTACGCCCTGGCGGTCGAGCAGGACCCGGGCGACAAGAACCTCCTCTTCCTGGGCACCGAATTCACCCTCTACGTCTCGTCCGACGGCGGCGCGCACTGGACGCCGTGGAAGAACGGCCTGCCGACCAGCTCGATGATGGCGCTGAAGATCCACCCGCGGGACCTCGACCTGGTGATCGGCACCCATGGGCGCGCGGTCTGGATCCTCGACGACATCACGCCGCTGCGTGAGGTCTCGGCCGCCACGCTCGCCGAGCCGGTCCACCTCTACTCCTCCCGGCCGGCGATGATCTACCGGGCCGTGCGGGGCTTCGGCGGCATCCGCGGCGGCGGCGCCGGCGAGTTCCAGGGCCGGAACGCTCCCTATGGCGCCACGCTCACCTTCTCGCTCAACGATCCCAAGCTGCCGCTGCCGATCGACGAGAAGGAGCGGCAGCGCAAGGAGGCCGAGCGCGAGAAGGCCCGCACCGCCACGGCCCGGGTCGGCAGTCAGAGCGACCAGCCGACCGGAACGCCGCGGGAGGACGTCCCGTCGCGCACGGAGGAGGCGGGAGCCGAGGCGGCAGCGGGAGGCGAGGCGGCCGCGATGGGTGGGGGAGGCCGCCGCGGCGAGAGAGGGGGGCCCAAGGCGGAGATCCGGATCACCGACGCCTCCGGCAAGCTCGTGCGCACCCTGAAGCCGGAGGTCAAGCAGGGGATCAACCGGGTGACCTGGGACTTCGGCCGCGAGGCGTTCCGCAATCCGGAAGGCGAAGGGCGCGGCGGCTTCTTCGGCGGCAACGACAGCGGGCCGAACGTGGTCCCCGGCACCTATAACGTGGTGGTCAAATACGGCAACCACGAGGCCAAGGGGACGGTGACGGTCCAGCCCGATCCGGCCCTCAAGGCCACCGATACCGACTGGCAGGCCTGGGACGCGGCCACCGTCCGGGTGGGCCAGCTCCAGAACGCCGCGGCGGACGCCGTCAACCGCATCGGCGCCACGCGCAAGGACGTCAGCGCGGTCCTCGCCAAGCTCGACGCCCGCGACAAGGAGCGGGAGCAGCAGCAGGGCGGCGGCGAGACGAAAGGGAAAGGCAGCGACGCGGACAAGGCCTTGCGGCAGGCCGCGCGCGACCTCCAGAAGAAGCTCACCGCCGTGGAGAAGCGCTTCCGCGTCCCCACGGACACCAAGGGGTTGCTGGAGGACGAGACCACCGCGCTCAGCCGGATCGGCAACGCCCGCCGCGCCATCGGCACCTCCTGGGAGACGCCGAGCGCCACGGCGAAGGCCTACATGCAGGAGGCCGAGACGGCCACCCAGGCCGCCCTCGCCGACTTCAACAAGCTCTACGCCGAGGACGTCCCCGCCTTCCAGAAGAAGGTGGCCGACGCCAAGATCGATCTGGTGACGGATCAGGGGCCGATCGAGGTGAAGTAAGCGCCGGTTGGGATCCAGGGGGCGGGGCTTTCCCTAGCTTCCGCCCCTTTATCAACCCCAGGCCC